>CACDIK010000012.1 GCA_902553005.1 uncultured Alphaproteobacteria bacterium | reverse complement strand
ATTTAGTTTTAATATATTATTATTAATAATTGGTTTAAATTCATCTAATTCTTTAGGAATGTTTACACTTTTATCTAAAACAAAGGAAACTGACTTATTAGAAATAATATTTAGAAGATCGTTTTTTGATCCTTCAATAACAATTTTACCAGAATTTATAATAGTTATATTATCACAAAGATTTTCAGCTTCTTCCAAATAATGAGTTGTTAAGCAAATAGTTTTTCCTTCCCTGCTTATTTTTTTGATATAATTCCATACTGAAGTTCTTATATCAATATCAACACCTGCTGTAGGTTCATCTAAAATTATCATTTCAGGATCATGTACTAAAGCTTTCCCAATAAGTAACCTTCTTCGCATTCCACCAGATAGGGTTCTGGCATAAGCATTTCTTTGTTCAGTCAATTTCAAATTTTCTAGAATTTCATCTGTTTTTCTTTTTCTTTTTGGGACACCATACAAACCTGCTTGAAGCTCTAGTAATTCAGCTGGAGAAAAAAAAGGATCTATATTTAGTTCTTGAGGAACTATTCCTATTTTGAATTTACTTAATTTAATATTCTCATCAATATTTAATCCACAAATTCTAACTTCTCCAGAGTCTTTATTTACTAAACCACCAAGAATATTAATGAAAGTTGATTTACCAGCTCCATTTGGTCCCAATAAACCATGAATTGTACCTTTTTCTATTTTAATACTAAAATCAATTAATGCTTTAACTTGTTGAGATTTTTTATAGAAAACTTTATTTACATTTTTAGCTTCAATTGAATATTTATAATCTGACATTTATTTAAAATCTTATATATTTAACTTTACTATGAATAAAAAGAGTAGATTGATATTAGTTGACGGTTCGGCATACATTTTTAGAGCTTATTATGGTCTTCCTCCAATGAATCGTTCTGACGGCACACCAATTAATGCAGTTTTTGGATTTACTAACATGCTTGTGAAACTGATTGAAGATTATAGTGATGATAAAATGATTGTCATTTTTGATGCTGCAAGAGAAAACTTTAGAAATAAAATTTATTCAGAATATAAAGCTAATAGAGGAGAAGCTCCAGATGATTTAATTCCACAATTTCCATTAATTAGAGAATGTGTAAGAAGCTTTAATATCCCCCAATTAGAAATAGAAGGATTTGAAGCTGATGATTTAATTGCTACTTATGTAAAGTTGGCGGAAAAAGATGAAATTGAGACTATCATAGTTTCTTCAGATAAAGATTTAATGCAACTTGTTAGCAGTAAAGTAACAATGCTTGATCCAATGAAAAATAAAAAAATTGAGATAAAGGATGTAGAGGAAAAATTTGGAGTTAAACCTAATAAAGTTATTTTTATACAAGCTTTAACAGGTGATAAAGTAGATAATATTCCAGGCGCACCTGGAATTGGCCCTAAAACAGCTTCTCAATTAATAAATGAATTTAATGATATTGATGGTTTAATTAAAAATCTTGATAAAATTAAACAAGAAAAAAGAAGAAATATTTTAGTAGAATCAGAAAATGACATTAGGTTAAGTTTAAAGCTTGTAACACTTAAAAATGATGTCCAGATACCTGAGAGTATTAATAGAATAAAAACTTATAATGAATTAAAAAATGAAAATAATAATATCTTTAATTTTCTAAAAGAACAGGGCTTTAAATCAACATCTGAAAGATTGAAATCTAATTCTTTTATATCTAGTGATAATAATAATATAGTTCCAAAAAAAGAAATAGAACCAAAATATCTATTAATTAATTCAAAGAATATTTTTGAAAAAGTTTTAAGTGAAATTGAAAAAAAAGGCATATGCGCTATAGATACTGAAACTAATTCACTCGATATAGAAAAAGCTAAATTAGTTGGTATATCAATTTGCTGTAGTGAAAACATTTCTTATTATATTCCTATAAATCACACCAGTTTAGATGGTTCTAAAAAAATTGATAATCAGTTGGAGGAAAAATATGTAATTAATCATATTAACAAAATATGTGAAAATGAATCTATCTTAAAAATTGGGCAAAACATAAAATATGATATTAGGATTTTAAATAAGTATGGAGTAATTTTTAATTCAATTGCAGATACTATGTTAATTTCCTATTCAATTGATAATGGAATTTTTAAACATAATTTAGATGATTTATCATTTAATCACTTAAATCATACTACAATTAAGTATAAGGAAGTTGTTGGAACAGGTAAAAATGAAATTACCTTCGATAAAGTAACTATTGATAAAGCAATTAATTATGCTGCAGAAGATTCTCTATTAAC
Source organism: uncultured Alphaproteobacteria bacterium (assembly GCA_902553005.1). Taxonomy (GTDB): domain Bacteria; phylum Pseudomonadota; class Alphaproteobacteria; order HIMB59; genus CACPNW01. Next base: position 24,113 of record CACDIK010000012.1, on the reverse strand, counting down.
ATTCAGGCTTTTTCATCATCTTTATCCTCGTTTAATAAAAGAAAAGGCTAATTTTGTTTATCAAAATATTGATTTACCCCTTGTAGAGGTATTATCATCGATCGAAGCAAATGGCATTGAGGTAAATAAAGAGTTTTTAACAAGTCTTAGTAATGAATTTGAAAATGAAAGTAAAAAACTTGAAAAGAATATTTATAAACTTTCAAAAGAAGAGTTTAATATTGGCTCACCTAAACAATTAGGAGAAATATTATTTGTTAATCTTAAAATACCTGGCGGTAAAAAAACAAAATCAGGCACATATTCTACTGATTCTTCAACATTAAATAATTTAGCCTCAGATGGATTTGAAATCGCACAACTTGTTCTGGATTGGAGGGAATTAACAAAACTTAAATCGACTTACACAGATGCTTTATTTAGATTAACAGATAGTAAAAGTAGAGTTCATACATCTTTTGGTTTAGCAAATACATTAACAGGTCGACTAAGCTCTACAGATCCAAATCTTCAAAATATCCCAATTAGAACCGAAAATGGAAAAAAAATAAGAACAGCTTTTGTTAGTGGAAAAGGGAAGAAATTAGTCAGTTTTGATTATTCTCAAATAGAACTTAGATTAGCTGCAGAAATTTCTAGTGATAAAAATTTTATTAAAGCTTTTAAAAATAATGAAGATATTCACGCTTCGACTGCCAAGGAAATATTTAATTTAGACGATAGTCAAATAAACAATGATTATAGAAGAAAAGCAAAAGCAATAAATTTTGGTATTCTATACGGAATTAGTCCTTACGGTTTAGCTAAACAACTTGATATTTCTAATACTGAAGCAAAAAATTATATAAATGAGTATTTTATTAAATATCCAAAAATTAAAAAATATATGGACCATCAAATTGATTTCGCAAAAACAAATCAATATGTTGAAACAATTTTTAAAAGAAAAATTAATATTAAGGGAATTGCTGACAAGAATTTTGCTGTTAGAGGTTTCGCAGAAAGACAAGCTATCAATGCCCCAATACAAGGTAGTGCAGCAGATATTATTAAGTTAGCAATGATTGAAATTTATAAGGAAATAAAACTTAAAAATATTGAAGCTGAAATGCTTTTACAAGTACATGATGAACTAATTTTTGAAGTAGAAAATAAAAAATATGACAGTTTAGTAAGTCATGTAAAAAAGATTATGGAGTCAGTACATTTAAAATATAAAGATTTTTCTGTTCCACTTACCGTTGATTTTGGTGCTGGTGATCATTGGGGACAGGCACATTAGACCATAGTTTATGGAAATTAAAAAAAAAATTAAGAAAAGAAATCCCCATGCTCAAGATTTAAAATTACCTAAGTATAAACAAAGAATTGTTAGAAATAAAAAAGCTTACACAAGAAAAGGAAAAAAAAAGTTATTTAGAATTCTTCATCAAAGGTATTCATTTCAAACCACTTTTCAAGCTCGTGGTATCCTCCAATTTTTTCACCATTTAAAATTATTTGAGGAAAAGTTTTGGCGTTTGGAAACTTTTCAAAAAAATCTTCCCTTGTATAATCCGTATCAAGCATATAAATCTTTGGATTAAATTTAGCTAACCGTAGTTTAGCTCTATCACAGTACCCACAATTAGTTTTAGAGTATATCTCTGCTTCCATTAAAATGCTTCATCAAAACTTAAAGCTCTATCCGTTGGTCTTTGATACTCAGATACTCTTTTTTCAAAAAAGTTTGTAACGTTTTGAACATCCAAGGCCCTCATAAAATCAAAAGGATTCTCTGTTTTAAAGACTCTATCAAACTCGAACAGGTCTGCAATTCTATCTGCAACAGCTTCAATATATTGACACATTAAGTCGGCGTTCATACCAATCAAATCTACTGGGAGTGCATCTTTTACAAATTCCTTCTCAAAAGCTACCGCTTCTCTAACAATTTCCTCAAATTGTGATTGAGGCACATCCGAAGGAATTAAAGATAAATCACTTATATCTGCGTCAGTTAATGTTTTATTATTAAACTTATCTCTTAAAGTTCTAAACATCAATGATGAGAAACTAAAGTGCATTCCTTCGTCTCTTGCAATCCAGTCGTTGGATAATGCTAAACCAGGAAGCAGACCCCTTTTTCTGAAATAATATATTGCACAGAAAGAACCTGCAAAAAACAAACCTTCTACTAACCCAAAACCTATTAATCTGGTTAGCAGATTTTGACTACCATTAAGCCATTTTGATACCCATTGTGCTTTATGATTAATACATGGTACATTTTGTATTGCATCAAAAAGCATATCTTTTTCTTTTGCATCTTTTACATAAGCTTCAATTTGAAGACCGTACATTTCTGCATGAATTGATTCATTCAACATTTGCATTGAGATAAAACATCTTGCCTCAGGTATTAATATTTCTTTGTAAAATCTACTTGCTAAATTTTCATTAATCATTGCCTCAGAGTTTGCAAAATACGCAAGTACGTGTTTTATAAAATGCTTTTCACCTTCATTTAAAGTTTCAAGATCTCTTAAATCATCTTGCAATGATACTTCTTCAGTTGTCCAAAAGGCTTGAATATGTTGTTTGTACCTATCCCAAATTTCTTGGTTTTTTATTGGAAATATTGATTTAACGCCTTTTGATATCATTCTTTACTCCTTCTTTACGCACTGCAAGTTTCGCAATCTTCTGGTTCATTGTTATTTTTAATAGAGGTATTTATATAAGCATCTTTTGCTGCTTTTTCAGATGAAACTGTAACTTTTACAGCATCAACAGCTGACCTACTTCTTAGATAATACATTCCTGTCTTTAGCCCTTTTTTCCATGCATACATATGCATTGAATTAACCTTTCCAAATGTAGGTGTTGAAAGCCAAAGATTCATTGATTGGGTTTGATCAATAAATGGCGCTCTATCTGCTGACATATCTATGACGGTTTTTTGTGACACTTCCCAAACTGTTTTATAAACTTCTTTAAGTTCAGTTGGAATTTCATTTATGTTTTCAACAGACCCATTTTCTAAAATTATTTTGTCTCTCATTTCTTTATTCCACAATCCTCTTTGAGAAAGTTCATTCACTAAATATCTATTAACGAGTAGAAACTCACCTGAAAGAGTTTGTCTTTTATATATATTAGAGGTTTGTATTTGGAATGTTTCAGTATTACCTAATATAATACCTGTTGACGCAGTTGGCATGCAAGCTGTTGTTAAAGAGTTTCTTACACCATGCTCTTTAATTTTAGCTCTAAGTGAATCCCAATCCCACTTTGAAGAAGGATTAACATTCCACAGATCAAATTGAAACTTGCCTTCCGAAATTGGTGAGTTTTTAAATGTTTCGTAAGCTCCTTTTTCTTTTGCTAACTCGCATGAAGCTTCTAAAGCTCCAAAGTAAATTGTCTCAAAAATTAATTTATTTATTTCTTTGGCTTCCTCAGATTCATAAGCTATTCCCAATTTAAAGTAGACATCTGCAAGGCCCTGTATTCCTAGACCTATTGGTCTATGTTTATTATTAGATCTTTCAGTTTTATCAGTTGGATAGAAATTAATATCAATTACTTCATCTAAGTTTTTTGTAGCTAATTTTGCTGTTTCATAGAGACCATCATAATCATATATTAATTTTTTATCTGATTTTTTTACAAATTTTGGCAGAGCTATGGAAGCCAAGTTACATACAGACGTTTCATTCTTATCTGAATATTCAACTATCTCTGCACACAGGTTTGAAGATTTAATGACACCGATGTTTTTTTGATTGGACTTATTGTTAATAGAGTCCTTATAAAGCATATAAGGTTGTCCTGTTTCTATCTGCGCTTCTATAATTTTAGACATTAGATCTCTTGCTTTAATTTTTTCTAAATGCTTCATTTCATTTTCATACTTAGTGTAAAGTTTTTCAAACTCGTCACCATACACATCTGAAAGACCAGGACATTCATGTTCACTCATAAGTGTCCATTCTTCATCATTTTCTACTCTTTTCATGAATAAATCTGGTATCCATAAAGCATAAAACAAATCTCTCGCTCTAAATTCTTCAGCACCTGTATTTTTTCTAAGTTCTAGAAATTTCTCAATGTCAGCATGCCAAGGCTCTAAGTAAACTGCGAAAGAACCTTTTCTTTTTCCTCCACCTTGATCAACTGATTTAGCAGTTTCATTAAAAATTTTAAGAAATGGAATAAGACCATTAGATTTACCATTTGTTGATTTTATTCTACTTCCACTACCTCTAATGTTGTGAGCATGCATTCCAATACCGCCAGCTGTTTTAGATATTAGTGCACAATCTTTGATAGTATTAAAAATACCTTCGATAGAATCATCTTCCATACCTATTAAAAAGCATGATGATAATTGCTGCATCTTTAATCCACTATTAAACAATGTTGGAGTAGCATGTGTATACATACCACTAGATAGACTTTTATAGGTTTCCTTTATTTTATCTAAATTAAACTCGTTACCTGTAACTGTTAAAGTTACTCTCATCCATAGGTCCTGAGGTCTTTCAATTGTTCTATTATCAAACTTTAACAAATAAGCTCTAATTAGTGTTGTAAGGGCAAAATAATCAAATGTATAATCTTTGTCATAATCAATTATTGATTCTATTGCGTCAGCATTTTCCATCACTTTTTTAAAATACTCTTCTCTCAATAAACCATCATCATATAAATTTTTTGTTGCTATTATAAATCCTGGGGTTTCTTTATGTAATGAATTAACTTTTATTCTTGCGGCAAGATAAGAATAATCAGGATGCTCTACTGTTAAAGCTGCTGCAGTTTCAGCAAGATAAGTGTCAATTTCAACAGAACTAATATCACTATACAATCCTGGAACAGCTTTTTGAACAACGACAATTGGATCAATATTTAATCCAGTTGATAGAACAGAGACTCTGTTGGTTATTTTATCCAGTGAAATCGGCTCTTTACTTCCATCTCTTTTAGTTACCATCATTGAAGAAGCTTTTTCTCCAACTTGCTCTTTTAGTTTTTTAGTGTGATATCTTGAAGCTGCTCTTTGTTCTCTATATAGGACATATGCTCTAGCAACTTTATGATGCTCATCTCTCATAAGCGCTAATTCCACTTGATCTTGTATATCTTCAATGTGGATCATGTCACCATCAGCAATCCTTCTAGTTAGAGCCGAGACAACTTTATGTGTTAAAGCTTCAACAGTTTTATGAATTCCATCTTGTTGTTCTTTTTCTTTATTTTTGTCATTTCTAATTTTTGTTTGTGCTAAGAATGCTTTTTTTATAGCATTTGAAATTTTACCTGATTTGAAAGGAGTGATAGCTCCATCACGACGTACGACACTTAATGTTAAAATATTTACACTTTTTTCTTCCGGGATTTTTGCTGATACCTGTAGATTGTCTGCCATTTAAATTCTATCCATTTTTAAAAAATTATTGTCGAAAAACACAATATGTAGTGCCGCCGAAAAAGGACAATACAACATTTGCTCAATATCGCAATAAGAACAAAATAAGAACATAAATATTTTTTTTATCATGTCAATCTCTAACTTAATTCATATTTTCAGGAGGCAAACAAGTTATTGAAATATTTACATTTACTTATCAACTTAAGTCACATTTTGTTAAATTTATTTACTGAGTCTTTTTTTCTTTGAACTTAAATCTGCCATAAATTATTAATAAAAAGTAGTATGACTAAGATAGCATTGGTTGATGACGAGCAGTCGATTCTCACATCAGTATCTCTTTCTCTCCAAAGTGAAGGGTTTAAAGTAGATACATTTCTTAATGGAGTTGAGGCCTTAGAGGCTCTTGAAAGCAAATCTTATGATTTGGGATTGTTTGATATTAAGATGCCTAAAATGGATGGAAATGAACTTCTTTCAAAAATACGTTCGAGCAAGATTGAAAATCTAAGAGATCTTCCAATTATTTTCTTAACATCAAAAGATCATGAACAAGATGAGATTATTGGATTAAGAATGGGAGCTTCAGATTATATAAAAAAACCTTTTTCACAAAAATTATTAAATGAACGCATAAGAACAGTACTAAGAATTCATAACAATAGAGCTGAAGAACAAAAGGATAATAATATTAAAAAACAAAATTTTATAAAAGGTGATTTACTACTAGATGAAGATAAACAATTATGTTTTTGGAAAGGTATAGAAATTGAACTTACAGTTGCAGAGTTTAATTTAATTAAATCTCTTGCTCAGTATCCTGGAGTAGTAAAGGATAGAAATCAATTAATGGACGCTATGTATGGTGATTCTATATACGTTGATGATAGGACTATTGATAGCCATATAAAGAGATTAAGAAAAAAATTCAGATCTTATGATAATTCTTTTGATCAAATAAGAACAAGATATGGTTCTGGATATTCTTGGCGTGATTAAAAGATTATTTAGCTTATCAAGTTATAATTTAACATTTCAACTGATTATTCTTAACTTAATTATTGTATTTTTTGGTTTAGTATTTTTATCTTATTTCAATTTAAACTTAATTCAAAATAATAAATTCATAGATAATAGAGATCAATCATTAAGATTAAATTTATCAAATATTACAAAATATTTAGAAAATACTTCAATATTAAGAGTTCCAATTTTTCAGTATGATTATCGTTGCAGATACCTTCAAGATATTGAAGCATACAAAGAGAGCTGTGATTTGGCAGATAATATTAATCCTATCGAATTGTCAGAACCAGAGTTAGAAAAATTTACTACTGAACAATTTATATTTCAAAACTTTGGTGATAAAGATTTTAACACTGTTATTTACAATGAAAATTGGATAAAAATTGCGGACTCATCAAATTTATTTTTGAGTACAGAAGTAGAGGAGGTAGATTTATCTGAAAAACGTGAAAATATAGTTGATTTCTCAAATTTTTTTGAAAAAATTTATATTAATAATTTTAATCATATTAATAATTACATTCTTGAAAATAAATTTACTAAAAATTTAGATAAAAATGTTCATGAGATTATTTTGATTATTGACACTATTAAAGAAAAGCAGAAACTCGTTAAAACGTTCAAAGATGAAAATAGTGATATAACTAGAATTTTAACATCACCTATAATCCAAGATAATAAAGTCTATGGAGTTGTTCTAATAAAGTACAAATTATTATTAAATAATAATGAACTTGCTAGACAATCTTTAAATTTTTTTAATTTTTTTCTTTTATTTATTGTAGTTACAATTTTGTTATCATTTATTTTTTTGAGAGGTCTGATAACACCACTAAGGCAACTAACTAAAATCACTGTTCTTGAAAGAGATAAAACAAATAAGAAAAAATTAATATATCCTCTAAGATCTGATGAAATTGGTATTTTATCAAACCAAATACAACTTATGTCAAACGAATTGAAATCACAAATCAATCAATTAGAAAAATTTAGCTCTGATGTTGCGCATGAACTAAAAAATCCACTTACTGCAATAAAATCCTCCATTGAATTACTAACTAGCAAAAATATAACTAAAGAAGATAGATCAAAATTAATGAATAATTTTAATAAAGATATCGATAGAATGAATAAATTGATTTCAGACATTTCTCATTTTTCAAAAACTATTGCAGAAATTGAAATAGAAAATTTTGAACTAACTAATGTAAATAAATTTCTAAAAGAAAATTTTGGTGAAAAATCAACTAATAAAAAAAATATTAAAATTTTACTTCAAACTGATAATAATAAAAATTTAGTACTTCTTAACAAAGATAAATTTTTGCAGGTAATCCTAAATTTAATAGATAATAGTATTTCGATCGCCAAAAATAACTCAAATATTTTAATTACATCAAACAAAAAAAATGAAAATTGCGTTGAAATTAAAATTTATGATCAAGGAAAAGGTATAGATTTAAGAGAAAAAAACAAAATTTTTGATAGATTTTATACTGATAGGATAGTGGACAGAGACCAACACTCTGGTCTCGGGCTTTCTATATCATATGAAATAATCAATTCATTTAATGGCTCAATTGAATTAACAGAAAGTGACAAATTAGACTTTAGAGGTGCTTGTTTTCTGATTAAATTACCATTAAAAAGTAAAAACAATCATAAAGGAATACAATCATGAGTGAAGATTTTAAGGTTAAAGACATAAGTTTAGCTGATTTTGGTGATAAAGAAATAGCAATAGCTGAAACAGAAATGCCCGGCTTAATGGCATTAAGAGAAGAGTATGGTGATTCCAAACCTCTAGATGGCGCAAGAATTGTAGGTTGTTTACATATGACAATACAAACTGCTGTTTTGATTGAGACTCTGGTATTTTTAGGCGCTACTGTTAGATGGAGTTCATGTAATATTTTTTCTACTCAGGATCATGCTGCAGCTGCAATAGCTGCAAAAGGCATTCCAGTATTTGCTTGGAAAGGAATGACAGAAGAGGAATTTTGGTGGTGTATTGAGAAAACATTAGAAGGCCCAGATGATTGGAAGCCAAATATGATTTTAGATGATGGTGGAGATGCTACAAAAATAATTCATGAAAAGTATCCAAAAATGTTGGAAGAAATTTTAGGTTTATCCGAAGAAACAACTACAGGCGTCCACCGTTTGAAAGAAATGGAAAAAAATGGAACATTAAAAGTGCCAGCAATAAATGTTAATGACTCAGTTACTAAGTCTAAATTTGATAACTTATATGGTTGTAAGGAAAGTTTAGTAGACGGAATAAGAAGAGGTACTGATGTAATGATGGCTGGTAAAATAGCTGTTGTAGCTGGTTATGGAGATGTTGGAAAAGGTTCAGCAGCTAGCTTAAGAGGTGCAGGCGCACGTGTTTGTGTGACTGAAATAGATCCAATTAATGCACTTCAAGCAGCAATGGAAGGTTATGAAGTTGTTACGATGGATGATGCTTGTAAATATGGTGATATATTTGTTACCGCCACTGGTAATCTTGATGTTATTACGCAAGATCATATGCGACAAATGAGAGATCGTGCTATTGTTTGTAATATTGGACATTTTGATAACGAAATACAAACAGAAGCTCTTCAAAATTACAAGTCCGATGAGATTAAACCACAAGTGAGAGAAGTAGAGTTTCCAGATGGGAAGAAAATATTATTACTATCAGAAGGAAGACTTGTTAACTTAGGAAATGCGACTGGTCATCCAAGTTTTGTTATGAGTGCATCATTTACTAATCAAGTATTGGCACAACTTGAACTTTGGAAAAATTCTAAAAATTATGAAAATAAAGTTTATGTTTTACCAAAACATTTAGATGAAAAAGTTGCTTCATTACACTTAAAGAAAGTTGGAGCAAAACTTACCGAATTAACTGATAAACAAGCAGAATATATTGGTGTTAGTAAGCAGGGCCCATTTAAAGATAATACTTACAGATATTAGGAGTTAATATGAAAAGATCTTATTTATTTACAAGTGAATCAGTTTCTGAAGGCCATCCAGATAAAGTTTGTGATAGAATTTCAGATATGGTTGTTGATACTTATTTATCTTCTGGTGACCCACAAACACGCGTAGCTTGTGAGACTTTGACTACCACTAATAAAGTAGTTTTAGCTGGAGAAGTAAGAGGGCCATCAGTTCCTAAAGATCAGATTATATCTCAAGTTAGAGATTGTATTAAAGATATTGGTTATGAACAAGATGGCTTTCATTGGCAGAACTGTGATATCGAAAGTTTTCTTCATGAGCAGTCAGCTGATATTGCGATGGGTGTTGATTCTGGTAGCAATAAAGATGAGGGCGCAGGCGATCAAGGAATTATGTTTGGTTTTGCTTGTAAAGACACTGAATCATTAATGCCAGCACCGATACATTATTCTCATCAAATATTATATAAAATGGCACAAGCCCGTAAAGATGGATCTGCATCTGGTCTAGAACCTGATTCAAAAAGCCAAGTTACAATGCTTTACGAAAACGGAAAACCAAGTAAAGTTACTTCTTTAGTTATTTCTTCACAACACAAAGAAGGTTTATCTCCTGAGGACGTAAAAGAAATTATTAAACCTTACGTACATGAGTGCATACCTAATAACTTGTTAGAAGGCCTTAAAGATGAAGAATTCTATGTTAATCCCACAGGTAACTTTGTAATTGGAGGCCCTGATGGTGACTCTGGTTTAACTGGTCGTAAAATAATAGTTGATACATATGGTGGTGCAGCACCCCATGGTGGAGGTGCATTTTCAGGAAAGGACCCATCTAAAGTTGATAGATCTGCAGCATATGCAGCTAGGTACTTAGCAAAAAATGTTGTTGCAGCCGATCTAGCTGATGAGTGTACTATACAGTTATCTTATGCAATAGGAGTCTCAAAACCTTTATCAGTATATGTAAATACTAATGGAACAAATAAAGTTGATGAACAGAAAATTGAAAAATCTGTGCAAGATTTATTTGATCTAAGCCCAAGAGGAATAAGAGAACATTTAAAACTTACAAATGCAATTTATGTTCCAACTTCTGCTTATGGTCATTTTGGTAGAGAACCAAGTGACAAGGGACATTTTACTTGGGAAAAAACTGATTTAGTAGAAGCTCTAAAAGGTATTGCATAATAAAATTTGCAAAAATTAAGTAATCAAATTTTAGATCTTCGTGAACTTGAAAAACTCTCTACAAACTTATGCAAAGACATATCTGTTGGAGATATTTACTTATTTCAAGGAGAGCTAGGTGCTGGTAAAACAACATTTATAAGATTATTAATTAATAATCTTTTTGTATTAAATAATTTACCAAAACCATCTTCTATTACTAGTCCAACATTCCCTATTTTGATAACCTATGAATTTAATTCATCACAAATATATCATTATGATCTTTATAGAGTAAAGAGTCTAAAGGAGTTAGAGGAATTAGATTTCTTCGAAAATTTAAATAACAATATTACTTTTATAGAGTGGCCTGAAATTTTAATTAGTTTACCGCTAAATAAAAATCATTATTTATTAAATTTAGATATAATTTCAGAAACTAAAAGAAAAATTAATATTTGTTTTAAACAATAGTCTAATGAATTCTCATCAAAATGATTTAGAAAAAATTGAGGACGGATTATCTAATAAATTAATTTATAGAATTACTGAAAAAAAGAATACAAAAATAATAATTGATTTTTCTAGAGATAAACATAATTTTAAAAATTTTCTTACTGTTTATGAAATATTACAAAAGATCAATATATCAATTCCTATAATATATGAAGTTAATCAAAAGAAATATAAAATATATATGCAAGATTTTGGAAAAAATAGTTTTAATAAAATATACAATAAAGATAATCTTTATAAACTTTTAAAACTAGCTGTAGAAAATATAATTGTTATCCAAAATGAATCAAATTTAAATAATTTAAAAAATTTAAATGAATACACCTTTGAAGATCTAAAAATTGAAATTAAAGAGTTTGTAACTTATTATATTCCTAGCAGCAAAAATTCAAATTTTCCAACTTCAAAATTTTATGAATCATGGAAAAGTATATTTTATTCTCAAAATTATAATATGAAAAACTTTGTTCACAAAGACTTTGAATTTGTTAATTTATTTTTTTTAGAAAATTGTGAAACACATTTACAATGTGGAATTATTGATTTCCAAAGTGCTTTTAAGGGATTTATAGGATGGGACCTAATATCACTATTAGAAAATCCAAGAATTAATTTTACAAGAGATTACAATGATAAATTAATTAAACATTTTTATGATAACACTTCAATTATTGAAAATTTTAATACTTTTCTGGAACAATATTATGTTTTAAGTTTAGCTCGACAGACTCGATTACTTGGTAGATGGAGAAAATTACTTAGCAAAAATAATGATAATAAATACTTAAACTATTTAAAAATAACTAAATCTAGAACAATAGCGACATTGAATAATATTAAAAATTATGAACTAAGATCAATGTATGAAAAGTATTTATAATTTATGAAGAATTTTACGTTAATGATTTTATGTGCAGGTTTTGGATCAAGAATGCAGAATCTGACACGCAGTACCCCAAAACCTTTGTTAAAATATAAAAATAAAGTATTATTAAAGAACACAATTGATTTCTTTACTAATATTGGATGTGATGAAATCTTAATAAATACACACTATTTACATAATAAAATTAAAAAGTATTTGGACAAAAATTTTAAAAAACATCCCATTCAGATTATCTATGAAAAAAAAATACTTGGTACAGGGGGAGGAGTAAAAAATATTTTTAATTATACAAATAGAAAAAAAATATGTGTTGTTAATTCTGATATTTTTTGGACTAAAAAAAATAAATCACATATCAAATATTTTCTTACTAATTATCAAGATATTTCTCACTGTAAAATGATGTTATCTAAAGATATTAATTTTCTAGGTTTAAAAAAAGAAAATGGAGATTTTAATTTAAAAAGAAATGTAGTCACAAATTGGAATAATAAAGATGAGAAATTGTATTATTCTGGCCTTCAAATCGTATCTAAAAAAATCTTTAATAAAAGAAAAAAAATATTCCCAATGAATGAAATTTGGACAAAATTAATAAAAAACAATCAAATCAAAGGTTATGTAATTCCATCTATAATTAGACATATTGGGGATAAAAAATCAATTTTAGAAAATTAGATTTAATTTAGCTTGATAATAGATAAATATTTCTTACATATTATTTATGTCTACTCTTAAAACAAACGATCAAACTTTTGATAAAGATATATCTAATAATGACGTTCCAGTGGTCGTTGATTTTGGTGCAGAATGGTGCGGTCCGTGTAAAGTACTTGACCCAATTTTAGAAGAAATTGCTGTTGAGAATAAAGATAAAGTCAAAATATATAAAATGAATATTGATGAGAACCCTATGACACCACAAAAATACGGTATTAGGGGTATTCCTACAATAATGATTTTTAAAAATGGTGAGCTAATCGATACTAAGGTTGGCAGTCTTCCTAAAACAGCATTAGAGACTTGGATACAATCCAATTTATAATAGTTTTTTTCTAATTTTTCCTATCAAATACAAAGAACCAGTTATTAAATATATTTTTTGTTGATGTGATCTAAAATATTTTAAAGCATCATTTATATTATTTATTTGCTCACATCTAATAGAATGAATATTACAAATTTTATTTATTTGTTTAGTTTTAAATGAATTTTTTTCATCCGGAATTTCTATAGCTAAAACTTTTGATACTCTTTTTTTTATTATATTCAAAAATAAATTTGCTTTCTTATTATTCAACATTCCAAACAAGACTATGGGTTTTATTCTTTTAGTTTTTAAAAATTCATTTAGTTTATCAGCTCCATCAATATTATGTGATCCATCAAGAATTATTTTTTTATGTTTATAATTAATAATTTCCAATCTTCCTGGCCATGCAGTTTTTTTTATTGCTGCATTAATATCTCTTGTATTTAATCTATAACCCATATTTTTCATAATTTTTGCAAAATAAATAGATATCGATGCATTTTCTTCCTGATGTTTTCCATTTAATGAAGGTTGACTATAGAAATATTTTTTTCCATCTATTTTTATCTGAAATTTATTTTTTAATGATTTTGTGACTCGATATTCTTTTCCATAAAAATATTTATTTTCAAATTTTTTTAGTTTTTTTTGAATGTGATCTTTTAATTCTTTTTTTTGTTTACCAACTAATACAAACTTACAATTCTTCACTATACCCAATTTTTCATTAGCAATTTTCTTAAGTGTTTTTCCAAGAAATTCCTCATGATCAAAACTAATTGGCGTTAAAATACTACATATTTTTTTTGGTATTATATTAGTTGCATCTAATCGACCTCCTAATCCTGTCTCTAAAATAAGAAAGTCAGATTTTGATTGTTTAAACAATATAAATGCTGCGGCTGTTGTTATTTCAAAGAAAGTTATTGGTTTGTTATTATTTATTGTTTTTACAAATTTTAGAGTTTTGTAAAGTTTCTTGTTACTTACTTCTTTATTATTTAGAATTATTCTTTCATTAAACCTAGATAAATGTGGTGAGATATATGCATCACATTTATATCCATTCTTCAATAAAATATTTCTTATGAAGCTTTGAACAGACCCTTTTCCATTTGTTCCTGCAATATGAATTGTTTTTGGCAAATGATCTTGAGGATTACCTAGTTTTTTTAATAATAATTTTAATCTGTCTAATGAAAGATCAATATATTTGGGATGAAGTTTGACCAATTCATCTAACAACTTTTCTGTTTTAGATTTCACTTATTAACTTATATGATCTAATACTCTGTACAAAGTTTCTTTGAGGTCTTTTCTATGAGAAACTATATCAACCATTCCATGATCTTTTAAGTACTCAGCTTTTTGGAAATCTATAGGTAATTCTTCTCTGATGGTGTCTTGTATAACTCTTTTGCCTGCAAAACCTATCGTAGCACCTTGTTCAGCTATTGTTATATCACCTAGCATTGCAAAAGAAGCTGTCACTCCACCAGTAGTAGGTTCAGTAAGAACAACTATATAGGGTATATTATTTTCATTTAACAGATCAACAGCGGCAATTGTTCTTGGCATTTGCATTAAGCTTACAATTCCTTCTTGCATCCTTGCCCCACCAGATGAAGTAACAATTACATAAGGTAATTTGTTTTCTATAGCAATTTTAGCTCCTTTAACTATTGCTCCACCAACTGCTCTACCCATAGAACCACCCATGAATTCAAAATTCATTAGTCCAGAGATAATTTCTTTGTCTTTAATTTTTCCTTTTATTAGAATAAATGCATCATCTCTATTAGTTTTTTTTCTGTATTCTTTTAATCTATCTTTATATTTTTTTTTATCTGTGAATTTCAGTGGATCATCTGAGATTTTATCTGGGATAATTTCACTATAATCGTCATCTTTGAAAAACAATTTTATTCTATCTTCTGCAGACATTCTAAAATGATAATTGCAATTTACACAAACATATAAATTTTCCTTTAAATCTTTATGATGAATCATATTTCCACATGACACACAATTATTCCATAATTTCTCTGGAACACTTCTTCTATTTACAAGTGAGGATAGTTTAGGTTTTACAAAATTTGTTAACCAATTCATATCTTAGTTCCATCTTTCAAATCTTTTGAAAATATATTAATTTCTGACAGCATCTTATCTTTGTTATTTAAATTCTCTTCAATAATTTTAATTATACTTGATCCAACAACTGCACCATCAGCTATTTTGCATATATTGTTTACATCAGTTGAGTTTTTAATACCAAATCCTGGCACAACTGGTAAGCTTGTATGTTTTTTGATAAAAGCAACAGATTTTTTAAGTTCATTAATATCAGCAGATTTTTGTCCAGTAATTCCCATAACACTCACATAATATAAAAAACCACTTGCATTTTTTAATATTAATTTAAGCCTTGCTTCGTCAGTTGTGGGAGTAATTAATCTAATTAAATCAATATCATTTTTTTTAAGCTCATTGATCAAATCTTCATCTTCTTCTGGTTGTAGATCTACAATAATTAAACCATCAACTCCATTGTCTTTGCATTTTTTTACAAACTTCTCAATTCCAAAATATAGAATCAAATTATAGTAACCCATTAAAATAACAGGGAGATCACTTTTTGTTTTCTTTGCCTCGAAGGCTAAAGAGAAAATATTTTCTAAATCAATTCCTTTACTTATCGCTCTATTACTTGATAACTGAATTGTTGGACCATCAGCCATTGGATCAGAAAAGGGCATTCCAATTTCCATAATATCAGCTCCATTATTAATTATTGTCTTAATAATTTGTAAACTTGTTTCAAAATCAGGATCACCTCCAGTAACAAATGTTACTAGTTTTTTTTCATCATCTTTAAATGCGTGACTAATTAAATTAGTCATTTAAATCTTTATGTTTAATTCATCAGCTATTGTAAAAATATCTTTATCACCTCGGCCACACATATTCATGACAATAATTTTATCTTTACTATAGTTTTTTGCTATTTTTTTTAATGCTGCTAATGCATGTGCTGGTTCTAAAGCTGGAATTATGCCTTCTAATTTACAACAATATTGAAAAGCTTCCAGTGCTTCTTTGTCTGTTGCCGACATGTATGTCACTCTTTTTTCCTCAAATAAAAATGAATGTTCAGGTCCAATTCCTGGATAATCTAAGCCTGCTGAAATGGAATGCGCCTCCTGAATTTGCCCAGACTTTGATTGTAATAAATATGTTTTATTTCCATGCAATACACCTGGCTTACCACCTGTTAAACTTGCTGCATGCTTATCAGTTTTTATCCCATGCCCTGCTGCTTCAACAGCAATCATTTCAACATTTGAGTCATCTAAAAATTCATGAAACAATCCTAAAGCATTTGAACCACCACCAATACATGCCATTAATAAATCTGGAGCCTTTCCTTCAAGTTCTTCAAGTTGATTACGAACTTCTTTACCAATTACAGATTGAAAATCTCTAACCATAGCTGGGTATGGATGTGGTCCTGCAGCGGTCCCAATTATATAAAAAGTATCTTTAACATTTGTTACCCAATCTCTTAATGCTTCATTCATAGCATCTTTAAGTGATCTTGACCCAGTAGAAACTGATCGTATTTCTGCACCGAGTAATTTCATTCTAAAAACATTTGGAGATTGTCTTTCGATATCTTTCTCTCCCATATAAACTATGCATGGTAAACCAAATAGAGCACAAACTGTTGCTGTTGCGACACCGTGCTGTCCTGCTCCTGTTTCAGCTATAATTCTAGACTTACCCATTTTTTTTGCCAATAAGATTTGCCCCATACAATTATTAATTTTATGGGCACCTGTATGATTTAATTCATCTCTTTTAAAATAAATCTTTGGACCTCCAAGATCATTACTAATTCTTTCAGCATAGAAAAGAGGACTTGGTCTACCAACATATGTTTTTAAATAATGATTAAATTCATTTATAAAATTTTTATCATTTTTTATCTTTTCATATTCTTTTTCTACTTCAAGAATTAGGGGCATTAAGGTTTCTGAAACATATCTTCCTCCAAATTGACCAAAATAACCTTTTTCATTTGGGTAACTTTTATATGTATTTTTAAGCATTTTTTAATTTATCGATAAAATTATTTATAATGTGATTATCTTTAATGCCAAGCTCTTTTTCTACTCCAGAGGATAAATCTATACCAAATGGATTGATATCATTAAGAATTTCCTGAATATTTTTTATACTAATACCACCTGATAAAAACCATGGTTTGTTAGTATTTAGATTTTTTAATATATTCCAATCGAAACTTTTTGCATTACCTCCGGGCAACTCATTTTTCATTGGCTTATAATCAAATAAAAAAT
The DNA here is from genome assembly GCA_902553005.1 of uncultured Alphaproteobacteria bacterium. Lineage (GTDB taxonomy): Bacteria > Pseudomonadota > Alphaproteobacteria > HIMB59 > CACPNW01. The sequence continues at coordinate 6,748 of CACDIK010000012.1, read as the reverse complement.
AATCTGAACTATTGTAGTTACCAATATTTCTTAAGTCATTTATATTACTAATAGATATTGACTTAATTACTTTCACTCCAATTCTTTTTAAAGTTTTAATATATTCCTCATCTTCTGATCCATGTAATTGTACGTATTTCAATCTAAGTTTTTTTATTATACCTTCTATTTCATTAATATTTTTATTAACAAAAACACCTACACCATTAATATTTAAATTTTCAGATTTTTTTTGTAAATTACTTGCATCTTCAATTGAAATATTTCTTGGGCTTTTAGGATAAAATATCATACCAAAAAAATTTACACCATTATCCTCACAGCAGATTAGTGTATCTTCATTTTTTATTCCACAAATTTTAGTTATCATTACTAAATTAAACTTTTATTAATATCTTTTAAAGTTTTGAGTGGATCTCTAGATTTAGTTATTGGTCTTCCTATGACTAAATAATTTGCTCCTAGCTCTAAAGCTTTTTTTGGAGTTTCAACTCTTTTTTGATCATCACTTTTTAAATTATTAGTAATTCTAATACCAGGTGTGACAATTATAAAATTTTTCCCAACTATTTTTCTTATATGTTTTATTTCCTGAGGACTGCACACAACACCGTCAAGTTTATTTTTTTTTGCTGCTTGAGCAAATTTTTTTACTAATAATGATACATTTTTTTGACTATAATATTTTTTTGTTTGATCACTATTTAAGCTTGTTAAAATTGAAACTCCTAAAACCTTTGTATTTTTTTTGTTTGTTCTAGACGAGATCATCATATCATCTCCACCTGATATATGAATAGTAGTAAAAAGAGGTTTAATTTTAACCAAAGCCTCTAATCCCTTCTCTACAGTATTTGGAATATCATGTAATTTTAAATCAAGAAATATTTTGGGGCAAATAGAATAAATTTTTTTATAACCCTCTAACCCAAAATTATAAAAAAATTGGTAACCAATTTTAAAAGCGTAAACGTCTTTTTTTAAGATATTTACTAATTTTATTGTTTTATTTAAATTATTGCTGTCTAATGCTACAATTATTTTTCTAGACTTCATCTTCTGTGTGAGAATCAGTAAAGCCATTTATTTTTCTATGCAATATCTTTCCAATTTTAAAATGTAATTTGAAGCTTTTATTTTTGAATAATTTTTCGTTTGTTTTTGGGTTTCTTACTACTTTTTCTCTATTAATTTTTCTACTTATTGTTCCAAATCCTCTTATTTCAATATTCTGACCATTTCGTAATGAATTTGACATTTTTTTTACAAAGATATCGAAAAGATCATTTATATCTTCAAAGCTCAAATTATTATGTTTTTTATGTAATTTTTCTAGGATTTGAGATTTTAACATTAATCCTATTTTTTTAGTACTGATCCTAAAATATCACCTAAGGATGCCCCTGAAGCACTCGATCCATATTTATTAAGCGCTTCTTTTTCATCTCTAATTTCTAGTTCCTTAATTGAAAGATTTACAGTTCTGTTTTTAGAATCTATGGATAAAATTATTGAGTCAACCTTTTCATCAATTGCAAATCGCTCAGTTTTATTCTCATTTTTATCATTAGATAAATTAGATTTTTTTATAAATCCAAATATTTGTTTCTCATTATCTAACTCAATTTTTAAACCTTTTTCATCAATATTGATAATTTTACCAGTTATTTTTGAGTTTATTGGATTTGCTTCAATAAAATCTTGAACTGGATCATTATTTAAATGTTTGACACCTAAGCTAATTCTTTCTTTATCTGCGTTAATATCAAGTATTTTTACTTTTATTTTTTCACCTTTTTTTAAGTCTTTAATAATTTTTTCACATTCTTTTTCATCCCAATTTAAGTCTGAAATATGAACCATTCCATCTATTTCATCAATAACTTTAACAAAAATTCCAAAGTCTACTATATTTACTATTTCTGTCTCAAAAGTATCATTAATACTAAACTTTTCTTTAAGCTTAGCCCATGGATTTTCTTTCATTTGTTTTAAGCTACAGTTTACTCTCTTTTTATCATCGTCGATGTCTAAAACTAAAACCTCTACTTCATCATTGACGTTTATAATCTTTGAAGGATGAGGAGGTTTTTTTAACCAACTAAGTTCATTTAATGAAATTATGCCATCGAAGCTATTGTTAATAATCAAGTGTACGTTATTATCATTCATACTGATTACTTTAGCTAAAACCTTATCATTACTTTTAATAATATCATTTACTTTATCCCATGGATTTTCAGTTAATTGTTTAATTCCAAGGCTCAATCTTGATAGTTCTTCGTCGAATTTCAAAACTTTTATTTTAATTGTTGAGTTCAATTCTAGAACGTCAGAGGGATTATTAATTTTTGTCCATGATATATCTGTTACATGAACAAGCCCATCAATACCTCCTAAATCTATAAACGCACCATAGTCAGTAATGTTTTTAACTTTGCCTTCAATTACAGATCCTTCTTTTATGTTTTTAAGGAGCTCAGATCTTTGCTCTTTTAATTCGTTTTCAGTTATAGCTTTTCTTGAAACAACAATATTTCCTCTGTATTTATCCATTTTTAGAATCATTAGCTCTAAGGGTTTGTTTAACAGCTCTTTTGTGTCTTTAATTATTTGCCTAGTTTCTATTTGACTACCAGGTAGAAAAGCAATGACACCGTCTAAATCAACACTCATTCCACCTTTAACCCTATTAAAAGGAATACCTGTAACAACTTTATTTTCATTAAAACTATTTTGAAGATTATGCCATGCTTTCTGCCTTACAGCTTTTTCTCTGGAAAGAGATGTTTCACCATTAGCACTGTCTACATTTTCTATAAAAACTTCAGTTTCATCTCCAACTTCAACCTCTGTTTTTTGCCCTGGTCTTGAAAATTCACTTAGAGGTATACGGCCCTCACTTTTAAGTCCAACATCAATTGTAACAACTTCATTCTCTATTGATATTATTTTACCTGTTGTGATACTTTTTTCTTTTGCAGAGGAATTTTTTAATGAGTCATTTATGAGTATATCATACTCAGAATTAGAAATTTTGGTTTGTGATTGTTGATTCATATTAAATTTTTTCCAATAGTATGTTTATTTGATTCACTGTATCTTTGAAACTACCATTATTGTCTATTATATATGAACCTTTTGGTATCACTAGTGGTGAATACTTCCTTAATTTATCTTGTTTATCTCTCAATTTAATATCTTTCAAAATTTTTGGGTATATAGACTTTTCACCACTATCAATCAACTGTTTATATCTTCTTTTAGCTCTAATTTCAGGATTTACGTCTATATATAGTTTTAAATTGGCTTTTTTGAAAACTACAGATCCAATATCCCTGCCATCAATAACAAAACCTCTGATTTTTTTATTTTTATTTACAAAATTATACTGTAATTTATTTACAAAGCTTCTAACACTATTATAAATCGCTATTTTTGATGCAAGCTTACTTATAGCTTGTGTTCTGATATGTTTACTATTTCTAAAAGAAATTTGATCAATCTCCTTTAATTTATTTTTAATTTTATTAATATTTTTAATATCTATATTTTCAATTAAAAAAATTAACGCTAACCTCCTATATAATATACCTGAATCCAAATGATTTAATTTCCATTTTTTAGATATGTATTTTGCTATTTTTTCTTTTCCGGAAGCTGCAGGGCCGTCTATAGTAATTATTAATTTTTTCAAAAAATATTACCACCTAAATTCTTAAATTCATCTTTAAAAGTAGGAAAACTAGTATTTATAGAATCTGAATCTTTAATATTTAAAGGACCTAATCTTGTACCCATTATACAAAATGCCATAGCTATACGATGGTCAAAATCAGTTTGTATCAAATTATTTTTTATCTGGTAATTATTACTTGGAAAAATAAATAAGTCATCATTTTCAGATTTACAATTAACACCACAATTTTGCAAGTTAAGTATAATTAGTTTTAGTCTATCACTTTCTTTTACTCTTAACTCTTTCAATCCACGAAATACACTTGGTGAATTAGCAAATGAAGCAGCAATTGAGAGAATTGGATATTCATCTATCATTAAATCAGCAAATTTGGGACCTAACTCACAGCCATGTAATTCAGAACTTATAACCTCAATATCACAAATATTTTCATTATTATTTATTCTATTATTAATCAAATTTATCTTAGCCCCCATTTTTTTTAATGCTAAAATTATTCCATTTCTAGTAGGGTTATTATTAATATTTTTTAGAATTATTTTTGAGTTTTTATTTATTAAAGCAGATACTATAAAAAAAGAACTACTTGATAGATCATTTGGTACATCAATATTATTACCTATCAGTTCTTTTTGCCCAATAATTTTTATATTTTTTTTACTACCTATTTTATTAATTTCTATATTTGCACCAAATGATTCTAACATTACTTCTGTGTGATCTCTTGTTACTTTGTTTTCAGTTATATTTGTTTGACCTTTTGTATTTAAAGCAGCTAGCAACAAACCAGATTTAATTTGAGCGGATGGAATTTTCAAATCAAAATTTATAGCTTTCAAACTACTTCCTTCAATAATAAGTGGTAAAGATCCCTTAGTTGTATAAATTTTGGCATTCATTTTACTCAAAGGATCTGCAATTCTTTTCATGGGTCTGTTGGATAACGATTTGTCACCTGTTAAAATAGATTTAAACTTCTGAGAAGACAAAAGTCCTGTTAATAATCTAGCACTTGTTCCAGAGTTTCCAAGATATATTTCTCCATCAGGTTTAGTTAGGGAGTTCAATCCTTTACCTTGAATAATTATTTTGTTTTTATTCTCTTCAATATCAACCCCCATAGATTTAAGTGCATTTAGTGTATGCAAAACATCATCAGATTTTAAAATATTACTTATTTCACAAATTCCATTTGAAATGGATGGGATAATTATCGATCTATGTGATATAGATTTATCTCCGGGTATTTTTGGCATTCCATTGATACCCTTTGTAACAACATTACTTATCATGCTAGAGTTGAAAATTTGAACCTAAATAAAATTTTTTTATTTTCTCATCTTTTACAGCTGATATTGGATCGCCTTCATAAAATATCGCTCCTTCATTAACAATATAAACTTTATCAACAATTTTAAGAGTTTCTCTTACATTATGATCAGTTATTAATATTCCAATATTCCTTAGTTTTAACTTTTTTATTATTATTTTAATTTCTTCAATAGATACTGGATCTATTCCTGTTAAAGGTTCATCAAGAAGCAAATATTTAGGATTGGTTGCAAGTGTCCTTGCAATTTCAAGTCTGCGTCTCTCCCCTCCAGATAACACAATTGATTTTGATTTTCTAACATGATTAATATCAAATTCATTTAAAAGATTTTGTAATAATATATTTTGTTTATTTTTATCTTTCTCTTTTATTTCAATAATTGATAAAAGGTTGTCTTCAACATTCATGCCTCTAAAAATTGATGCTTCTTGAGGAAGATAACTTATACCAAGTTTTCCTCTTAAATAAATTGGTAAATTTGAAACATCTACCTTATCTAATACTATGCTGCCACTATCTGGCTTAACTAAGCCAACTATAATGTAAAATGTAGTTGTTTTACCAGCACCATTTGGACCTAACAGTCCCACTATTTCATTTCTATTTATTGAAATACTAATATCTCTTACGACTTGCTTATTACCATAAGTTTTTGAAATTTTTTTAATTGTTAAACCATTATCTAAAATATTGAATTTACTCATTATTTTGAATTATTACTTTTACCTTGTTTTGATTATTTGATTTAATTTTATATGAATTATTTCTAGTATCAAGAGTACCATAGTCACCAGTTATTTTTTCTTCATTACGAATTATTATAACATCATCTATTAATTCAATAATTGAGGTATCATAGTCAAAATTAATTTTTTTAGCATACATTTCAGTATCATCATTTTTAACATAAGAGATATTTTTATCAATTACTTCTAAATAAGTTATTTTTTTTTCATCAGTTTTTTCAGAAAAGTTTCCATTAATTTTTTCTGCTTTAATGATTATATCGTCATTAACCAATTTAGAGTTTGTGCCTTTTAAAAAAAAATCACCGTTAAGATTATTAACTTCTATAAAACCGTCTGAGAACATCTTAACATCACTAGTTACTAATTGTGAACCCTCTCCCTCAATTTTTATTTTTTCAACTTTTACCTTAAAGTTTAAATAATTACCACTTCCACTTGTTTCAAATTCATTAGACTTAAAATCCACATTACCATTTGCATCAAGTTCTGTAATATCATACAAACTTTTATCAAAATTGATTTTTACTTCATCTGCTCTCAATGTAAAATTATCTGAAACAATTTTTACATTTTGTTTTAATAAATAATATTTTTCATTTTGAAAGACTTCAATACCATCTTCTGTGGTAATTTCTGTCTCACCTATTTCTCTTGCATTTAAAGTTATTGAAATCAGAAATATTATTATAATATTTATAATTAATTTCATTTTAATATTATATATGAACTACCATAAAAAATTATCTTATTACCTTTATCATGAATATTGAATCCATCAGAAGTAATTGTAGCATTTTTTGACTTAAACATTGACTTTGTTTTGCTTTTTGCGGTTTGTTTATCTCTATTAAAAATTACTTTTTCAGTTTCAATACTGAAATCATTTGACTTAAATCTAACATTTTCATTTAATAATACTTCATCTTTATTTATGAAGTTGCCTTGAGAAGCAGTTATATAAATTTT
>CACDIK010000011.1 GCA_902553005.1 uncultured Alphaproteobacteria bacterium | reverse complement strand
GCGGATAGATTAGTTGTCCAAAAGGAATAAATTGACAAAAGAAATGAATTAAATCTGTTGGTCTTGTCAATTGTATTTCGTGGTCATAATCACCATGCGTTTGAAGAGTATGGCTGTGATGAAAGGTATGACTCCATCTCCATCTCACTGGTTCCATATTTGCCATAAATGAGCTTAAATAATAGAAAATATCATTTAATAATTTACTTTTGAATGCTGTTCTATGGAGTGTTTCGTGCCAGTTAGATGGACTGTAGGCCCATATAGCACTGTAACAAATGAGAGGAAGTATAGCTAATAGGCTTCCCCATGTTAAATAAATACAAAAACCAAAGAGGAATAAAAAAAAGAAATAAATCCCAAAATGTTTTAAACCTTCCCAATCACTCTTTTTTGAAAGATCTTTTAATAATTTTTTATTTAATTCAGGTTTAAACCAAGTATCATCTACATGCATAGTTTTAAAATAATTCTATAATCAAGCTTTTTCAATAGCACCGGTTATTAAAGCTGTAACTTCTTCAGGTGAACTTTCTTTCGCTAGTTTATTAGCTACTAACTGACCTCTTCTAAGTACAGCTATTCTATCGCTTACAGCGAATACATCTGGCATTCTATGACTAATAATTACAACCGCAATACCTTGATTTTTAAGCTGCTTAATTAACTCAAGAACTTCTGCAACCTGTCTTACGCTAATTGCTGCAGTAGGCTCATCTAATAATACAACTTTAGCTGCTGATAATTTTGTTCTACCAATAGCAACTGCTTGTCTTTGTCCACCAGACATCATTTTCACTTCCTCATCTGGTAAAGTTTCAGATTTAAGTTCTTTGAAAATATCTTTAGCTCTTTTGAACATCTCTGAAAAATTAATTATTTTTAATATTCCAAAATTTCTCTTAATCTCTCTTGTAAGAAAAATATTTGATGCAGCAGTTAAATTATCACATAATGCCAAATCTTGGTAAACAACTTCTATACCTTTATCTCTCGCTTCCATAGGTTTTGAAAATTGAACTTTTTTATTTTCAAAATTTATTGTTCCAGATGACTGTTTAAAATTGCCTGCTATAATTTTAATTAAAGTAGATTTACCAGCACCATTGTCTCCCATTAATCCTAAAACTTCACCTGATCTTAGTGAAAGTGTAACGTTATCCAATGCCTTTATAGCTCCAAAATTTTTAGATATTTTATTTAATTCTAGAATCTCCATTAGTCCTCTTTTGGTCCACCTGAATTTGATTTAAATGTAAAATTTGAATTAATTACAACGGCTAAAAAAATAATTATTCCTTTTACTACTCTATTCAAATCAGGATCTATACCCCAATGTATTAATCCATTGCTAATCATTGCTATAAAAACACATCCTAGAAGTGTACCAGTCATAGTTCCTACAGCACCTGCAAGTGCTGTTCCTCCAACAACAACTGCGGCTATAACATCAAATTCCATGCCATCAGCTAAATTTGCGTTTCCAGACGAAACTCTAGCTACAAATAATATACCAACAATAGCAGAAAAAAGACTAGTTCCTATTAATGCTAAAATCTTTACTCTATCAACATTAATACCAATATTTCTTGCTGCTTTAGGATTACCACCCACTGCATAGAAGTTTGTTCCGGTAACAGTATACTTGCTTGCAAACCAAAAAATAAGAAAAGCTCCAAGCATTATCCATGTAACTGTTGGTAAACCTAAAATATCTCCTCCAAAAAAATATCTAAACTCCTTATTACTTATTGCTATAGGCCGACCTTCGGTAACAAAAAGAGAATAACCTCTTAACGCACTCCAAAGTGCTAAAGTTGTAATAAATGTAGGAATGAATAATTTTGTTCTAGCTACTCCTATAAAATACCCTAGTAAGGTGCCCCATAAAATTACAATAACAGCTGAAGTTAGATAACCAAAGTCGTACCACTTAATTAAAATTACAAAAAGTAAACCTGACCAAGCAACTGACGGTCCAACACTAATATCTATTTCTCTGGTAATAAGGACAAAAGTCATTGGAAAAGCAATTAAACCAACATAAGAGGCACTTCTCAAAATACTTGTAAAATTCCTTTGTGTAAAAAAGTTTTCAGTAGTTAAAGAAAATAAAAGTAAGACTATAATTAACGCTATAAGCAATCCTATCTCATGCAGATTACTGATTTTAATTCTCTTTTTAGTTTTTTCTAGAGTCTGTTCTGTCATAAAAAAAAGGGGTATCTTTAAATACCCCTTTAAAGAATAATTAGTCGTATCCTCTTTCAGATAACCATGTATCAATGGCTATTTTGTCTATAGAAGTAAATACTTTAGTAGGTGTTAATTGAACATATTCGTCAATTGCCTCACCTTTAACTGCTTTTAGTGCAGCTCTCATTGCACCTGCTCCCATATCTCTTGGGAATTGTGAATTAACAGCTAATAGAATTTCTCCATCACTTACAAAATTCATTAATTCTGCAGTTGCATCAGTTCCCATTACGTATGTTTGACCAATTTGTCCTGCTGCTAGAACAGCATTAACAGCACCAATTGTTCCACCTTCATTAGCAGCATACATTAGGTTAATTTCAGGGTTTGCAATAAGCATGTCTGTACCAACTTGAGTTGCAACATCATTTGCAAAGGCTTCTTGGTTATTGATAACTTCAAAATTTACACCTGTAGATTTTAGTCCATCTATAAAACCATCTTCTCTTTCCTGACAAGCTTCATATCTGTTACAATTATGAATACCAATTTTTAAATCAATACCAGCTTTGATTGCCCAATTTCCAGCAATAACACCAACTGGATAACCTAACTCTCTCTGACTTGTAGTAACAAGTGCATAAGCGAGTCTTTTAGCATCTTCATCATTTAAACATGTATTGTAACACACAACTGGAACACCTGCTTCTGCAAGTCTTTCAACAGCTGCAACAGAAGAATCAGTTGAAACTGGTGACATTATTACAACATCTACGCCAGTTGCTAAAAGTGTATCGATAAATTCAGCTTCCCTTGCCACATCACTTTGAGAATTCGCACCTGTTAGCTCGATACCTTCTTCTTCCCCAGCTTTTTCTATACCATATTTAATCTCACCAAAAAAACCGGCAGTATCAAGATATAGAGCACCTACTTTAAGTGCATGTGCTGAAAAAGAAAAAATTAATAAACTTACAGCCGAAGCTATAATTAAAATAAATTGTTTCATATTTCCTCCTAAATAATAATTTCAATTTAAGGAATTAATTTAATATGTAAATGTTATATTTTAACAAAAAAAGGCCGCAAATTGCGGCCTTTTTAAATTATATAGTCTTTATGACTTACATAAAGTCAGCAGCATTTTCTTTTGTTACTAATACAGTTCCAGTATCAATGTTATCTGGAATGCTTTCACCATTAGCTAGTTTAAGTGCATTTTCTACACCCATGTATCCCATGTTATATGAGAATTGAGCAATAGTAGCTGACATTTCACCAGCCATTACACTTGCAGCAGCATCTGGATTTGCATCAAATCCAACGACCACAACATCATCTAGCATATCAGCATTTTTTAATGCTTGGATAGCGCCTAGACCCATATTATCATTAGAAGCAAAGATTGCTTTTAGATTAGGGTTACCAGTTAAGATGTCTTCAGTTACTGACATACCTTGTGCAGTATCCCAATTAGCTGGAAGTTCAGCAACGATGTTCATACCACATGCTTCAAGACCTTTGTGAGATCCTTCTGCTCTGTGCTGACCAGTAGTTTGCGTTATCATTCCTTGAAGAATTGCAACATCAGAACCACTTGGAACATTATCACAAATGTATTGAGCAGCTAAAGCAGCACCATTGATATTGTTTGTACCAATGAAAGTTACACCTTCATTAATTCCGTTAGTATCAATGTAAACAACTGGAACACCTGAAGCCATTGCATCATCAAGAATTGGTGCAACTGCGTTAGGGTCAGTTGGTGCGATCGCAATACCGTCAACGCCTTTAGCAATTTGGTCTTCAATTTGAGCTACCTGAGCCATAACATCACTCTCTTGCGGTGGTGAAAGGATAATTAGGTTTACACCTAATTCTTCAGCAGCGTCTTTTGCACCAGCTTCAACTGAAGCCCAAAATGGATTTCCAGCACCTGGTCCTTTAGTACTTAGCATTATTGTTTTAGCATGCGATCCTGCAAGAAGACTGCCTGAAAAAAACAATAAAGAAGTAGTAATTAAAGAAATAAAAAATTTCATTTTTCCTCCTTATATTTTTCTTAACCAATAATGAAAAATGAAATTCTAATCAAGTGACTGTTTGTCAGAAAGTGATTATTTTTTAATATTATGTTCTGGTCGCAAGTTGTCTTCTAAGTACATCGATATAAACAGCCAAAATAATAATTGACCCAATAAGAACTTGTTGCCAGAAAACACTAACATTCATTAAATTTAAACCATTTCGGAGTATACCCATTATCATAACTCCAGCAAATACACCTAAAACGGTTCCTCTGCCTCCAAAAAAGCTTGCTCCACCTATAATGACTGCTGCAATTGCATCTAGTTCAGATTGTAAACCAGCATTTGGATAAGCAGAATTCGTTCTTCCAGCTAAAATTAAACCTCCAATACCAGCCAAGAAACCGCAAAGGGTGTAAACTACGATTAAAATGCGGTCTACATTAATACCTGCTGCTCTTGCTGCTCCAGGGTTGCCACCAATCGCATAAATCCATTTACCTATTCGTGTATGATTTAAAAAAACCCAAAAAATAAAGAATATAACAATCATTAAAATTAAACTTGTGGGAATATACTCTCTTGCCCCTTCTCCAAAAAATGCATCTAGCTTGATTTTACCATTTCCAATAACTCTTATCTGTTCAGCAAAACCTGTTATTGGCACTCCTCCGGAAATAAGGTTTCCAATTCCTCTAAATATGTACAGCGTTCCTAACGTCATAATAAATGGATGAGGCATTCGAAGTAAGGTAATGCCAATACCATTAAACATACCACACAAAAATCCGATTGCTGGGGCAACTAACATAACCACGTACCAAGGCATTCCTGCTTTTGAAGCAATAGCAAGTCCCATTAATGATAGCATAATAATTGAGCCTACAGATAAGTCTATTCCTGCAGTAACTATTACCATGAAGACACCAAGTGCTAACATAGACTGCCAAGAAACTTGTTTAAAAATGTTTGTTACATTTCTCCATGATAAAAAAACATCAGGTTGCAACAAATGCAAGACAGCAATCATTATTAGGATAAGTAATAAGATTCCATATCTTTCAAAAAAAGGAATAAGTCTGACAAACAAAGATTCTTGACTCTTATCCATTAATCTTTTTTCCCCATGATCCATCCAATTACTTCGTCTCTTGAAGTGTTTTTTAATTCTGATTCAGCAAAATTTGTTCCTTGAAAAAGTGCCATTACGCGATCACAAACAGTAAAAATATCATCCATTCGATGGCTAATTACTATTACACTAACACCTAACTTTTTAAGATTTAAAATTAAATCTAGAACCTTTCCAACTTCCTTAACAGCAAGTGCAGCTGTTGGTTCATCCATCAAAACAATTTTTGCATTAAAAGCTGTAGCTCTAGCAATTGCTACTGCTTGTCTTTGTCCACCTGATAATTCTTCAACCTTTTGATCAGCACTCTTTACGTTTATTTTTAGTTTTGCAAGATGCTCTTCGGTTAACTGTTTTCTTTTTTTATGATCCAAAAAATTGAAAGGGCCAACTTTTCTTGTTGGCTCTCTTCCTAAAAAAATATTATCACCAATAGGAAGATTCCCAGCTAGTGCTAAATCTTGATAAACCATTTCTAACCCCAAATTTTGAGAGTCTCTGGGACTATTTAAACTTACTTTTTCTTTATCAAAAAAAAGTGATCCCTCACTTGGCTTGTATAATCCTGATAAAACTTTCATTAATGTAGATTTTCCAGCACCATTATCACCGACGACACCTAGTACCTCACCTTTACTTAAATGAAGATCTACATTTTGAAGAGCTGTAATAGTACCAAAAAATTTTGAAACTGATTTAGCTTCCAGTACTAAGTTATCTGACATAATATGTTTTTAAATAAATTTTAATTAATATCAACTGGTTTTGAACGTAAATATTTAACAGTCTCTCTTTCAGCTTTTTTGCATAATTTAGGAGGTAAGCCTTTTGAAATAAGTTTTAAATCTTGAATTACAAATTCACCCATCTCTTTAAATGCACTGTCTAATGCGCCGGCTCTGTGTGGGGAAAAAATTACATTTTTGAGTTTTCTTAATTTATGATTTTTAGGAAATGGTTCTTGTGGAAAAACATCAATAGCAGCAAACACATTTCTATTTTTTAAAAAATTAAAAAAATCATCAAAATTTATTATGGCTGCTCTACTCATTAATACAAATACTGATCCATCTTTTATTAATTTAAGTTTAGAAGAATTAATCATAGATTCATTAGAGGAGGTAATTGAAGCTAATACATAAATTATGTCAGCATTTTTGAGTAACGAGTTTAAATTGGTAGGCTTAACATCAAATTTTTCAATTTCTTTATTTGGGATCCAGGGATCATAAGCCATAATATTATTAGAAAATGCTTTTAGTATAGGCGTAAGTGATTTAGCTAAATCACCAAATCCAATTAAACCAAATGTTTTATTTTTTATTAAAAAATTGTTCTGACTTATTGCACCACCATATTTTTCTTTTTTTAAAATAAAGTCTGAGTGAGCAATGTGAATACTTCTGGCAATCGATAAAGTAAGGCCCATTGCCATTTCTGCAACAGGTTGAGCGAACACAGGAGATGTTGCTAAAACATGTATTCCTTTTCTAAAACAATAATCGTAATCCATATTGTCCATAAAATTGCTCTCTACATTAAATATTGCTTTAAGTTTTTTAGATTTAGAAATTAAAGATAAAGGTAAATTGGGTTGCCCAAAAATATAATCTGCTTTTGGTAGATTTTTTTCATAAAAATTATTTTTATTTTTATTTGGAGCAGTAATGAGTTTATAATTTTTTTTTAAGTATTTTAAATTTTTTTTAGAAAAAAGTAGATCCATTGTTCTTGGATATGGATCTATTAAAATTATAGGCTTATTTTGAATCATACAATTTTTAAATTTTAGAAAAAGAAATTTATTTTTATACGCCCTTACGTTGTTTATTTTTTCCTTCTAAAAATTCATTAAGGGCTGATTTCTTACCTTCGGTGTTATCCACTTCAAGTGTTGGACTTTCCCAAAAAGCTGTACCTTCTAACCATTCATACCCATCTGTTTTCATTGAAATGACATAGGTTTTGTCTGATTCTTTTGCTCTTTTAAAAGCAGCCTCTAACTCTGAAATGGATTTAACGGTCTCTCCATTTGCCCCCATACTTTTTGCATGTGCTTCAAAATCTACAAACTGTACATTTGTAGCTCTAGCTGCATTAAGATTACATAGATATTCATTCCCACCTTTAGCTAGTTGCAATCTATTAATGACCATATGACCGCCATTATCGCAAACAACTATAATTAATTTTTTATCATATAAAACTGAACTGTAGATATCGCTATTTTGTAAGAGGTAAGAACCATCACCCACAAATACAATTACATCTTGTTCAGGTTTAGCCATTTTAATTCCAAGTGCTCCCGATATTTCATAACTCATGCAACTAAAACCCCATTCAGTTTCAAAAGTATTTAGTTCTTTAGGTTTCCATATTTGAACCACTTCGCCAACTAACCCTCCAGCTGCAGTTACTACAATATCTGATGGATCTGAGTTTCTATAAACTGCACCTACAGCATGAGCATAGGATGGTAATTCTTGGTTTGTTGGTCCACTTTCCTTGGCAACATATTCATCCCATTTATTTCTTTCCTCAATTGAACGCTGGTACCAATTATCAGGTGCTTTCCAATCTCCTAATGCTTTTGATAGTTCTTGAAGTCCAATTTTTGCATCGCTTACAACAGGAGTTGCGCGATGTTTTGTAGTGTCAAATCGTGAAGTATTTATCGATACAAGTTGAAAATTTTCATTTTCAAAATTCGTCCAAGAGCCAGTTGTAAAGTCTCCTAATTTTGTTCCTACAGCTAGTGCTAAATCTGTATCAGTAGCAAGGTTATTAGATGAGCCCTCTCCTAAACATCCAATTGCACTAATATAATAGGGATCGTCTTTATTCATACAACCAATACCCATAACAGTTGCAGTTACAGGAATATTATGTTTCTTTGCAAAAGCTGAAATTTCCTCTTCTGCTTCTGAATATAAAACACCTCCACCTGAAATAATAATTGGTTTTTTAGATTCTTTTAATTTATCAGCTGCTTTTTGTATTTGATTTGGATCAGGATGAATTCTTCTAATTTCATGAATTTTTTCTTCAAAAAAGATTTCAGGATAATCATAAGCTTCTCCTTGAACATCTTGTGACATCGATATTACTGCAGGGCCACAATCTGCAGGGTCTAGCATTACATTAATTGCTTGAGGTAAAGAAGTTAAAATTTGTTCGGGTCTTGTTATTCTATCAAAATATCTTGATACAGATTTAAATGAATCATTTTGAGTTTCTGATGGAGAGTTAAAATGTTCAACTTGCTGTAAAACTGGGTCTGGAAATCGACTAGAAAATGTATCACCAGGTAAAAGTAAAATTGGAAGTCTATTGCTTAATGCAACTGCTGCTGCAGTAACCATGTTAGTTGCACCTGGTCCAACCGATGACGTAGCAACAAATATTTGTTTTCTTCTTTTTGCACGAGCATATGCTATTCCAGTTAAAGCCATGTTTTGCTCATGATGACCTCTGTATCCTGGAAGTTCGTTTTGATATTCTTCCATGGCCTGTCCAATACAAGCTACATTTCCATGACCATAAATACCAAAAGCACCTGGGAAAAGTGGTTCTTTTTTTCCATTAATTAAAATTTTTTGCATCGTTAAATATTTAATTAATGCATGTGAACAAGACATTCTAATTGTTTTCATAGGTTCCTTCTCCAAAAAAAATAGATACTATTATAATAAAAAAATAATTTAAAGAGTTAATCAATTTATTTTTTTAATATTATAGAATATAAATCATCTATGAAAGTTGGAGTTGTAGGAGAAATTCATCCAAGTGGATATGAGATCTTTGAAAATAATAATATTGAATATTTTGTTACTAATACTAAAGAAGAAGACCAACTTACGAATGAATTATCTGATGTAGATGGAATTGTAGTTAGAACAGTTAAATTAAGTAAAAAAGTTTTGTCAAATGCGAAAAAACTAAAAGTTGTTGCAAGACATGGAGTTGGCTATGATAACGTTGATTATAATTTCTTAAAAGAAAACAAAATTGCTTTAGCTATAACAGGAACAGCTAATGCTGTAAGTGTTTCTGAACATGTCATGACAATGATGCTTTGCTTAACTAAAAATATCTATGAATCAGATAAATTGGTTAAACTTAATAAATTTAAAGAAAAAGCAAATCTTCCAAATTTTTTTGAATTATATCAAAAAAAAATACTTATTTTAGGTTTTGGTAGAATTGGAAAAGAATTAGCTAAGAGATGCATGGCTTTTGATATGGAAATTTATATTCATGATCCATTTATTTCAGAAGATGAAATCCGTTCTATGAATTATATCCCTACAGATAAAGAGACTGGATTTAAAATTGCTGATTATATAAGTATTCATTTGCCTCTAAACTCAGAAACAAAAGATTTAGTTTCTTATAAAGAATTTGAATCATTTAAATCAAATTTAATTCTAATAAATACTGCACGCGGAAGTATTGTTAATGAAAATGCATTATTTGATGCTTTAAAAAATAAAAAAATTTATGCTGCTGGATTAGATGTTTTCGAAACTGAACCGCCAATAGAAAATCACATGTTATTTTCTTTACAAAACACTTTGCTAACCCCTCACAACTCAGCACTTACGCTAGAATGTAGAAAAAGAATGGCTACTGAGTCTTGTGAAAATGTTTTTAATTTTTTAACTAAAAGTAAAAATTTAAATAAAAGTAATATAATAAATTTAAATATTATAAGTTAAATATTTAAGTAAAGATTTCCATCTTCTTCTGTAACATCAAATATTTTTAATGGAATTTGTTCTAAATCAGATACAGAGTCTCCAGATACAATACTAAATTTATTACCGCATGATGGGCACTCTAGTTCTTCACCTTCAATACTAGATTCACTTAATAAAGTTTTTTCAGCACATGGGCAATTTCCTTCAGTTGCAAAAAAGCCTGATTCGAGTCTATAAATTGCATAATTTATATCTTCATATTCAAAATTTTCTACTGAACCAATGTCAATATCATCAACTTCACCTATAAAGATTGGCTCTATTTCATCATTCATACAAAATTTGTAAAATAAAATTGAATTAGAATAAATATTTTTTTTAAGAAAATTGTTGATTTATCTGAATTTTAGATTTTTTCTTGTTAATTCTTTTACGTTAGAAACTCCCATTAATTTCATATCTCTTTCAATTTCATTACGTAAGTTAGATAAGCTTTTTTCAACTCCTTTTTGACCTCCAGCAGCTAAAGCATACAAATACATGCGTCCTCCAGAACATGCTTTTGCACCAAGCGATAATGCTTTTAAAACATGAGTACCTCTTCTAATGCCTCCTTCACATATTACATCTATTTTATCTCCAACAGCATCAACAATTTCAGCTAATTGATCAAAAGGTGATCTTGATCCATCTAACTGTCGTCCTCCATGATTTGAAACCATTATAGCTGAAGCCCCAACATCAACTGCTTTTTTTGCATCTTCCACTGACATAACTCCTTTAATTGCAAATTGGCGGCCCCACTCCTTATTAATATTTTCAACATCTTTCCAACTCATCGAATTATCAAGCATCTTTGTGAAATAATCACCTATTGTAGTGATTACTTTTGTGCCTTCACTAATATGATCTTTTAAATTACTTAATTCCCATTTAGGTTTTGTAAAATAATCTACTGCCCACTTTGGATGCAGCATAAAACTTATAACACTGTTAAGTTTAAGTTTCATCGGAATAGTAAAACCGGTATATAAATCTCTTTCACGATTTCCACCAACAGCAGTATCAACTGTAACCGCCATTGCTTCAAAATTAGATTCTTTACACCTTTCTATAAGAGCTTTGTTTAATCCTTTGTCTTTATGAACATACAGTTGAAAAAGTTTTGGTGTTTTAACTAAATTTGATATCTCTTCTATACTTGCTGTACCTAAGGAAGATATTCCAAACATTGTGCCAAATTTTTCAGCAGCTTTTGCAACACCAATCTCACCTTCATGATGAAATAACCTTTGAAGAGCAGTAGGTGCACAATATAGAGGTATGTCTAATTTCTGTCCCATTACTGTAGTTGACATATCAACTTTATCAACTCCACTAAGAACGTTAGGTATTAAATCACATTCTTCATAAGCATCAGTATTTCTTTTATATGTAATTTCATCGTCAGCAGCACCGTCTATATAATGAAATATAGGGCTAGGTAGGCGCTTCTTTGCTAAATTTCTAAAGTCTTTAACATTATGGCAGTTATTAATACTTCCAAACATTAAGCTTGAATCGTTTTTTGTGTTTGTTCACCAAGACCTTCAATACCTAGCTTCATAACATCTCCAGCTTTTAAAAATACCTGTGGGTTCATTCCCATACCAACTCCTGGAGGTGTACCAGTGGAAATAATGTCACCAGGTTGCAATGACATAAATTGACTTAGATAACTGACTAGAAAATTTACACCATAAACCATAGTATTAGTTGAGCCATTTTGCATTGTTTTCCCATTAACTTCTAACCACATTTTAAGATTTTGTGGGTCGGGTACTTCATCAGTTGTAACCAAATAGGGACCAATTGGTCCAAAAGTATCACAAGACTTACCTTTCACCCACTGACCTGAGTGTTCTATCTGAAATTCTCTTTCACTAAGATCATTAATAACACAGTAGCCGGCTATATGAGATTGTGATTCAGTTTCTGAAATATACTTTGCTTCTTTTCCAATAATTACTCCAAGCTCAACTTCCCAGTCAGATTTAACTGATTTTTTGGGAATCTCCACATCATCATTTGGTCCAATTACTGAACTTGTTGCTTTTGCAAAAATAATAGGCTCGGGGGGAACTTTTTGCCCTGTTTCTTCTGCATGATCAGAATAATTAAGACCTATACAGATAATTTTACCAATACTTTCTTTACAAACACATGGTGCTATACCGTCATAACTTTCAACAATAGGTAATGAATTTAAATCAACTTGTTTTACTTCATTGAGCTTTTCAATAGTTACATTCTTATTATCCCAATCACTTACCAAAGAAGAAGCATCACGTATGTTCTCTTTTGAGTCTAAAATTCCTGGTTTAACTTCTTTACCAATTCTATATCTTAAAGTTTTCATTATAAAGTCCACCCTCCATCAATTAAATTTAGTGTTCCTGTTACAAAATCTGATTCATCACTTGCTAAATAAGTTGCAAGTGAAGCAATTTCTTCTGGTTGGGCCAATCTACCCATTGCCTGTCTCGCTATAAAGTCTTCACGAGCTTTCTTTGGATCAGCAGCCATGTTTACTCTTCCTTCCCAAGAAGGTGTTTCTACAGTTCCAGGAAGTATTGCATTACATCGAATTCCTTTTTTCACATAGTCAGCCGCAACTGCTTTAACAAAACCATTTAAAGCTGCTTTAGTTGCTCCATATATAAATCTATTTTCAACACCCTTAACATTAGAAGCTGCAGAAGATACTATGATTATATTTCCTTTTCCTTTTTCTAACATTTTAGGAACTAAATTGTAGCTCATTAGATAAGCTGAATATACATTTACATTCACTGATCGATAAAATTCTTCATCATCACATTCCAATAACGTTCCATGATGAACAAAACCTACTGCATGAAAAAGAACATCAACCAAATCAATACTGGAACAAAATTCTTCAACTGCTTTTTTATTAGTTGCATCTAATTTTTGAGTTTTGATTAAATTATTTTCTTTGTTTAATTCATTAAGTTTTTCTTCATTAATATCTGTAGCAATCACAGTAGCACCTTCTTTTGCAAACATCATTGCAGTAGCTCTACCAATCCCTTGTGCCGCAGCTGTTACAATTATTTTTTTATCTTTTAGTCTCATATATTATTCTTCCAATATTCGCCGTTAGGAAAAGAGAACTCATTAACAGACTTTTCTTTCATTTCAATAGAATATCCATGATCAAGTGGAGGCATATAATTTCCATTTTCAATTTTACATGGGTATATGAAGTGTTCATGTAAACTGTCTTGATATTCTACTACTTTATCATTTTTAGAACCATTAATTAAAATATAATCAATCATACATAAGTGTTGGACATACTCACAAAGACCGACACCACCTGCATGAGGAAAGACTGGGACATTAAATTTATGTGCCATTAACAATACGGTTATTATTTCATTTATACTTCCCAATCTGCAACTATCAATTTGACAAATATTCATTGCACCAGATTCGAGAAATTGTTTAAACATGATACGACCTCCACAAGCTTCTCCAGTTGCAAGTCTTACGTTTCCAACTTCTTTTTTTATTTTGGCAAAACCCATTACATCATCTGGACTTGTAGGTTCTTCTACAAAAAATAAATTAAATTTTTTGTATGCATTAATATGTTTAATCGATTGTTCTACGTTCCATTGTTGGTTTGCATCAACCATTATAAAGCAATCATCACCAATTGTTTTTCTAATTAACTCAAGTCTTTTTACATCTGCATCTAGATCTAAACCTACTTTGATTTTGAAATGCTTCCAACCTTTCGCCATATATTCTTTGCATAATTGAATTATTTTTTCATCTGAATAGCCAAGCCATCCTGCAGCAGTTGTGTAAGATGGATATCCTTCTTGCAATACTGTATCGATACGTTTTTGTTTATTATTTTGATTATTTGACAAAATCGCCAACGCTTCCTCTGGAGTTAAAACATCTTCAATATATTTAAATGTTAACCAACTAACGATTTTTTCAGGCTCGCTTTCTACAACTAACTGCCACAAAGGTTTTTTGTGCTTCTTAGCAATTAAATCCCATAAACAATTAAAGATTGCTGATACAGCCATATGAACAACTCCTTTTTCAGGTCCTAACCAACGTAGTTGACTATGATCAACACACTTGAACCAGAGCTTACCAATATTATTTTCTAAATCATTTAAGTCCATATTTTCAAAAATTGGAAAAAAATGTTTTATACATTCAGCAACAATGTCATTTCCTTTACCAATCGTGAAGGCAATACCATATCCTTTTAATTCTGATTGATCAGTAAAAGCTGTCACATACGTTGCTGAATAATCAGGATCTGTATGAATGGCATCAGATCCAGTTAAATCTTTTGAAGTTGGAAATCTTACATCTTGAACACTAAATTTAGTAATCTTTGTCATTTTAAATTTTTTTGAAAGTTGTATTATCTATAAAATCCCAATCTAAATCAATGCCAAGACCTGGCTTAGAAGGTAAATGAGCATAACCGTTTTCGACTTTGATAGAATCTTTTAAACCAAAATTAAAATATTCATAAGGAACGAGTACTTCAAAAAATTCAGAATTTTTTATAGCTGCACAACAATGTAAGTTAACAAGTTCTAAAGGATGATAAATAGCTGTATGAATTTCACACTGAACACCAAAACTTTCTGCTAAGTGTGCTGTTTTCATTGTAGCCGTAATACCTCCACTCCATGAAACATCAGCTCTTACCATATCAATAACCCTTGTAGAGATACATTCCGCAACACTGTAAGGATGTTTTGCTATAACCTCTGTTCCAATAATAGGAATATCTAATATTCTAGTTAATTCCCTTAGATTATGAAAATTTTCATCAAATAAAGGCTCCTCGTACCAATAATAATTTAATTTTTCTAACTCTCTTCCAAAACGTAGAGCTTGTTCAAAAGTATAAGGGGCAACCGGATCACTCATAAGCTTAAATTCATCACCAACTGCTTCTCGTGTTTTTTTATGAGCTTCCAAATCAAAATCATATTTTCCAGGAGGATGAAGTTTATAAGCATTGAAACCTCTCTTTTTATATTCCAAGGCTTCCTTTGCGTACGCTTCAGGCGAATCTAAAACAAGAGAACTTCCATAAATTGGAACCTTGTCTCTATAAGCACCCAAATACTTATAAAGAGGTTGACCTGCTTGCATAGATGAGAGAAGCCAACAATTAATATCAAATGGTCCGTAACTATATATTGGTGCATGGTTCCACCATCTGTCAGCAGTTCTATATTCATGCCAATGTTGCTCACGATAAAGTGGGTCTCTTCCAATAAAAAAAGGTTTAAAAATTGAATTTGCGATTTCACCAGCCATTTCTGCACCCCTCCCTGCAAACCCAAAAGTTGAGCTAGATAAACCTTCATCAGTATGAAATGTGATAACTAAAAATTCTAAGTCTGATTTTTTCCCATCTCTCATTTCTGAGTCTTTCATGACAGGGTCTTTGTGTCGACACATACGAATTTCTATATCTTTAATTTTCATGAGATACCAAATTCTTTCATAATACTATTATTGTCATTCCCAATTTTAGGAGCTGCCTTACTTGATTTAAAGATTTCTCCATCAATTTTTATTGGGCAACGAAGTGTTTCAATATTAAGTCCATCATCTCTTTTAATTCTCTGCACCATATCAAGGATCTTGAAGCCTTCGTGTTTAACCATTGTTTCCCAATCGAGTACTTTAGCACACCATATATCTGCTGGCTCGAGAATACTCAGCCAATGTTGTGTTGTTTGTTTTTCAATCCAGTCGCCAATATCTTTTTTAATTTCATCTCTTTTTGTGAACCATTCTTTTTGATCATGCAAATCTTTTATTGAATTTAAATCAAGTAATTCACCAAGTTGAGGCAGTGGTGTCATTGCAATTGCGATATATCCATTAGAAGTTTTATAAATTCCATACGGGGCTGACAGATATGCGTGAGCATTATTATACGAACTTCTTTCTGGCTTCCTATTTCCATCATTAAAATATGTTGTAAGGACTTCAAATTGAAAATCTAATAAGGCCTCAACTAAACTTGTTTCTACATGAGATCCATTATCCGTTCGAAATCTTTTGATAACCGCTGCTAGTATACCTTCAACAAGTGTATGTCCTGCCAACATGTCAGCAACTGCCAAACCCATTGGGGTTGGTGCTTCACCTCCATTACCATTTAACCAAACTAAACCTGTTCTAGATTGCGCTAATAAATCTTGTCCAGGTAATGAACTCCAAGGTCCATCAGATCCGTAACCAGAAATAGTTCCATAAACTATTTTTGGATTTATTTTTTTTACATTTTTATAATCTAAACCAATGCGTTCTATTACTCCTGGTCTAAAATTTTGTGTAATTATATCTGCCTTCTCAATTAATTTTTTTACTAACTCTATGTCTTTGGCATCTTTTAAATTTGCTGCAAAGCTCTCCTTATTTCTATTAATTGCATGAAATAAAGTGCTATCACCTTCGAGATCAGTATCGCTGATATATAAGTTTCTACAAAGATCCCCAACTTCTGGTCTTTCAATTTTAATTACTCTTGCTCCTAAATCAGCAAGTCTTAAGCCTGCATATGGCCCTGATAAAAACTGGCTAAATTCTAATACAGTTAATCCTTCTAATGGTTTTGTCATACAATAATTTATTCTTTGAAACTCTTATTGTACATATCAGATAATTTTTCACAAATACTTTCAGCTGAAATTTCTGTTTGTAGATATTCATTAATGACATCGCCACTTTTGTCCTGAAATTCCATATAACCATTATGCCTTGGTCTTACCCATGCCAAATCAAGAGTTTTACGAGTTGCTTTAAAAAAATCGTTTGTTTCTAGATTTATCTTTTCATCTTCCCAAGCTTCAGAATTTCCTGGCTGTCCACCACTTTGATAAAAAAGTGACTTTTGACATTCAGCACCTGCTATCCAAAATGCATATTCAATTGCTAAATCTTTATTCTTACTAACATTTGATACTGCTATGCCAGTGCCACCTAAATGTGTTCCTGATGGACCTTTGCCTGACAAATCTAAAACATCAATATATTTCAAAATATTTTGTCTATAATTATTTCTCGAGTAGTTTGAAAATCCATAAATGTATGGGCAATAATAAAAATCATTAGTCTCTGTCATGAGTTCAGCAGTTTGAATTGGATCCATACTTAAACAATCATTGATTATTTCTTTAGATACAACTTTCATCATTGTAAGGGTTTTA
The DNA here is from genome assembly GCA_902553005.1 of uncultured Alphaproteobacteria bacterium. Classification (GTDB taxonomy): domain Bacteria; phylum Pseudomonadota; class Alphaproteobacteria; order HIMB59; genus CACPNW01. The sequence continues at coordinate 12,620 of CACDIK010000011.1, read as the reverse complement.
ACGCCAGCATCTTTATTAATAAAATTTTTTTCTTGTGGGATTAATTCTTCGGTAATGTTGTTATAAATACTATAAAAACTACTTATTGCATGAACTGGCTTTAAAGGCCAAAGAACTTTTCTCTCTTTTGCTAATGAAAGAAGATCATCCCATTTAGATGGAATTGTTCTAACTAAATCTTCTCTGTAACAGGCAGTCTGTGAGGCAGCATCTATGGCAAGAGCCCATTGTTTATTATCTATAAAATAGCTCTCATGTGATTTTCCAACTGATTGCTTTTTTAAATCGTTTAATTGAGATTGATATTCATTGAGATTTAAGTTTTGTAAAAGTCCTTTGTGAGCTACTTCACCAACATGAGGATAGTCTATTACTATTAAATCATAATCATCAGTCATGTCTTCTATGGGTCTATCTGCAAATGCTTGTAACGGTCTTTTATCCCATTCAATTGAAACTTTATTATTATGAAATTCCTGAAATTTTTTAGATGTAGCAACCATTGGGTCAAAACCTCTAGAATGATCCCAGGTCATCCCCTTTAAGTTAATCATTTTTTTTCGTATTTATCTTTAAAGTCTTCTGGTTTTTTATATAAAACTGAATGTAGGTGCTCACAATATAGAACGATTTCGCCTTCGCCTTTAAAAACTTCGTAACTGGTTCTAACTAAACCCATTTTTTCATATTTTGGTTTTTTTTCCATATTAGTTCTGATTGTGTAAATTGTATCTCCAATAAAAACTGGTTTGATGAATCTTAAACGGTCATATCCATAGCTAAAAGAGTTTACACAGTTAGTTGCAACTAAACCTAAACCATAAGAAAAAACCATAGCTCCTGCTACTAATCTTTTTTGGAACATACCTTCATTTTTGGCAAAATGTTCATCACCCACATATGGGTGCATATCTAAAACCATACAATTAAATTGCATGGCCTCTCCTTCAGATATTGTTCGGCGAAGAGATCTAATTTTATGACCGACAATAACATCTTCATAAAACCAGTTTTCAGAATTCCATACTGGAATTTCTCCATGCTCATTAGGCATATCTTTTGGAAAGATTGACTCAATTCCAACAGTGTTTTCAAATTTATTATCTTTATTCATTTTTACAATTATGCTACCTTATTACAGGGAAATATTTATTCAATAGAAATGGTAGAAATAGAACAATTCTTCGAAGACTATGAACTTGGTGCTGAAAGAGTCACCGTTGGCAGAACTATAACTGAAACTGATATTGTAATGCACGCAATGCACTCTGGAGACTTTTACCCTCATCACACTGATGCAGAGTTTGCTAAAAAGGGTCCATTTGGTCAACGAATAGCACAATTTAGTTGTACTTTTTCGATAGGTATCGCACTTACAGCTTCGATAGTTAACAAGCGAGCATTCACCTATGGATTTGAAAGACTTCGTTTTCCTAATCCTGTTTTTATAGGTGATACAATTCACACTAAGGTTACAATTAAAGAAAAAAAAGATGATCCAAAAAGACCTCAATATGGTCAGGTTAATGAGGCGTGTGAAATTCTAAATCAAAATGACAAATGTGTTTGTTATTCTGAACATATACTTTTGGTTGAAAGAAAAATTACTTAAAAAACGCTATACTTAATATACGCTTCTTGTGGATCCATTCCTTCTCTAATAGCTTTTCTAACTTGGCTTTCAGTATTAATTAATTTTTCTGATTTTTCCAAAATATCTATTACCTTATCTTGGGGAATAATAATAACACCATCAATATCTGCCATTACATAATCACCGTTATGTATTTCCACATCTCCAATTTTAATAGTTTCTTCAAATTTAGTAGGCTTCCAATAAGCAACGACATCTTTAGGCGTATAAAATTTCGACCAAACAGGAAAATCGATTTTGTTTATAAATTCTAAATCTCTACACCCGCCATCAGCAATGTAGCCTCTAATATTTTTCTTTTGTAAAGTTTCGGCACTCAACTCACCCATTAAAGCTATATTATTATCGTTTGGTTGACAGATAAGAACTTTATCTGATGGAGCCTTAGATAAAAGACCAGTCCAAGCAAGGAGTGTTTCGTGATGAGAGAAACCAGTATTTGATTCCCCTTCAATAGTAAAAATTTGCCCTGCGATTTTGTGTTTTTCCTTATTAGGTTTAATATTTGGATTTAAAACAAAATTTTTAAATCCATCATCTCTCATGACATCATGGATAACACTACTAAAACATTTTGATAATCTATCTGAAATTTCAGTAGAACTTGTCATATTGCTAAGCCGCTATTCTCATCGAATAAATATGTTCTATTTAAATTTAAAGCAAAATCTAAAACATCATTTGATTTAACTTGTTCTGGTGTAAACATTCTACTAACTATTTCTATTTCACCAAAGTTTGTAAAAATCAAAGTTTCAGTTCCAAGTGGTTCTGCTAGATTAACCGATGATTGCATTTCCCAAGCACTAGATGGTTTTTGTCCAAATTTTAGTGGCACTATATCTTCAGCTCTAAACCCAAAAGAAATATTTTGACCTTCACTTACAGAATTTTGTTTATCTTTAGGCACTGGTACTATAATTCCGTCGTTTGTCTTCATCAATAATTCATTATTTTGTTTCACTATTGAAGCCTTAATCATATTCATGGAAGGAGATCCAATAAAAGTGGCTACAAATTTTGTAGCTGGTCTCTCAAATAGGTCTAATGGTGTTCCTATTTGTTCAATTATACCATCTTTCATAATTACAATTCGATCAGCTAAAGTCATTGCTTCAACTTGATCGTGCGTAACGTAGACAATTGTTGTTGATACTTTTTGATGTAATCTTTTAATTTCTGTCCTCATTTGATTTCTTAATTTTGCATCTAAATTAGATAAAGGTTCATCAAATAAAAAAACATCTGGTCTTCTTACAATTGCTCTTCCCATTGCAACTCTTTGTCTTTGACCACCTGATAATTGCGAAGGTTTTCTTTGTAAAAATTCAGTTATATCTAAAATTCCTGCAGCCTCGTGTACTCTTTCTTCAATTTCTTTTTTAGCAAGTCCCGCAATCTTTAATGAAAATCCTAAATTTTCTTCTACTGTCATATGAGGATAAAGAGCATAGTTTTGAAACACCATCGAAACATTTCTTTCTCTAGGTTCAAGATTATTCATTTCTTTGTCACCAATATTGATAATACCCTCATCTATTTCCTCTAATCCTGCAATCATTCTTAGAGAAGATGATTTTCCACAACCTGATGGTCCAACTAGAACTAAGAATTCTTTATCAATAATTTCTAGATCAATTTTTTTTACTGCTTGAACTTTTCCGTAAAATTTTGAGACACCTTGTAAGCTAACTTTTGCCATTATCCTTTTACTCCTCCAAATGTTAATCCTGTTACTAAATGCTTTTGAACCATAAAGGTTAAGATTAATGCTGGAATAATTATAAAAACTGCGAGAGCGCACATACCAGGCCAATTTATTGTGAATTGCGCAGTAAAATCCATAAGCCCAACAGTTAATGTTTTTGAATCTGTACTTCTCGCTAGATTTGACACTAGTGCATATTCATTCCATGAAATTAAAAATGCAAATATTCCAGCAGATGCTATTCCTGATCGTGATAGTGGTAACTCTATATGCCAAAAAGCTTGAAGTTTAGTACACCCATCTGTCATTGCTACTTCTGACATCGCTCTTGGAATTTGTCTAAAAAAACCATCAGTTAACCAAATTGTAAATGGAATATTTAAAGCAACAAAAACTAATATAATTCCTATATGTGTATCGATTAAACCAATTTTTGAAAATATAATAAAGATAGGTAAACTTAAAGATATGCCAGGAATTGTTCTAGTTAACATAATTAATAAAAAATATTTATTTTTGTGCTTAAAATTATGTCTCGCAAAACCATAACCTCCTATTGTGCCCACTAACACTGCTATAAAAGTACTTGTAAAAGAAATTATAAGTGAATTTCGTAAATAACTTAAAACAGGGATAGGACTTCTACCCATTGATCCTTCGGAACCACCAAAGAGCATAGTTTCAAATTGAATTAAATTTAAATTACGCGGTATCCAAACAGCAGGTTTTGCCATAACATCTACTTGAGGTCTAAATGCTGTAAGCACTACCCACAAGCCAGGAGTCATAATTAGAATTATTAAAACAATGGCTGAAAACCAAATTAGAATATTATTGATTTGTTTTTTATTCATAACTTAACCTCTGCCTTGCCTCTATTAATTTGTAAAAAAAGAAAAAAGTAAATGCAATCGAAAGAAAAATTGAAATATATGACATTGCATTAGCCATTCCCATCTTAGCATCTACGTATCCAGTTCTCGAAATTAAAGTCCATAGTAATTCTGTTCTTTTAGCAGGACCGCCACCAGTCATCATCTGAACAATATCATAAGCTCTTGCAACATCTAATGATCTGATTGTCATAGCAATAAATACGAAAGGCATCAAAAAAGGTAATGTGATATTTTTAAATACTTGCCATGAGTTGCATCCATCAACTTTGGCAGCCTCAATAGGGTCTTTAGGTATACCCAATAAACCTGCTAATAATAAAATAGCAAATACTGAAGTACTTGACCAAATTTCAGCAGCCATTATTGAAACGTTTGCTAAAATGCCATCAACAAGCCATGGTATTGGTTGTATGACTCCAAACTCTCTCAAAAAATTATTCATTAAACCAATATTGTCATTAAAAATGTACTTCCATTGAAATCCAACTAGAATTGGAGAAAACATCATTGGAAACATCATTAGTGTTCTCAATGTTCTCTGTCCGTATGTAATTTTATTTATTAACAGTGCTATTCCTAGACCGAAAACTAATTCTAAATTAAGAGCAATAGCTAAAAATAAAACTGTTCTTCCAAAAGCTATCCAAAAATCAAGATCTCCAATTAATCTTTCGTAATTTCTAAATCCAACAAAACGATAAAGAGTATCGGGTTTTGTTAACTTAAAAGGTGTAAAACTTGTCCATAAAGATAGGAGCAATGGTAATAAAACAACACAAGTAAGTATTATTAAAGTGGGCATTAGTAAAACCCATGGTCCGTTTAGAAATTTTCTCATGATAGATATAGAAACCTAGCTCTTGTAAAGAGCTAGGTATTTTATTAATTGTTAGAAGTAACCAGCGTCTTCCATAATTTCAGTTGCTTTCTTAGAAGCAGTAGCAAGCGCATCTTCAGGAGATTTGTCCCCAAGAATAGCTGCTTGAAGTTCTGGATATAGAGCGTTAGTGAATTCAATCCACTCAGGAATTAGTGGTGGAGTGAATGCATCTTCTGCTAATGACATTTTGAAAGTTTCAAATACCATTAACATAAACTCATCACCTTCAGCTTTCTTCTCAGCAATAATTGCGTCCCAAATAGCTGGACGAGTTGGTGATAGCCCACCTCTTGCTTCAATCATTTGTGCTTTATTACTTGTTAAAGCCCATAAGAAAGATGCAGCTGCTTCTTTATCTGGACATGACTCTGTCATTGAGAAAGAGTGTGATCCTGACCAACCAGTTCTTAAACCACCAGAACCCATTGGAGCACGTACAAGTCCAATATCACCAGCAACTTTTGAGTTTTCTGGATCATTAAAGAAACCTGCCCATCCTGCCCAGTCAAGATTCATAGCAATTGTTCCACTTGCAAAACCTAAACCAGTGTCATCCCAAAGATAGTTTAAAACACCATCAGGAACTGCTTTTGCATTATACAAATCAATGAACCATTGAAGAGCTTCAACACCTGCAGGAGAATTGAATATTGGACGATAATCTTCGTCAAATAATGCTCCACCATTTGCAATTACTAGCTCATAGAAACGACCTGCTATCGCTTCTTCTTTACCAACATATTGAGTTCCGTAGAAATCAGGTGGGTTTGAGAAAAAGATAGCTTGATCTTTAACTTGATCCCAAGTTTCAGGTGGTGTTAAATCATAGCCATACTTTGCTTTAAAGTTAGCTTTGTTATCAGCATCTTCATATAAACTTTTTTGATAATATAAATTACTAACATCACTGTGTCTTGGCATTTGCACTAATCTTCCATCAACAGTAGAGTGCTCTAAAATTAATGGTGTATAATCTGCTAAAACAGATGCAGGCATAATATTATTTAAGTCTGTGTAAATATTGCCATATTGAGATGCAAAACTTGTGTGGTTAGACGCTACACAAAAATCTAAATTGCCTGAAGCAATATCTTTCTTAATCTCTTTGTCTAATTCAAAGTGATTTTTTTGTGTTACGATTTCAATTTTTCCACCCGTGTTTTCTTCCCACCATGGAATTACTTCGTTGTATAATCCTTCGTATTGACCTCCGCCGATCAGTTTAACTCTTAGAGTTACACCAGAAAAATCTCCCCATAATTCAGTTTCTGCTTTAGCTGAAAAAGAACCAAAAAAAGATACGGCAAGAACCAATGATAAAAATAATCTTAACATCATTCCTCCATAAATTTGTTAATTAATATTACCATGTTGCAATTATTTGGTAAAAATACAATAACTTTAGGGAAAATTTTTTTAATAGTGAACTATTGTCCCAGGTTGAATATTTGACTCAAGACAAGCATATACAAGAGCCATTGTATTATAGGCATTATCAACGGAATGAGTTAATTCAGGTTCTTCTCCTGACGCATATCTTTGTAAGCTAGACATAGTGCCTATAAATGCATCTGGGAACCAAGTTCCAACATTCTTGACTTTGGTCCATTCAGTATCTTTTGTAGAAATTTCAATCTCTTCCGGTTCACCGTTTGGATAGTTAAGTAGTAACCCAAATTTGATGTAAGCTGCTCCATCCAAACCTTCAACCCTGGCATACGCATGTGAGTGTTTCATACCATGTGAAGAATTATCATGAGTATGATTTATAGATAAACAACATCTAATATCATCTTCATATTGAAGAATTATACTTGATCTAGCATCGGCTAAGTTTGGTAAGTTAGGATGTTTTACTGATTTACAATGTACACTTGTTGGATTCCCAAGAACTGATCGTATCCAATCCAAATAATGAATAGAGTGGAGTGGAACTTCAACATTATCTAATGTTTCTAAAAAAGGCCAAAGATGCCAAGGGGTTCCTACGCTTAAACTTATTTCTAATTCTGTTAATTTGCCTAACATATTTTTATCTATTGCTTCTCTTAAAGCAATCATCATCGGACTAAATTTTAATTGAAGATTAACACATGCAATAATATTTTTTTCATTAATAATTTCTTTAATTCTTTTTGCTTGAGTCATACTATTACCCATTGGTTTTTGTAATTGGCAAATAGAATTATTTGGAATCTTTTGAACAATACCTAATAGAACTTGAGGAGGAACTGCTATATCAAAAACTACATCTTTTTCTGCTAATGCTTCTTCTTCACTAGAGTAAATCTTTTCAATAGAATAATTTTCAGCACATTTTTTTGCTTTTTCTATATCAGGATCATAAATTCCTCTTACAGGAAAGTTTGCTTTTTTATATGCTGGCAAATGGGCGTCACTTACTATTCCACCAGCACCAATGATTACAATTGGTTTTTTATTTTTTGGAAGCTCCCAAACAGTATTTAAATTTGCTATATCTTCTGTGCTAATTTTTTCCATAGAAAATATTTCTAACTAAATTTTTTAAAAAAGCAATAAATCATGCATTAATAAAAATTAAGATCAGAAAAAATTATGAATAACTAATGATTTTGTTTCATTTCATTGTAAGTTCTATGTTAAGTTAATTTGAAAAATTAAGGAGGTTGTATGGCTATACAAAGATATGGAATGGCTGTCAGATTGAAAGATAAGAAAAGACAATATTATATTGACAATCATGCTAATGTTTGGCCTGAAGTTTTAGAAGAGTTAAAAAAAATTAATGTTCAAAATTATAGTATCTTTTTGAAAGAAGATTTTATGTTTGGCTACCTTGAATATACAGGAAATGATTTTGATGGTGACATGGGAAAGATGCAACAAATTCCAATAGTAGAAAAGTGGACTAAACTAATGATAGATTGTTTTAATCCATTTCCCAATAATGAAGATAATGAATCCTGGGTTATTATGGATCAAATTTTTTTTATGGAATAATTGATGACTGTTTTAGTTACGGGTGGTTTAGGATTTATTGGATCTAAGGTTGTTTTGCAATTACTAAAAAAAGATATTGATGTTTTAGTGACAGATCTAGATATTGTAAAAAATAAAGACAAACTTGAAAGTAACATACTAAAAATTGGGAAAAATAAAGACAAAGTAAAATATCAAAAATTAGATATTACCAATTATAAAGAAATTGAAAATATTTTTCAAAATAACAAAATAGATTCGGTTATTAATTTAGCGTATGGAATAGGAACTATATGCGAAGAAAATCCATTGCTTGCAAGTAAAATAAATATTGTTGGTACTACTTCAATATTTGAAATGATTGTGAAGTATAAAATTAGACGATTAGTATTTGCAAGTAGCGAAACTGTTTATGGTGCTCATCAAGAATTTTTTGGAAAAAGAGCCGTAACAGAAGAAGATTACTCAGGCATTAATAATCACTTTTATACATATGGTGTGATGAAACTTCTTAATGAGTTTATGGCTGAAAAATATATCAAAAAACATGGATGTAGTATTGCCTATACTAGGCCATCAGTTGTCTTTGGTTATGGAAGACAGAATACTGCAATAAACTGGGCTGAAGATTTTGCAGCTAAACCTGCTTTGGGACAAGTAGCTCGTTTACCATTTTCAAAAAAAAATAGAGACAATTGGATTTATGTAGATGATTGTGCAGAGCAACTTGTTCGTTTAGCATTAAAAGAAACTTTAAATTATTCTTGCTTTAATACAGGTGCTGAAACTTTAGATGGTAGTCAATTAGAAGCAACAGTTAAAAAAATAATTCCAGATGCAGAAATTTTTTTTGATGAAAATATAAAATCAACGCCTTTAATTGATGATCAAAATGATGAGAGAATTCGAAAAGAAATAGATTTTAATCCAAGATCCTTTGAAGAAGGTGTTAAATGTCTTATACAAGATGTAAGAGAAAGTAATTAATGTATGAGTTACACAACAACAGTAACAGGTAGTTATCCAAGGAAGGAAGTACAAAAAGATACACTTCGCAAACCAAGTGTTTCAGAAGAAGATTCTTTTGAAATGATTAAATGGGCAGTTAAAGAACAGTCTGATCTTGGTCTAGATATAATTACTGATGGTGAAGGATACAGAGAAAATATGTATTGGTTCTATCAATTACGATTGGATGGGGTAGATGCTATAAATAAAATTCGCAAAGATTTCACACTTGGTGGCTCAATGAAAGGTGTGGATTTAACCAAGACACATGGAACAAAAGGGTTTGGAATTGAGTGTGCGGTTGTAAAAGATGAAATTAAAAATCTTAGAACTGGTTTGGCAAAAAAATGGAGGGTTGCTAGAGATAATACTCCTTCAAACGTGAGAGTGAAACAAACAATTACTGGCCCTCACATGCTGGCAAGATTTAGTGTCAATGAAAGAACTGATCTCTATCCAGATGATATTGCACTTGCAAAAGCTTATGCAAATGCATTAACAGCAGAACTAGAAGAAGTTGTTAATGAAGGATGTGATTATGTTCAATTTGATGAACCCGTTTGGACAGAAAATGTTAACGAAACGAAATGGGCAGCTGAAATATTAAATGAAATTATTAAAAAATTTCCTAATGTAGATTTTAACCTTCATGTATGTGGTGGTAATGCTCACAGGAAAAGAGGTTTTTTTGGAAAATACACTGATATGATTGAAGCATTTAAGATATTAAAAGTTGATGAAATACATCTAGAGCACTGCAGCTTACATTATAAAATGTTGGATGTATTTAATGATTGGAAATTTGATGGAAAAGTATCTCTTGGCGTAATTGATCAAAGAATTGATAATACAGAAACAGAGGAAGACATTATAAACGCTATTAAACCTGCTCTAGAATATTTTCCTAAAGAAAAAATTTTACTTACGAGTGAATGTGGTTTTGGTCATGTGCCTATAGATATAGTTAAAAACAAAATAAAAATTTTAGTTGCGACTGCAAAAAAATTATAATTAAATTTCCTCTAATTCAACTTCTGAGTTTAACTCCGCACCAAAACCAGGGAGGTCAGTTAGACTGACTTCACCGTTAATAGGAACAGGTTCATTAGTAAACATTTTACCAAAAATAGGAACTATTTCAGTAGCTTGAGGATGAAGATTTATAAATTCATTAAATGGTGTTAATGTTGAAGAAATACCAAAGTTATAAGCATAAACTCCACTACAATGAGGAATTACCATCATATCATACGCTGATGCCATAGCGGCTATACGTAAAGTTTCAGTCATTCCACAAAGAGTAAGATCTGGTTGCAGAATATCTACTGATCTATCTCTGATAATATTTCTAAAACCATATCGTGAATTAGTATGTTCTCCTGTAGTCCATTTTTGCCAAGGACATGCTTCTTTTATTAATTTATGACTTTCTAAATCATGAGGTGGAAGAGCTTCTTCAATCCAAAATAGATTGGCCTCTCTTACAGTATTTGCAAGATCAATGGCATAAGGAACATCTAGTGACATATAACAATCAACCATTAACCTATAATCAGGACCAACTTGTTTTCTAGTTTCCATAATATATTCTTGATTTTTCTTAAGACCTTTTATGCCATCTCCAGGACCATAAGGTAATGGAATTTTAGAACCGATATGTCCCCAGCTTTGAGCAAGCTTTGCTTCAGGGCCAGTTACATATGTTTGAAGCTTGTCTCTAACTTTACCACCTATCATTTTATAAACTGGTTCACCTCTAACTTTACCAAGTAAATCCCATAAAGCTAAATCAATACCAGCTATAGTATTTATAACTACTCCATTTTGACCTGAATAGGGAATAGCAGCTCTATACATTTGATCATATAAAAGATTTAAATCTCTTGCATCAGCTCCAATTAAAAAACGATTTAAATGATTTTTAATAATCCAGCTAGAAATATAACCACCGTAAGCAGTGGCATAACCCCGGTGACCACCTTCTGTTTCAATCTCAATAAATATTCCTTTTAGAACATCCATGCCCCATGAAGATCTTGAGTCCTGAAAAGAAGAATATACTGACATTGGATTTGCAATAATAGTATCATTAATCCAGTGGCCTGCTGCATGATCAGTATAATCAGCACCAGCACTTTGTGTTTTAACTATTGAAACTTTTATATTGGAAATTTTATAACGTTTATCCATAGCAATTTTATATCATTCTAAATTCAAATATTAATTTCAAAAGATAAAGTTATAATCAGATTTTGTAAATTCTCTCAGCATTAGAGCTTGCGATTTTCTTTGCTTCATCATCTGAAAGATTACTTAGAATAGTATGTGTAACTTTAATCCACTCTTGAATGCCTTTTCCAGCATTAACTACTGGATAATCACTTCCCCAGACCATTCTGTCGGGACCAAAACATTCCAAAGAATGATCAACGTATGGCTTTATTGTTTCATAAGAGGAAGTGCCAGGTGCACAATAAGCCATTAAACCTGATAATTTACAAGTAACATTTGGAAGTTCAGAAAGAGATTTAATATCCTTACCCCATTCATCAATCTCTCCAGAGGCAATAGGTGGAACTCCACAATGATTTAATACCAAGTCCATTTGATCACATTCTCTTGCAAATTCTTTTGCAATTTTAAGCTGTGTTGGCAGAAAACAAATATCAAAAGGTTTTCCAGCTGACCCAATTTTTTTTACATTGTTTCTTAATACTGTATTTTGAGAAAATTCATCAGGCATGACGTGGAAAATTCTTCTGTATCCAACCACTTTCATATCAATAGTTTCTTCCAACCACTCATCAAAATCACTTTCCTCTTCTGGTCTTATTGAAACAATTAACCCCTTCATATTACTATCAGGTTTATCCATGATTGATTTTATAAATTTTGTTTCTTTTTTATAATCAGAGTCATCTACTCCTGTTTCCATAAATAGTGTGCCTTTGATCTCATAGTCTTTAGTGAGTTCTTTATAGTCCTCCAAAGTAAAATTACCTTTATCAATTGGTGGAAATTCGTTTGCCCAACTATACCCAACTTGATCACGGTACATTAGATGCTGATGTGTATCTATTAATTCCATTAGTTCAAGAATACCACATTAAAAATATTTGTGAATAATTTATTCTACTTCTTTTATAATTATATTTTCAAACTTATTTTCCATAATTCTCATATTATGAATTTTTTTATAAGCTTTTTCTAGATTAAGTGTGTATCTTTTTGCATTAAAATATTTCCCAGATTTCTTTGCTTTATCAATTTTATCTTTAATTCTTCTATATTCTGTTGGGTCATTTGCTAAATTTTTAGCTTTGTTAAAATATTCTTTTTTAGAATTTGTTACAAGCTCGTTAATTTCAAAAAAGTTTAAGATACTTCCACATACTCTTGAAGCAAAACTTTTTCCAACTTTTGTTAATATTGGTAAACCTGCCCACAAAGCATCAACAGCAGAAGTATGTGCATTACAATTAAAGCTATCTAAGAAAAGATCTGCTATCAAAT
>CACDIK010000010.1 GCA_902553005.1 uncultured Alphaproteobacteria bacterium | reverse complement strand
AAATTTAAATATTATCAGAACATCTCCAGATCATGGTACGGCTTACAATTTAATTGGAAGTAGTAAAATTTCAAATAAATCTTTTATAAATAGTTATAAGTTAATAAATAAAATTTATAATAACAGAATACTTAATGGAAAAACCTAAAAAATCATTAAGTCAAAATTTTCTTATAGACAAAAATATTTCTAAAAAAATTGTTGAACAGACTCAAGTTAAGGGTAATAATATTCTAGAAATCGGGCCTGGTTATGGTTTTTTAACTGATAGTATTTTAGAAAAAAACCCGAAGAAAGTTTATTTAATCGAAAAAGATTATAATTTAAAAAAGATATTAATAGAAAAATACAAAAATAATAAAAAAGTAAATATAATTGGAGATGATATTCTCTTAACTAATCTAAATGAATTTAAAAATCTAATTATTATTTCAAACTTACCTTATAATATTAGTTCTCAAATAATTCTATATCTATTTAGTTATAAAAAAAATATTTATGAAATGATATTTATGATTCAAAAAGAAATGGCTCTTAAATTTGATTATAAATTACCTAAAATGAATAAATATAAATTTCTAACTAGAGTTGTATCAAATTATAATCGATGTTTTGATGTTTCATCTAAAGTTTTTTTTCCTAAACCTAAGGTAAATTCAACAATTGTTAAATTCAAATTTAATAAAAAAAATATAGATTTGAATAAAGCAATTTATTTTAGTACTATAATATTTAAGAATGTGAGAAAAAAAATTCATAACAATCTTGAAATTAATTTAGATAATAATTTACTTGATAAAAGAGTTAATCAGCTAAATATTGATGAATTAATTTGTATTTATAATCTTTTTTAATTTTTTCTTTAAAATTTCTCTCTGAAACATAATTAATTGGTGATATTCAATTATTTTTTTTATTTCATTTACAGTTTTATGAACATTTTCATTTATAAGAACATATTGGTACTCACTAAAATGTTTCATTTCGTCTATTGCATAGGAAAGTCGCAAATTTATTTCTTTTTTGTTATCCCTTCCTCTTTTAACTAATCTTCGTTTTAATTCTGATTTAGATGGTGGTAGAATAAAGAAATCAATTATATCTTTTTTTGGATAATTTTTTCTTATTTTTCTAGCACCCTTCCAATCTATATCAAATAAAATATGTTTATTTCTTCTCTTTGATAAAACTATATTTCTAAATGGAGAACCGTATAAATTATTAAAGTTTGTTGCAGTTTCTATAAAAAAATTATTCTTTTTAAGTAATTGAAATTTTTTCTTATTTATAAAATAATAATCTTTGCCATTAACTTCATTTAATCTTTTACTCCGAGATGTATATGAAATTGATAAATTAATGTTTTTCATTTTTTTAATCAATAACTTACACAAGGTAGTTTTACCTGCACCAGAAGGTGATGAAATTATTATTAATTTACTATTTTTTTCTATATTCATATAATTTTTTTTTGTGCTCTTTAAAAGATTTTGAAAATATATGTTTATTTAAAGAATAATTAAAAAAATAAAACAAAAAATCATTTTTATTGTTTGCAAATAAGATATCTAAAGTTTTTTTCCCTACATAAGAAATAGGTTCAGGAGGTAAACCATTATGAATGTATGTATTAAAAGGATGATTGATTTTTAAATCACTTTTTAATAGCTTTCTATTAAGATCATATTTTCCATTTGTTATGGCAAATAATACTGTTGCGTCTATTTGTAATTTCATTTTTCTATCTAATCTATTAAAAATTACAGATGATATTTGTTTCTTATCTTCTTCATCTAAACCTTCTTTTTCTAGCAATGAACCGATAATCATTAGTTCATTAACGTTAAATTTTTCATTTAATTCATTGTTCATATATTTTTTAAAATAATTAATTTTATAATTTTCAAGTTTATTAAGAAAAATAACAAAATCACTATTTTTATTTAAATAATAAGTATCAGCAATAATATCCTGATAAGGTATGCTATTAAAATCTGTGAAAAATTTAGATAATTCTAAATCTAATTGATTTTGCGACCAGCCTTCTACAATAGTAATTTTTAATAATACATTACTTGGTTTAGAAATAATATTTAGAAAATCTTTAAAAGATGAGCCACTTTGGACATTAAAATCACCATAATGAAAAAAATTTTTGTTAATAAAACTATTTATTTTCATATATATTTTTATAAAAGTAATTTCTAAAAACGTTACATCAAGAATATTATTTTTTAAAACTTCTTCTATATTGTCTCCTTTATTGATGCTTATAGGATTATTTTTTATTTCTATATCTTTATTCAAGAGATAAAGAGTATAAAAAACAAATAAAAAAGTAAAAATTATAATAATAAAACTAAATGCTTTTAAATAATAACGCAGTATTTGTTCCTCCAAATCCAAATGAATTACTCAAGGCATATGATATTTTTTTTTCTATAGGGGTTTTTGGAATTAAATTTATATTACTCGTTTCAATAGGATCATCTAAATTAAGCGTAGCAGGTAAAATATTATTATTTAATGCCATAATTGAAAATATTGATTCTACACTTCCTGCTGCACCTAACAAATGACCTATAGAAGACTTGGTTGAGCTAACAAATATTTTATGTTTAAATAATCTTGAAATGGCATTAAGCTCAATTGCATCACCTTTTATTGTTGATGTTCCGTGAGCATTTATATAATCTACATTTTCTGTTGGTATATTAGCCATTTCAATAGCTGATTTCATAGCCCTATATCCACCATCTCCATCCTCAGCAGGAGCTGTAATATGATGAGCATCACCTGACATACCATAACCTAATAATTCAGCATAAATATGAGCACCTCTTTTTTTTGCAAACTCCATCTCCTCAAGAACAATAATACCTGCGCCTTCACCCATTACAAAACCATCTCTATTTTTGTCCCACGGTCTAGATGATTCAGTAGGTTTCTCGTTAAATGAAGTACTTAAGCTTCTAGCAGCACAAAAACCTGCGATACCTAGTTTACAAACAGCAGCTTCGGAACCTCCTGCTATCATAACATCAGCGGCACCACGTTTAATCATTTCACCAGAATCACCAATGGAATGTGCCCCTGTGGCACATGCTGTAACTACCGAATGATTAGGTCCTTTAAAACCATATTTAATTGAAATTTGTCCTGATAATAAATTTACTAAGGAAGATGGTATAAAAAATGGTGATAATTTTTTTGGCTCTTTATTATTTATAGTTAGAGATCCTTCATAAATTGTCTCAAGACCTCCAATACCTGAACCTACTGATACCCCTATTCTTAATCTATTATCTTCACTAATATTTTTTAATCCAGCATCTTCTATTGCCATTTCTGCAGCTACAAGTCCATATTGTATAAACCTATCATTTCTATTTATATCTCTTACATCCAAAAATGACTTTTCGTTGAAATAATGATCTTCTTCAGAATTATTATTAATATAGCCTGCTATTTTTGAAGGTAAATTAGAAACATCAAAGTGATTAATTCTTTTAATACCAGATTTTTTATTAATAAGATTATTCCAAGAAACATCTTTATTGTTACCTATGGATGTGAGTAGACCCATTCCAGTGACAGCAACTCTTCTCATAAAATTATTTTAAAATTTATTTTTTACTTTCAATATAATCTATAGCATTTTGAACTGTTTGAATAGTTTCTGCAGCATCATCAGGTATTTCGATTCCAAATTTTTCCTCAAAAGCCATAACTAGTTCAACGGTATCTAAACTATCAGCTCCTAAATCATCAATGAATTTGGCTTCAGGAATAACCTTTGATTCATCAATTCCCAAATGATCTACAACAATCTTTTTTACCTGATCTTGAATTTCACTCATATTTTTCTCCTTATTATTTCTTTTAGATTATTATTTGAATGTATGTCAACAATTTAAACCATCAACATTCCACCGTTAATATGAAAATTTTGTCCAGTTATATATGAAGAATCGTCTGAAGATAAAAAAAATACTAGATTAGCTACATCAATAGGATTACCAAATCTCATCATTGGAATTCTAGATAGATATTGTTTCTTTTGTTCTTCATTTAATTTATCAGTCATTGAAGTAGTAATGAAACCAGGTGAAATGATATTTACATTAATGTTTCTTTTTGCAACCTCAAGAGCTATTGATTTATATAAACCAACAAGACCAGATTTCGAAGCAACATAATTAGCTTGACCAGGATTACCAGTTGAACCAACAATAGAAGATATACCTATAATTTTTCCGTACTTGTTTGAAAGCATATTGGGTAAAAGAGATTTAATAATTTGATAATTAGAGTTAAGATTAGTTTGCAATACTTCATTCCATTGATCATTTTTCATTCTAAAAATTAAATTATCGTGAGTTTTTCCAGCGTTATTTACTATAATTGAAATATCTTTATGGTTTATTGAAATTTCTTCTAAACAATCTTGTACATTTTTAGAATTTGATAAATCAATTTTATAATAAAAATGCTCATCTCCATACTGCTTTTTTAATTTTGAAATATTATTGTCAGAAGAAGATGTTAAAACAAGTATAAAATTTTTATCAACAAATTTTTTACAAATAGCTGAACCAATTCCACCAGATGCTCCAGTTATAAAAATTTTTTTATTCATACTTTTATCATTTAATATCTGAAATACTATTTATTGATCTAATATCAAAATTGTTAGAGATTCTCTTTATTAAACCACTTAAAACCTTATTTGGACCTATTTCTACAATTGATTTTTCACCTATGTCTTCAAGTTTTTTTATACTTTGAGTCCAATTAACTCTATTGGCCATTTGATTTTGCAAATTCTTTTTAATAATTTTGTTATCACTATGAATATTTGCGTCATAATTAGAAATTATCTTTATTTTGTTATCTTTAAAAATTAAATTTTCAATATCATTTGATAGTTCTTTCTGTGCTTCACGCATGTATTTACTATGAAAGGCTGCCGATACATTCAAAATTACAAATTTTTTTATTCCATTATTTAAAAATATTTTTTCACTTCTTTTTATTTCATTAATATTACCGGAAATGACAATTTGAATATTAGAATTATCATTAGCAATTTCGACATTTAAATTATTCTCATCTATTATTTTTTGAATTGAATTTGATTCTTTACCAATTAAAGCTGCCATTCCAGTTTCATTTGGTGTAACTGCTGTATTCATTAATTCTCCTCTTCTTTTTAAAATCAAGCTACAATCTTTCAAACTAATTCTATCAGAACACGCTAAAGCAGTGTATTCTCCAAGTGAATGTCCCATCATTACATTAATATCTATGTTATCAATATTGGTCTCAGAATAATAAATTTTGAAAATAGTGTAGGATGCAGTAAAAATTGAAATTTGTGAGAATTTTGTTAAATCTAATTTATTATTAACGTTATCGAATATAATTTTTTTTAAGTCAATTTTTGTATAATCTTCAATCTCTTCAAAGATTAATTTAGCTGTTTTAAAATTATCATAAAAATCCTTTGCCATACCAGCAGTTTGGCTACCCTGACCAGGAAAAACTATAGATGTCATTAATGCTTGATTTATTTTAAAATTTTAATATATGCAACACCAACTTCTCTTATATTTAAAAATATAAGATTAACCGTGGAGTTTTATGAATAAATTTGAAGTTGTACTAATATTTAATCCTGAATTAGCAACAAACATGCTTAACGACGAAATTAATAAATTCAAGTCTAAGCTTGAAGCTCATTCTGCTAAGATAATAAATGAAGAAAATTGGGGTCTTAGAGATTTGAGTTATAGTATCAATAAATTTAAAAAAGCTTTTTACAGATTTTTTCAAGTAGAAACATCAGCCTCAATAGTTAAAGAAATTAATAAGGAGTTAAACCAATCAGAAAATTTAATGAGATATATTTTTATCAAAGTTAAAAAACACCAGGAACTTCCAACAAAGTTAAATGATGAAAAGAAATAAATATAATTCTAAAAAAGATGAAAGGTCTAATTCACCATTTGAATTAAGAAAGAAATTTTGTCCTTTTAGTCAGCCCGGATCACCAGAAATTGATTATAAAGACATCAGACTTTTATCAAGATATTTAACAGAAAAGGGTAAAATTGTACCGAGCAGAATTACTGGTGTTTCTAGAAAGAAGCAAAAAGAGTTAGCTAAAGCTATTAAAAGAGCTCGATTCTTATCATTAATTTCTTATACAAATAAATTTATTCAATCATGAAAGTTATTTTAACTACAAACGTAAAAAAATTGGGTAAAATTGGAGATAAAGTCACAGTAAAACCTGGTTATGCTAGAAATTATCTATTTCCTAATAATATGGCACTTAGAGAAAATAAAAAAAATGCAGAATATTATGAAAAGATTAAAGATGATATGAAAAAAAATGAAGAAATCAAAGTTAATGAAGCTAAAAAGTTAATGGACAATATAAAAAATCTAAAAATTATATTTAAAAAAGAAGCAGATGAAAAAGATCAACTTTACGGGTCTATATCAAAAAAAGAAATAATTGATTTTCTTCAAGACAATGATTTGAAAGTAAAGTCTGATGATATAATTATAAAAAATCAAATTAAATCAATTGGCGAGCACTTCATTGAAATTAACCCATATGAAGGTATTAAAGAAGAATTTCCAGTAACAGTAAATAAAAATTAATTTATTCACATTATTAATATCTTATTAACTGAATATTATTACTTGTTCTTGTTGATCTTTTTTAGATAGTTTAATTAGTATTGATGTCATTTGAATTAGTGAATTCAAACCAGAGCGTAACAAATAACAAGGATATATTTACAAATACTGAAGCAGAACTAGCTTTAATAGGTTGTATTCTTTGGGATAATAGGAATTATGAAAAAGTATCTGATTTTCTAAACGAAAATCATTTCGTAGATGAAACAAATAAAATTATATTTACTACAATTAAAAACTTACTAGATAAAAATATCTTAGTATCGCCTATTACTCTAAAAAATTATCTACCTGAGGATAGAAATAATATAAATAAAGTTAATTATTTAAATCAAATAAAAGATAGCGCTCCATCAACACAAAACACATATAACTATGCTAAAATAATCTACGACTTATATGTTAAAAGAAATTTAGTTGGTATAGCTCATAATATTATACAGGAAAGTAATTCAAGTAGTAATAACATTGTAGAGAATTTGATAGAAAATGCTGAAAATGATCTTTATAATTTATCTCAAACAGGAAATTCAGATAGATCATTTATAAACTTTGGAAGTGCTCTTCAAGGTGCAGTTGATATTATAAGTGAAGCTTATAAAAGAGAAGGTAAAATTGCTGGTGTACCAACAGGCTTTAAAGATTTAGATAAAAAATTAGGGGGCTTACATAAATCTGATTTAATTATAATTGCAGGTAGACCGTCAATGGGAAAAACAGCTTTAGGTACTAATATAGCTTTCAATTGTGCAATTAAATATCTTGAAGAAAAAGATGAATTTCAAAATAAAAAAATTGCAGATGGTGGTAAAGTTGCATTTTTCTCACTTGAAATGTCATCCGAACAATTAGCAACAAGAATCTTAGCAGAGCAAACAAAAATTTCTGGAGATAAGATGCGTAAAGCTGAACTTAACAAGCAAGATTTTAATAAAATTGCTAAAACATCCTCAGAATTAGAAAACCTTAACTTAATAATTGACGATAACCCAGTACTAACAGTTCCCACTTTGAGAGCAAGAGCAAGGAGACTTAAGCGTCTACATGATATAAATTTAATTATTATAGATTATTTACAACTAATGTCATCATCATCTAACAATAGAAATGATGGAAGAGTTCAGGAAATATCAGAGATAACCAGAGGATTAAAATCTATTGCAAAAGAGTTAAATATTCCAATAGTTGCTTTATCTCAATTATCAAGACAAGTCGAGCAAAGAGAAGATAAAAGGCCGCAATTATCTGATTTAAGAGAAAGTGGAACAATCGAACAAGACTCAGACGTTGTAATGTTCATTTATAGAGAGAGTTATTATTTAGAAAGATTAGAACCAATAAGAAAATCTGATGAAGATGATATGAAGTATAATGAAAGAGTATCAAGATGGCAGCAATTAACTAATGAAAATTATAATAAAGCTGAAATAATTATAGCAAAACAAAGACACGGTCCTATTGGATCAATAAAAATGCACTTTGATGCAAATTATACGAAATTCAGTGACTTAACATCGAAAGATTATGATAATATTATTGAGTGATTAAAGAAAGCGGTATCTTAAATATAAACACAAAAAACTTAATTCATAATTATAATTATTTCAAAAAATTAAAGAATAACTTAATTGTTGCCCCAACAATAAAAGCAAATGCATATGGATTAGGAGATAAAAAAGTATTTAATCTCTTATTAAAGAATAGTTGTAAACATTTTTTTGTTGCTACATTAGATGAAGGTTTAAAATTAAAAAATAAAAACAAATTAATAAATATTTTTATTTTAAATGGATTACAAGATTACAATATACAAAACTTTTTAAATACAAATCTTATTCCAGTTATTAATACTATAGAAGAATATATTAGAATCAAAAATTCTAGATTAAAATTTGCTCTTCATATCGATACAGGAATAAATAGATTGGGAATACCAATAGAGAAAACAAAAGAAATAGATTTTAAAAATAAAAATATAAAATTAGTTATAAGTCACTTATCTAGCGCTGATGAATATAATAATAATTACAGTTTAAAACAAAAGAAATTTTTTAATAGATTAAAAAATAAATTTAATAATAATAAAATAATTTTTAGTTTAGCTAATTCTCATGGCGCTGTTTTAAATAAATCATATTTATATGACATGATTAGACCAGGAATAGGTATTTATGGAGGTTTTGAAAATAAAATATTAGGTAAAAGAATTAAAAATGTAGTTAGTTTAAAAGGAAAAATTATACAAATTAAATATATTAAAAAAAACCAATATGTTGGTTACAATAGAACTTATAAAACAAAAAGAAAAATCAAAGTTGCCATTGTAGGCCTTGGGTATGAGGATGGTATACCTAGATCATTAAGCAATAAAGGGTATGTTTATTTTAAAAAAAATAGATTCAAGATAATTGGTAGAATTTCAATGGATACATTTACTGTAGATATTTCAAAATCTAGTCATGATTTAAATATAGGAATGTATTTGGATATTATAAATGACGAGCATAAAATAGATAAATTTGCAAAATTATGCAAAACCATACCTAATGAAATTATGACCTCTATAGGTAAAAGAGTTTATAGAAAATATGAGTAAAAAATTAAAAATCATTTTATTATTTTTTTTCATTGCATCATTAATATTTACTAGTTTTTATATAAGAGATTTCAGAATTGATGCATCTTCAGATAGTTTAGTATCACAAAATGATGAAGATTTTAAATATTTCTCGTATTACCAAGATTTGTTTCCAACAAAAAATAGTTTAGTAATTGCAATCAAAAGTAATTCTAAAATCAATAGAATTCTAATAGAAGAAATTGAAAAAATAAGTGAAAAATTATCTGATTTACCTGAAGTTTATTCTGTATTTACAATTAATAAAGCCCCTATCCTACTTTTAAATAATACTAGTCTTATTGATTTAGCAAATAATAATTATGAAACAATATTGAACTCAAGTTTGCCATTTGAAGATATATTAAATGAATTCGCAAAAAGTCCAATTTATAGTTCTCAAATCATTAATGAAAGTAAAAATATTACTTCTATAGTAATATTCCTTAATGAAAACAGTAAAGCTATTGATCTTAAAAATAATAAAAATTTTTACTTAACTGAGGGCAAATATTACAAAATAAAAACAGAAATAGATAACGAAAGAAGTGAATTAATTAAAAAAATAAGAAATATTATTATTAATAGTAATCAATATTTTACCTACTATTTAGGTGGAGTAGAAATGATATCTAGCGATGTTATTTCTTATGTAAAGAATGACATTTTTACATTCAGTTTAATTGTTCTTTTAATTATAGTTTTAATTCTTTTCTTAATTTTTAGAAGATTCAAATGGGTATTTGCTATTTTATTTACGTCAATTAGTGCAGTTTATTTGTCAATAGGTTTAGCTGGTTTTATTAATTTTGAAATTACAGCAGTTTCAGCAAACTTCTTATCCTTAATGTTTGTTTTATCTATTTCTATGAATGTTCATATAATGAATAATTATTTACAGAGGGATATAAAAATTATTGAAAATTTTAGAATGATGTTTTGGCCTTGTTTTTATACCTTTCTCACTACAATTGTTGCTTTTGTATCGTTATTAATATCAGATATTAAACCTGTAATTGATTTTGGAATTATAATGATAATAGCATTATTGATTGTTTTAATTACATCATTTGTAATCTTACCTCTAATTGTATCTTTCTTTGCAAAGGAGGAAAAAAACTATTCTTTAAATTTGAGTTTTTTAAAATCTTTTTATCCTTTTGCATATAAGAATAGTAAATATATTCTTGGATTAAACATTCTAATATTTTTCATATCTCTATATGGAATTACTAATCTGAATGTTGAAAACTCATTTATAAAATATTTTAAAAAAAATACAGAAATTTATAAAGGAATGTATCTTATAGATAATGAATTAGGTGGAACTACACCATTAGACATTATTCTTAAATTTAAGAATGATGATCAAATAATTGATACATCAATAAAAGCTGAAGAAGAAGATGATTTAGAAATTGAAGATGATTTTTTCTCAGATGATATGTTTGGAGAAAAAAATAATATTTGGTTCACAAATGAAAAAATTGAAACAATCAAATTTGTTCATCAATATTTAGAAAGTAGAGTTGAAATTGGGAAAGTTACTTCAATTTATTCACTTATAGATACAGCAAATCAAATAAACAAAAGTGATTTATCAATGTTTGAATTATCAGTATTATATAATGAAATACCTATTGATTATAGAACTGATTTAATTGATCCTTATCTAAATGTTGAAAAAAACATGATAAAAATTTCTACAAGAATCAAAGATTCGAAAGATATTAAAAGAAATGATCTTATTAATGACATCAATTCTTTTTTATTGAATGAATTTGATAACTTGGAAGAATTTAAAGTTAACGGTCTATTAGTATTATATAATAACATGTTAAAATCTTTATTTAGCTCACAAATAAAATCCTTAGGTTTTGTAATTTTAGCCATCTTTATAATGTTTGTAATATTATTTAGATCTTTAAAATTAAGTATAATTGGAATAATTCCGAATATTTTTGCTTCAACTTTTATTCTTGGTTTAATTGGATTGCTTAAAATACCACTTGATATAATGACAATTACAATTGCAGCAATATCAATTGGTATAGCCGTTGATAATACAATACATTATATCTATCGTTATAAGGAAAATCTAAAGTTAAGTAAAAACCATAGTGAAATGATTAAAAAAACACATTTAACTGTAGGTAATGCAGTTTTAATTACATCTATTGCAATAACTGCAGGGTTCCTTACTCTTTGTCTATCAAACTTTGTTCCTACGGTTTATTTTGGTCTATTTACTAGTTTAGCAATGATATTTGCTATGATAGGTGTACTAATTACTTTACCATCAATATTGAAATATCAAAAATGACTTTTTTAAACTTTGAATTAATATTTTTCGATTATGTAGTATTAATTTTAACTGCAGTAATTGTTATTTTCAGTTTCTGGAAAGGATTTATTAATTCTATATTAGGGTTATTAACATGGGTTGGTTCTGTATTTGTAACCATATATAGTTATCAATATCTTTCAGATTTTTTAAGTGAACAACTCTTAAATATTAATTTTTTACAAAGATTCGAACAGTTTGTAAGCGTTATAAGTATATTCATTTCAATACCAATAATTTTCTTAGTTAGTTTGTTTATATTAAAGAGAATAAGAAAATTTTTAAATAGTGACTTAGATAAACAAATTTTAGGATTGATATTTGATAAATTTTTTGGAATCTTATACGGCATTCTATTTTCATATATAATTTATAGTAGTGTATTGTATTTAACTGATAATAATGATGTTGAAATATTAAAAAATTTTCATTTATTTTTAGTAGAAAATTCCAATATTCTCTTGCAAATTTCTGAATATAATAATGATATTATTGAGAGTTATACAAGTACAGATCAATAATTACTAATCATAAGGGTTCTTAGATTTAGAAAATAAAATTTTTAAATTTCTACTTTTAATTTTAAAGAAATTATAAAAATTATTAAGCAAATATCTTTTATATGAATTAGATATTTCTTTAGAAAAATTTGAAAAAATTTTTATTGTTAAAGGGTTTTTTGAAACCTGAGTGCCATATTTAAATTTAACCTCTTTTCCATTTATTCTTGGATGAGAATTATTTTCAACAACATGACTTAACCACTTATTAATTTGTGAAGTTGATATATTTTTATTTAATTCTAAAATAAGTTCACGAATCTTATTTTTTAAAAATAAAATATCTTTTTTATTTAGTGTTGAAATTGGTATAATTGTTATATTTTTTGATTGAGAAAATTCATAATTAATATCTTTAATTAATTCATTAATTATCTTCTTTTTATTTTTTTTAACTAAATCAGTTTTATTAATTATAAATAATAAAATATTAGATTTTTGATATATTAAATTAAATATTTTTTTAGATTGAGTATCAAAGCCTTGCTCAATATCAATTAGAAAAATATTTAAATTAATTTCATTGATAATCGATAAAGTTTTTTTGGTGACATAAAAATCAAGACTATTTTTTTCAATTTTATTTTTTTTTATTAAACCTGCGGTGTCTCTTATTGAATATGAATTGCCTTTAAATGTATATGAAGAAGAAACAATATCAGTTGTAGTTTTTGGTTGATTACTAACAATCGACCTCTCAAATCCTACTAATTTGTTTAAGAGCGTGCTTTTCCCTACATTTGTTTTACCAAATAACGCTAAAGAAAAATCATAATTTATTAACTTATTATCTTTAGCTTTATATTTTGATAAAAAATCTAAAAAATCATTAATACCTATATTATGCGAACATGAGATAAAAAAAATATTCTTGATACCAAGGTTGTCAATTTTTTTATCTTGTTTGAAATTATCATCTTTATTAATAATAACTAATATTTCCTTATTAAATTTTCTTAATTCATTTATCAATTCTTTATCTGTTAAGTAATTCTCATCTTTATAGTCAATAACATAAATAAAAATATCTATTATCTTTATTATGTTACTAACACTCTTTGTTACTAGATTTTTTTGATTTATTATTCCTGGTGTATCATATACATTAATATTACTATTTGATTTTAGAGGTGATACATGCCAATCTCTTGTTGTGCCAATTGTGTCATGAATTATATTATTATTTTTATTTGTAATTAAATTATAAAGTGATGTTTTGCCTACATTTGGCATACCTAAAATTAATATATTCATTTTAATAAATGTAAGTAATGCCTTTTTCAGTACTTATAAAAATTTTATTTTGATAATTATAAACTTTATTAATATTTTTAATTTTAAGATTTACGGTTTCTTGGATTTCAAGCTTTTGATTTAAAATAATTATTTTGCCATCATTCAAAAATAAGTGCATATTTTGATTGATGATAAAAGCATTTATTATTTTTGAGTTTTTATTTAGTTCCTTTCTGATATTAATTCTTGAAAATAAATTTCCATTCTTAATATTATAAAATTCAAGAAAATCTTCATTTTTTGAAATTAATGAATTATTAAATAAAACTGCTGATGATGAATTGTTTATTCTAAAATCAACTAATATAAACTTATCATTATTTATATCGTAAGTATGAAAAATATTTCCATTATCAAAATAGACTAAAAAATTTTTATAGACGTGAATTTGATCTCTAAGATTATTCAATGATGTATTGAGTTCAATCTTATCAAAATTTATATTATGTTCTTCAAATAAATATGTATCTAATGAACTAAATTCACTGTTAGGAAGTATAAAAAAAACAATATTATAAAATGTTTCTATTTTACCTCCTGATGATTGAATTATATTACTAGATTTAAAAGCTTTTTCTAAAATTATATCTCCACTTAAAATTGATAAAAAAATTATTTTTTCTGGATATAGTATTATAATATAGTCATCATAGATCTTAACTGGAGTATTTAATAAATCTTGATTTTTAAATAACCAAATAACCTTCCCTTGTTTATTAATTCTAACTACTTCTCCTGAAGTAAAAGCTACAATAAAATCGTTTTCATATGAGGAAAAGGATATGGGCACTTTTTTTAATTGATCTAATTCAATAAAAATTTTTTCAATTAACTTTCCAGTACTCAAGTCAAAACTTAGAAGATCCCCATCTATGTTTATGGAATAAATACTATTTTCAAGATAAATAACATTTATTGGATTATTATTTTTGTATTTAGATTCATAATTGTTAATTTTTAATTTTTTTTTATCTATGTCTAAAAAATTATAATTGGAAGGCATATATGTATGACTATCAAATACATTTTCTTGATAATCTTCATTTAAACTAAAATCTAAAGTTTCTTCCATTTCTAGTTGGAAATTATTATCAATTATATCTGTATTATTATTTAAAGATGAAATCGTATCCTGACATGAGATAATAAAAATGAAAGATAAATATAGCGATATTTTACTTATAAAGCTGAAACTCATGAATCTTTTTAACTCTTTCTTTTATAGAGGCAGAAACTAAACTTGAATTAAATATTTCATTATATTTATCCAATACTTTTGAATTATTATTATATTCAGATTTATTTAAATCAATTTCTGTAACGATTAATAAATATTCTAATTCTTTTTTGATAGAAAAATAACCATCTAACTCGTCGTTAATATTATTTATATAAGTTGAGATATCATTTAAATAAGTATTAGTAGTTTCTTCATATGATGCATTTATCATTGTGTATGAAGCATTTGCAGAGATAGAGGATTTATACAAATCATCTAAATTTGATGACGCAATTAATTCTTTATACAATTCATTAGAGTAACTAAAGTTTTTATTTTCATTATTTTGCTGAATTAATTTTAATTTTGATAAAACAGAAAAAATATTATCATCATCAATTAAGTTTTCTAAACTACTAAAATCATTTTGATTTTCTTTTATAATATCAAAAAAACTTATGCTAGAATTTTTTATATCTTGAATTTTAAAATAATTATAAGTTTGGAAACCAATAAATATAATTAGCAAAATTACTAATGAAATTATTAATTGTATGTAGTTTTTAAAAATAAAATTTTGTATTTTTTTAAATAAATTTTGATTTTTATTCTCTTGATTCATACTATTTCCATTTTATCGAACAACCAATACTATTCATTTGATTAGTTGGCCCTACTCCCTCATTTTTGATTTTAATCATTGCATTAAAAAGATCTCTTTCAATATTTGAATTTTGATTTGCATTCATTACACCTGAGTCTATTCTACCTCTATATTTTAATTTAAGATTTTTATCAAAACCAAAAAAATCTGGAGTACAAACAGCATTATAATTTTTTGCCACTTCTTGTGTTTCATCATAAAGATACGGAAAATTAAATTTATATTTATCAGAGAAAATTTTCATTTTATAAAATGAATCATCGGGATAGTTAATTACGTCATTAGACATAATGGCAATTGTATTTATTGAGTGCTCTAGTAACTCATCAGCATCTTTTTTTAATCTACTTGCAATTGCTTTAACATATGGACAATGATTACAGATAAAAACAATAACAGTACCATTTAATCCTTTTGCATTATCTAAAGATACCATTTCATCATCAATATTTTTAAGATTAAATGATGGTGCTAATACATCTAAATTATCATTTGGAGCATTTACAGGCATAAATTTTTGTTATATTCTTAATTATGGGCTTAGTAACATCTAGTGCTTCAACTAACAATCACAATCTCTACTTTTCCAAAGATGAACTCACCAAAATCCTAAATCTTTATTCTAAGGGAGTTTCTAATGGAGAATGGAAAGACTATGCTATTGATTTTAATAAAAATAATGCATTTTTTTATATATTTAAACATAGTCTAGCGGCTCCAGAATGCGTACTAAACAAATCACTTGAGAGAAAAAAAAGAAAAATTTTTTATAATTTAAAATCTAAAAATCAAAATAAAAAATATGAAAATTTGGATCAACTATTGTCTTCACTTAACAGAAAAATATTTAAAGTTTTGGATTAACTTTTACTCCCATTCTATTGTTCCAGGAGGTTTAGAAGTAAAGTCATATAATACTCTGTTAATGCCTTTAACATTATTAATTATTCGAGAGGATATTTCTTTAAGTTGATTATTTGAAAACATATAAAAATCCGCTGTCATTCCATCCACTGAAGTAATAGCTCTAAGTGAAACAGAGTAATTGTATGTTCTTTCATCACCCATAACACCTACTGATTTTACTGGTAAAAGAACAACAAAAGCTTGCCAAATTTTATTATAAAGATTTTTCTCTTTTAGATACTTAATAAAAATATGATCTGCCTCTTGAAGAATTAAGATCTTTTTTTTATCAATTACCCCAGGTATTCGGATTGCTAAACCTGGACCTGGGAAAGGATGTCTTAAAAGTAAATGTTTATCTATTTTTAATTGCTTTCCAACATTTCTTACCTCATCTTTAAATAATTCTCTTAATGGCTCCACAATTTTTAATTTCATTTTTTTAGGTAAGCCCCCAACATTATGGTGACTTTTTATTTTAGCTGTTGGACCTCCAAAAAATGGAATACTTTCTATAATATCAGGATAAAGAGTCCCCTGCCCCAAATAATCTACATTTGTTATTTTTTTAGCTGCTTTATCAAAAACTTCTATAAATGTTTTGCCAATAATTTTTCTTTTTTTCTCAGGATCAGAAACATTTTTTAAATTTTTTAAAAAAATATTAGAAGCATTTATTTTAGTAAAGTTTTTACCAAATTTTTTGGAAAATATTTTTGACACTTCGTTAGCTTCATTTTTTCTTAGAAGACCGTGATCAACAAAAATA
Source organism: uncultured Alphaproteobacteria bacterium (assembly GCA_902553005.1). Taxonomy (GTDB): domain Bacteria; phylum Pseudomonadota; class Alphaproteobacteria; order HIMB59; genus CACPNW01. Next base: position 19,905 of record CACDIK010000010.1, on the reverse strand, counting down.
CAATAGAGATTTTTGTTAACGGCTTTGCTTAATAAATATGCAGTCACTGTGGAATCTACACCTCCAGATAAACCACAGATTATTTTTTTATTCTTAATTTCATTTTTTAATTCTGATACTTTATTTTCAATAAATTTTTGAATTTTGAATTTATTTTTTATAGTTACAATATTGAAAACAAAATTATTAATTATTTTTGAACCAAAATCTGTATGATAGACCTCAGGATGAAATTGAAGGCAATAAATTTTATTTTTATAATTTTCAATAGATGAAATAATTTTATTATTTGATAAAGAAGTTATTGAAAAAAGTTTTGGTATTTTATTGATATTATCTCCATGAGACATCCATACTTTGATCTTTTGCTTCTTGATTCCTTTAAATAAAAGTGATTTTTTTTTAATATTTATAATAGTGTGACCATACTCTCTATGCGTGGAACGTTTTACTACACCTTTCAAATTTTTTGTTACTAATTGCATTCCATAGCAAATTGCTAAAACTGGTTTTTTCATTTTTAAAATTTCTTGATTTAATTTAGGGGCATTTTTGTCTAGTACTGATCTAGGTCCTCCAGATAATATAAATGCCGATGGTTTGATTTCATTTAAAATTTTTTTTGTAATTTTATTAAAAGGATAGACAAGACAGAAGACTTCTAACTCTCTGATTCTTCTTGCAATTAATTGTGTATACTGTGATCCATAATCTACAATTAAAATAGTTTCTAATTTACTCTTCATGCAATCTAAATCCTCTTGATATTATAAATATTTCACTTGATTCTTGTCTTGATGATTTTGGTTTAAAATACTCAACTTTATCAAAAATTTTTTTAAGCATCTTTATAATTTCCTTTTCTTCCTCTCCCTTCCAAATTTTGAATATAAATGATCCTTGTTTTTTTAATATTATTTCTAATCTGTCTATAACTTCATATATTAATTGACATATCCTGAGATGATCTGTTGATTGATGACCAGTTGTATTAGGAGCTACATCTGATAAAACCAAATCAAATTTATTTTTTAAATTAGTAAAATTATATTTTAAAAAATCCTCTCTATAGAAAGCTATACTTTGATTATTAATTTTCATATCTAATAAATCAAAACAGGTTATATTAGTTTTTGAATTGTAATTTAAGATGACTTGAGTCCAACCTCCTGGAGAAGATCCAAGCTCTAGTATTTCTCTAGATTGCTCAATTATTTTATATTTTTGCTCAATCTCTTCTAGTTTAAACGCAGCTCGATTTATATACCCTAACTGTTTAGCTTTCTTTACAAACTGATCATTTTTTTGTCTATTAACCCAGTTTTTTGATTTCATAAAAGATAATAAAGTTAACAAAAAATTGTTTTTTAGTAACTTTAATATATATGTCATGTACGATATTTAATGAAAAGATCAATATTTATAGCTTTTATAATACTTGCCGCTGTTGTTGGATGGATTGGTTCTGGTCAATTTACAAATAATGTTGTTGCGCAAGACGGAGATACAGAAACTAGCACTGAAACAGAAACTTCTTATTCTGGAGATACAGAAAATAATGATAATGAAGAATTTACATTTTCTGTTGAAACAAAGGTATTTACTTCCAGTTTAATTGACCAATCTATTGAATTACAAGGTCAAACTATTCATAATAAAAAAATTGATGTTAAATCTGAAACATCTGGCAACATAGATAATATAGAATTTGCAAGAGGAGATAGAGTATCTCAAAATGCTGAAATGATTACAATCTCACTAGAGGATAGAAATGAAAAGCTTTCTAGTGCAAAAAAAGATTTAGAAAGACTCAATAAAGAACTAATTTTAAATGAAAAAAACAGAGATAATCTACTTAGACAAAATGTTGAAAGAATTGAATTATATGAAATTGAATATGCATCTGCAAAACAACTTATTGATAAAGGTTTAAGTTCAAAATCAAAATTAAGTTTAGCATCTTTTAATCTTGCCAATGCTCAAGCGGATAGAGAAGATATTAAAATAAAATTTGAATCTACCTTAGCAAACCTTGAGGCTCAAATTTCAAATGTAAAATCAATTTTAAAGAACATTAAACTTGATATAGAAAAAACTACTATCAAAGCGCCATTTGATGGAATTATTTCAGAAAAAATGGTTGAGGAAACTGAATTTATCTCAATAGGCACTCCCCTATTTACTATAATTGATTTAGACCCTATCAAGATTGAAGGTTATTTATCTGAATTTGATGTAAATAAAGTAAGCGTTGGTACTAAAGCTTTAATCGAAGATAGTAATGGTATTAAAAAAAATGGAATAATTTCTTTTATTTCTCCATCAGCTGAAACTAGTACTAGAACATTCGAAATTACTATTGAAGCTGATAACAAAGATCTCTCTTATAAAAGTGGCATAACAACTAAAATTGTTATCAAAGGCTCAGAACTTAAAGCTCACAAAATACCGCCTTCTATATTAACTTTATTAGACGATGGGACTGTAGGTGTTAAAGCTGTAGATGATGATAATAAAGTTACTTTCTATCCAACCAAAACAATCAAGGATACAATAGATGGCATGTGGGTTTCTGGATTACCCGAGACAGTCAATTTAATTGTAAGTGGACAAGAATATATAAGTATTGGTGAAACAATAAACTAATCTACATGAAAATTAATATTATAGACTATGCAATAAGCCATTCCCGAGTTTTCATGGGAATACTTATTTTTATTATTTTTTCAGGTGCATCTACTTACATCACAATGCCCAAAGAATCATCTCCTGATGTAAGCATACCAATAGTTTATATTTCACTAAGTCAAAATGGTATTTCTGCACAAGACTCTGAAAGGCTTTTAGTTAAACCAATTGAAGACGAAGTTAAAACTGTTGAAGGAGTAAGAGAAGTAAGATCAACAGCTTATTCAGGTGGAGGTAATGTTTTATTAGAATTTGATGCTGGATTTGATTCTGATCAAGCTATGGTTGATATTAGGGATAAAGTTGATAGAGCTAAGGGTGATTTACCTAGTGAAGCAGATGAACCAACAGTTAACGAAGTTAACATAAGTACATTTCCTATCTTATCCATTTCTTTAAGTGGAGATGTGCCTAATAGAACTCTTCAGGAGTTAGCTGACATTTTGCAAGACGATATTGAAACAATTCCTAGTGTTTTAGAAGCTAAAATAGGCGGTAAAAGAAATGAACAGGTTGACATATTAATTAATCCAACTGCAGTTGATAGCTATGGTATCAATCTTGAGAGTCTTATTAATATTGTTAGAGAAAATAATAAAATGGTATCTGCTGGTGGTCAAGACACTGGTGACGGAAGTTTTGATATTAAAGTTCCAGGTTTATACGAAACTATTGAAGATGTATTAAATACTCCTGTTAAAACTAACGGAGACTCAGTTATTACTTTCAGAGATATAGCTGAAGTTAAAAGAACATTCGAAGATAGGCAATCTTATGCAAATGTAAATGGATCTAATTCAATAACTATTGATGTTTCCAAAAGAATTGGTGAAAATATTATAAATACTATTGAAGAAGTAAAAAGAATAACTGCAATTACTGCTAAAAGTTTTCCTGAAAATGTTGAAATCTCTTTTGGAAATGATCAATCAAAAGGAATTAAAACTATGTTAAATAGTCTGCAAAATAACGTCATAGCAGCTATAATCCTTGTTTTAATTATTATTTTAGGAGCATTAGGTGTTAGATCTGGTTTATTAGTTGGTGTATCTATTCCAGGATCGTTTTTATCAGGTTTATTAGCTCTATCTGTAATGGGTTTTACTATTAATATAGTAGTATTATTTGCTCTAATTTTATCTGTAGGACTATTAGTCGATGGAGCAATTGTTGTTGTTGAATATGCAGATAGAAAAATGAAAGAAGGTCTTGGTGTAAGAGATGCTTTCGCAAATGCATCAAAAAAAATGTCACTACCAATTATATCATCGACTGCAACTACCCTAGCGGCCTTTTTACCTTTAATATTCTGGCCTGGTATAGCTGGTGAATTTATGAAATATTTACCAATTACACTTATATGCGTTCTTATATCTTCTTTGTTTATGGCATTACTTTTTGTCCCAGTTTTAGGATCTATTTTAAATACTGTTTCAAGAATACTTCTCCAATTTATTGTACCATTACTAATATCATTAATTTTTTACAATCTATTATCTTATGGATTTGGATTATTAAATCTTGAAAGTTTTAGTTTATTTATAACAATTGGAAAATATTTACTGAGCTTCGCTTTATTTATATTTGTATTTATAAGAATTATACCAAGAGTTTATAAAATTTCAGAAAATGTAAATTCTACAGATAAATTAGTTTCTAAAAATGCAAAAATCTTATCTTCAGAATCAAATGAACCTGTTTTAAACGTAACTGGTTTTGTTGGATTTTATGCAAAAGTATTAAACTTCTTATTATTTCATCCTTTAAAGGTGATGATAAGTGCTTTAGTAATATTAGTTGCTGTAAACTACACCTATACTAAAGTTGGAGAAGGTGTAGAATTTTTCCCAGATGTTGAACCAGATCTTGCAAAAATTGTAGTCTTTGCAAGAGGTAATCTCTCAGTTGAAGAAAAAAAAGATTATGTATCAAGAGTTGAGAATATTATTTTAAAGCTTCAATCGGAAAGACAAGAATTTAAAAATATTTATTCTTTAAGCGGAAATGTAAGTGAGCAATCAGAGGCATCAGAAGACTTTATTGGATCAATAAGTTTGGAATATACAGATTGGAATAAAAGAAGAAAATCAAAAGTAATTCTTGCAGAAATTTTGGAAGCCACAAAAAGCATCAATGGGATTAAAGTAGAATCAAGAGAACAACAAGGTGGTCCTGGTGAAGGAAAACCAATTAACATTAAATTAACCAGTGATAATAAACAGCTTTTAATTGCTGAAGGAATTAAGCTTAAAAAATTTATGGATAGTTATCCAAAGTTAATGAATGTTGAAGATAATTTACCAGCACCTGGGATAGAATGGGAAATTAATGTAGATAGAAAACAAGCTTCTAAGTTTGGAGCTAACATTACATCAATTGGTAATGTAATTAAACTTGCAACAAACGGTCTTAAACTTGGCGAATATAGACCTGATGATAGTAATGAAAGTATACCACTTTATCTTCGTTATCCAAACGAAGGAAGAACATTGGATAGAATTGATAACTTAAGAGTAACTACTTCAAATGGTTTAGTTCCAATATCCAATTTTGTGGAAATTGTTCCAAATAGCAGAACAGGAAATATAATTAGAGTAGATTCAAAAAATGCTATAAATATTCAGGCAGATGTAGAGCCTGGAACTTATCCGGATGGAAAAGTAAAAGAACTTGAGTACGTATTAGGAATTTCAGATACTGCTCCGTCTTGGAGAGGAAGAACTTTAGATTTACCTCGTTATGAATTAGATAACAAAGTAAGGGCTGAACTTATTGGAGAAAATGAAGATCAAAAAGAAGCTCAAGAATTTTTAACAGGAGCTTTTGGTGTAGCTTTATTTTTAATGCTAATGATACTTTTATTGCAGTTTAATAGTTTTTATAGTGCATTCTTAATTCTTTTTGCAGTAGTAATGTCCACAGCTGGTGTTTTTATAGGTCTAATGGTAACAGCACAGCCATTTGGTATTGTTATGTCAGGAGTTGGAGTAATTGCTCTTGCTGGAATAGTTGTAAATAATAATATTATATTGATTGATACATTTGATTTTTTAAAGACTAAAACATCTAGTATAAGAGAAGCCATTATCAAAACAGGGGCACAGAGACTGAGACCAGTTTTACTTACAACTACTACAACAGTACTAGGATTATTACCAATGGTTACAATGACAAATGTTGACTTCATATCTAGAGAAATAACCAGAGGTTCGCCAGATACCCAGTGGTGGGTACAATTATCAACAGCTATAGTATTTGGACTACTTTTTGCGACATTTCTCACATTAGTTGTAACGCCATCAGCATTAATGTTTAGAGAAAACATTAAGAATTGGTATAAGAATAAAATTTCTAGTTAAATTTTTTCTAATAAACTCTAAATTTATGTCTATTAAATCTATTACTGTCTATTGCTCATCTTCAGATAAATTAAGTAATAAATATTATCAAGATGCAGAAGAAATTAGCAAATTAATATCATCATTTAAAATAAATATTGTCTACGGTGGGGCAAAAGTTGGTATTATGGGTGTGGTTGCTAAGACAGCAAAAAAATATAAAAATAGAGTTACGGGAGTTATTCCAAATTTTTTATCTGAGAGAGAAATAATTTTTGAAAATATAGATGAATTAAAAATAGTGGATAATATGTCTGAAAGAAAAAAGTTACTATTTGAGTTAGGTGATGCGTATTTAGCATTACCAGGAGGAACAGGTACTTTAGAAGAAATAGTAGAAGTTGTATCTTGGAAAGTAATGGGGATTCATAATAAGCCAATAATATTTTTTAATAAAAATAATTTCTGGGATAATTTATTTCAGCAATTTAAATTTTTTGAAGATGAAAATTTTTCAAATAAAAATTTACAAAACAGTTTTCACATTATAGATACGGTTGATCAATTAAAAAATATATTAATTAAATGGCAAAAATAAAAGTTAAAAACCCTGTAGTTGAAATGGATGGAGATGAAATGACCAGAATCATCTGGGAGTACATCAAAGAACAATTAATTTTGCCCTATCTTGATATAGATATCAAATATTTTGATCTTGGAGTGATTAAAAGAGATGAGACAAATGATCAAATCACAATAGATGCTGCCGAGGCGGTGAAAAAATATGGTGTAGGAATAAAATGTGCAACAATTACTCCTGATGAAAATCGAGTAGAGGAATTCAAATTAAAACAAATGTGGCGTTCTCCCAATGGAACAATAAGAAATATACTGGGAGGAACAATATTTAGACAGCCAATTATATGCAAAAATGTTCCAAGAATAATTACAAACTGGAATCATCCAATTGTAGTTGCTAGACATGCCTTTGGTGATCAATATAGAGCGACTGACACATTAATTAATAAACCAGGAACTCTTAAAATGGTTTTTGAACCTAAAGATGGATCTGAAGGTTTTACAAAAGATGTATATGAATTTGAAAAACCTGGTGTAGCCCTATCAATGTATAATTTAGATAATTCAATTAAAGACTTTGCTAGAGCTTGTTTTAATTATGGACTTAACCTTGGTTGGCCAGTTTACCTTTCTACTAAAAATACTATTTTAAAAGTCTACGATGGAAGATTTAAAGATTTATTTCAGGATGTATTTGATACTGAATTTAAAAATAAGTTTAAAGAAAAAGACATAGTTTATGAGCATAGATTAATCGATGATATGGTGGCCTCAGCTTTAAAATGGGAAGGTAATTTTATTTGGGCTTGTAAAAATTATGATGGAGATGTTCAATCAGATTCTGTTGCTCAAGGATTTGGGTCGCTAGGTTTAATGACAAGTGTGTTAATGACCCCAGATGGTAAAACAGTAGAAGCTGAAGCAGCACATGGAACTGTTACAAGACATTATAGAAATCATCAGAAAGGTATAGAAACTTCAACTAATCCTATTGCATCAATCTTTGCTTGGACAAGGGGTTTAAGTTTTAGAGGAGAATTTGATGGTAATAATGAATTAATAAATTTTGCTAAAAAATTAGAAGAAACGTGTATCAAAACTGTAGAAAGTGGTGAAATGACAAAAGATCTAGCAATATTAATTAACAAAGATCAGAAATGGTTAAACACTCAAGATTTTTTAAGCGCAATAAAAAACAATTTTCAAATTAACTAATAGAGTTTAATTTATCTTCTACGTATTTTATACTTTCATTAATTTGACTAACATCTGATCCTCCTCCTTGAGCAAGATCTTTTCTACCACCCCCACCCTTACCACCTAGAATAATCGAAATTTCTCTTATTTCTTTTGAAGCATCAAAAAGGTCTGTAATATCTTCAGTAACTCCTAGCACTATAGATAGTTTGTTATTATTATTTGAAATTATTAACGAAACACTATTTTTGTTATATTGTTTTTTTTGCTCATCAATAAATGTTTTCAAAGATTTATTAGGGTAGTCTTCAGCAATCAAGTATATGAAATTTAATTCTTTGATTTTTTTTACAACAATATTATCAATATTTTTTGATATAGACATATTTTGTTTTAATTTTTCGTGTATCTGAATTAATTCTTTAATTAACAAACCTTTGTCTTCAGATTGATTTTTAAAATTATAATCAGCATTAATCTTTTTAATTTTATTCTTTAAATCTTCAATTTGATTATCTTGGTTTTTATTTTTTTCTATTAAATTTTTTTCTATTTCTTTAATATATTTATCCACTGCAGCATTAGATACAGCCTCTATTCTTCTAATTCCAGATGCAACACTAGATTGATTAGTAATTTTAAATTTACTTATTTCCCCTAATTTAACAACATGAGTTCCTCCACATAATTCTTTTGAAAAGAATGATTCATTTTCTTGACCCATTGTTACTACTCTTACTTCATCTCTATATTTTTCTCCAAACAATGCCATCGCACCTTCTTCAATAGCCTTTTTTTGATCCATTATTTTAATTTCAACATTTCCATTTTTTTGAATTTGATCATTTACAATTTTTTCAACATTTATGATTTGATCTTTTTCAATTGGATTATTGTGACTAAAATCAAATCTGAGTTTTTCTGAATTTACAAGTGAACCCTTCTGTGTGACATGCTTGCCCAGTATTTTTCTTAGAGCAGCATGTAATAAATGTGTTGATGAATGATTAAATTTAATAAAATCTCTATTCACTGTATTAATTCTTGCTTTAATTGTATCGTCAACTTTGCATCCACCTCTAATGACTTTACCTTTGTGAAGAAAATAGTTTCCAAATATTTTTGTTGTATTGATAACTTCAAACTTAAAGTTATCATTTTCAAAAAAACCCTGATCACCCACCTGACCACCACTTTCTCCATAAAAAGGTGTTTGATTTAATATTATAATTGCTTCTTGATCTTTTTTAAGGTTATCTACTGACTTACTTTCTGATATGATTGAAATTATCTTACAATCAGCTTCCTTATCAGAATATCCTAAAAATTCTGTTGGCTCTATTTTAGAAGTTATTTCAAACCAAATGCTTTCATCCTCGATGTCTCCTGTACCTTTCCAGCTTTGTCTCGCTCTTTCCTTTTGATCTAACATTTTTTGTTCAAATGTTTTTATATCGACTTCAATATTTTTACTTTTCAAATAATCTTGTGTTAAATCTAAGGGAAATCCATAGGTGTCGTATAATTTAAATGCTACTTCTCCATTAAATATATTTGTTGAGTTTGAAATTTCTTCATCTAAAATTTTTATTCCTTTTTCAACAGTTTCCTTGAATTTAGTTTCTTCATTCATTAATGTATTAGTAATGAGATCTTTTGCTCTATCTAATTCAGGATATGAATTTTTAATTCCATCTAAAAAAATAGGAAATAGCTTATGAAAAACAGGTTCTTTATTACCTAAAGAATGAGCGTGTCGCATTCCCCTTCTCATTATTCTTCGTAAGACGTATCCTCTACCTTCATTTGAAGGCATTACTCCATCAGCGATTAAAAAAGAGGAAGATTTTAAGTGATCTGCAATTACTCTGTGGCTAGGATTTGTTATTGAACTTTCATCGCCACATAGTTTTGTTGATTCATTTATAATCGGTTGAAATAAATCAGTTGAATAATTATCGTTAGAACCATCTAGAAGAGCTGTCATTCTCTCTAATCCCATTCCAGTATCTATGGAGGGTTTTGGCAGTTTTATTCTCTCAGATTTAGATATTTGCTCATATTGCATAAATACTAAATTCCATATTTCTATAAATCTATCACCATCTTCGTTTGGAGAACCTGGAGGACCTCCTTCGTATTTATCACCATGATCATAAAATATTTCAGAACATGGACCGCAAGGACCAGTTTCACCCATTGACCAAAAATTATCAGAAGTACTTATTTTAATTATTTTATTTTCAGACATTCCAGCTATTTTTTTCCATAAATCAAAAGCTTCCTGATCATCAGAATAAACAGTTACTAACAATCTATCTTTATTTATTGCATATTCTTTAGTAATTAGATTCCATGCTAGTTCTATGGCCAACTCTTTAAAATAATCTCCAAAAGAGAAATTTCCTAACATTTCAAAAAAAGTATGGTGTCTTGTCGTGTATCCTACATTTTCTAAATCATTGTGCTTTCCGCCTGCTCTTACACATTTCTGAGCAGTAGTTGCTCTATTATATTCTCTTGTCTCTTTACCTGTAAAAATATTTTTAAATTGTACCATTCCAGAGTTAGCAAACATTAGAGTAGGATCATTATCTGGCACTAGAGAGCTAGAATGAATAACCTCATGTCCATTTTTTTTAAAATAATTAAGAAATGTTGACCTAATCTGATTTGAATTCATGAAAAGGTATTATAACTTGAAAACCTTGTTGTCTAAATAAAAAAGCGCCTATTTTGAAATAGGCGCCAAACAAAAATAATATTTACTATTCTTTTATCTCTTCAGCTTCTTTAGCTTCTTTTTCTTTTTCTTTATTCTCTACTTTTCCTTCCATCATAGCTTTTTCAACTATTCCAGCATTTTGGAGAATTTGATTTTCAATTTCTTTAGCTATAGTTGGATTGTCATTAAGAAAGTTTTTAACGTTTTCTCTACCTTGTCCTATTTTAGTATTTTTGTATGCAAACCATGATCCAGATTTATCAATAATTTCTGCTTTAACACCTAAATCAACTAATTCGCCTAATTTAGATATACCCTCTCCGTACATTATATCAAATTCAACAACCTTGAATGGAGGCGCAACTTTATTTTTAACTATCTTTACTCTAGTTTGATTTCCAATGATTTCATCTTTATCTTTAATTGCACCAATTCTTCTAATGTCCATTCTTACTGAAGAATAAAATTTTAAAGCATTACCGCCTGTAGTTGTCTCAGGACTACCAAACATAACACCAATTTTCATTCTAAGTTGATTTATGAATACAACTAGGGTGTTTGATTGAGCGATAGAACTTGTGAGTTTTCTTAAGGCCTGACTCATCAATCTTGCCTGCAAACCAGGTAATGAATCTCCCATATCGCCTTCTAATTCAGCTCTTGGGACAAGTGCAGCAACTGAATCAATAATTAGCACATCAATACCTCCAGATTTAATCAAAGAATCAGCAATTTCTAAACCCTGTTCTCCTGTATCAGGCTGAGAAATTAATAATTCTTCCAAATTTACACCTAATTTCTTTGCATACGCTGGGTCTAAAGCATGCTCTGCATCTATAAATGCGCAATTACCGCCTTGTTTTTGTGACTCTGCAACAATATGAGTAGCTAAAGTAGTTTTACCAGAACTTTCAGGTCCATAAATTTCAATAATTCTACCCTTTGGAACTCCTCCAATACCAAGAGCTATATCAAGTCCTAATGAACCGGTAGATATTGCTTCAATATCTACGTTTGTTTTAGAACCCAATTTCATTATTGAGCCTTTTCCATAATTTTTCTCTATTAGGCTTACAGCGGCTTCTAGAGATTTACTTCTGTTTTCTTTATCCATTGAATTTTCGTTATTTACTACTTTTAATTTAGCTTGAGACATTACATTTCTCCATTAATTTCCTATGTTTTTATTAAGATTCTTGCAAATCATGTTTACTTGTACACGTTTTGTTCTATTTTTAAAAGTTCTATTTTTGTTCTTTTATAAAAATTAAATTAAATTATTGATAAATAGCAATTATTTTTAAATAATAAAATTTCTTTATTTCTTGAATAAATAAAATCATTTGATAAATCAGCAACGTTTTAAAATTATGACTAAATTACCCAAAAATTACAAACCAACTCAGAAAGAAAAATTCATGAATGCCAAAATGAAAGAATATTTTAGGCAAAAATTAGTAAGTTGGAAAAAAGATTTACTCAAGGAGTCATCTCAAACTTTAAATAATCTTCAGAATGAGAATGAAGCAAAACCCGACATAACTGATAGAGCATCTGAAGAAATAGATAGATCTTTCGAACTTAGAACTAGAGATAGAGAAAGAAAGCTAATTAATAAAATTGATGCGGCTCTTCAAAGAATTGAAGACGGTTCATATGGTTATTGCGATGAAACAGGTGATCCAATTAGTATCAAAAGATTAGAAGCAAGACCAGTTGCAACATTGAGTTTAGAAGCTCAAGAAATGCATGAAAAAGCAGAAAAAAGAATAAGCTAATATTATTTTAAATGTCAGATTTTTATATAGGTGATCTTACACCAGGTACTTTTGTTGTTAATGTCAGGAAGGAAAAAGAATGGGGAATTGGTCAAGTTCAATCATGTATTAACAATATCGTTACAATAAATTTTGAAAATGTTGGAAAAAAAACTGTTAACCCTAAAGAAGTTGAATTAAAAATAATTAATATAAATGCAACTAATTGACCAGTATTTAAGAAAAGTAAATTATCTAAGAGTATCTGTTACAGATAGATGCGATCTAAGATGTGTTTATTGTATGAAAGAAAAAATGCAATTTCTTCCACGTAAAGACATACTCACTTTAGAAGAAATTGAAAGATTATGTGATAACTTTATAGAACTTGGAGTTGAAAAAATTAGATTAACCGGAGGTGAACCTTTGGTAAGAAATGATATTATAAAATTAATTGAAAAACTTAATAACAAAAAAGAGAAAACAAATCTTAGAGAGATTACACTAACAACTAATGGGACGCTATTAAAAAAATATGCAAAACAACTTAAGTTCAATGGTGTTAATAGGATTAATGTTTCTCTAGATACAATTAATCCTGAAAAATATAATAAAATAACAAGATTTGGGAATATTGAAAAAGTTTTTGATGGAATTAATGAAGCACTTGATGCCAATATAAAAATAAAAATTAATACTGTAGTAATTAAAGATTTTAATGAAAATGAAATTCAAGAATTAATTAATTGGACTAGTAATAAAAAAATTGATCTTACATTTATTGAAGTAATGCCAATGGAAGAGACTGATATATCGAGAGAATATCAGTTTATCTCACTATCTGACACTTTTGCGAAATTAGACAAAATATACAATTTTTCTAAAATCGATTACAGTACTGGAGGCCCAGCTACATTTTATGCCAGCGATTTGGTGTCTAATAAAATTGGGTTTATTAGTCCTTTAACAAATAATTTTTGTGCCTCTTGCAATAGGATAAGAATATCAAGCACTGGTAAACTATTTATGTGCCTTGGTCAGAATGATTTTGTTGATTTTAGAGATATAATGAGAAAAGATTATAGTGATGATTATATAAAAGAAAAAATTAAGTTTGCTCTTAATATAAAACCAAAACAACATGATTTTATGATTGGAGAAAAGATTAATAAATATATGAAAAGACACATGAACGTAACAGGTGGGTAATGAAATTTCATTTTTTATCATCAAATAATCCTGAGGCAAAAAATACAGAAAAAAAACTAACAGAATTATTTGGACAAAATTCTGTTGAAGATGCCGATTACATTATTCCAATTGGGGGTGATGGATTGCTTTTAAAATCGCTACATAATTTTAATAAACTAAATAAACCATTTTTTGGAATAAACTTTGGTTCAATTGGTTTTTTAATGAATAATCTTAGTAATGAAAATTTAAATGATATGATTGTTAATGCTAAAAAATCTACTTTTAAACCATTAAAAATGACTGCACATAGTGTTAATAGTGAAATCTTTGAGGCATATGCTTACAATGAAGTTTCTCTCATGAGACAGACTCATCTGGCATCAAAAATTAAAATCAAAATAAATGAGAAAGTAAAAATGGAAGAATTGATATGTGATGGCGTTTTGTTATCTACATCAGCTGGAAGTACAGCTTATAATCTATCCGCACACGGTAGCATTTTACCTTTAGACTCAAATATACTTGCATTAACTCCAATTAGTGCCTTTAGGCCAAGGAGATGGAGAGGTGCTCTGTTATCTGAAATTAGTAAAATTGATTTTGAAGTGTTAAATAATGATGAACGCTCATCTAGTGTAACGGCAGATAATGTTGAATTTAGAGACATTAGTAAAGTGAATATTGTTTCTTCAGATGAAAATAAATGTACTGTATTGTTTGATAGTAAGCACTCCATTGAAGATAAAATTTTGAATGAGCAGTTTAATTATTAAGATCAAATTTTTTTAAAAACACAAATCTTGTTTCCATCTAAATCCCTTAAATATGCATAATAATTTTTACCATGTCTAGGTCCAGGTATCCCTTCATCTTTTGCTCCAAGACTAATTCCAATTTTATAAAATTCATTAACAGTTTTTTTTGAATTAGCTTTAAAAGTAATCATTGTACCATTTCCTATGGTTGCTTTTTTTTTGTTATGAGGTCTAATCAAGTATAATTCTATTTTTTTTGGAGTTTCTTTTTTAGCATAACCAAAATAACGATTATGAGATAAAACTTTTTTAATTTTTAGAGGTTTTAAAATTTTACTATAAAATAAAGATGATTTTTTTAAATTATTTGTTCCAATGGTAATAAAAGCAAACATAATTTTGAGATTGGTAGCCTCGGCCGGACTTGAACCGGCACTCCCAAAAGGGCAAGGATTTTAAGTCCTTTGTGTCTACCATTCCACCACGAGGCCTAACTATGGACTAATATCAAACTATAGAACTTTTTCCACCATTTAATTCAATCATCTTAGTTATATCATCAACTATTGGTTGGATAGATTTCATATCCCATGATGAAACAACTATGTTAACACCGCCTGTATTAGCTGCAAGATTAAAATATGGGTAACTACCGATTGATGCATTTGTATAATTGTTTTGAATATTTTTTAAATTTTTTGCAATTTTACTTTCATATAAATTAGTATTAATTGTTGTAACAAGTTTTGGGTTACCTTTTTTAATTTTTTTTATTAATTCCTCAATCATAACTTGCATTATTTCTGGCACACCAGGTAAAACATAAATATTTTTGACAATAAATCCTGGTGCAGCAGTCATTGGATTTAAAATAAGCTCTGAACCAAATGGCATTTTGGCCATTCTTTGTCTGCTTTCATTAAATTCACCTTTTGGATAATAATTTTCAAGAATCTCAAAAGCCATTTTATTTGTTTCATATTGTAAATTAAAGGCTGCAGATATACTTTCTGAAGTTATATCATCATGAGTTGGTCCAATTCCTCCAGTTGTAAAAACATAAGAATATTTTGAGCTATATTTTAAAACGTTTTCTATTATTATATTTTTATCATCCTGAATAACAATAACTTCTTCCAACTTAATACCAGCTTCTAATAATTTTTTTGCAATATAATTTGAGTTTGTATCTTGAGTTCTGCCAGAAAGTATCTCATCACCAATAACAATAACTCCTGCAGTAAAAGAACTCATATGATTAATTGATATTTTCTATATATTATTTATTAATCGTAAGTAATTATTTTTTAAATGAGAAACAACAATATCCCAATACATACGAAAAAGGATTTTGAGGGCATGAGGGAAGCTGGTTCTTTAGCTGCTGATGTTCTAGATTCTTTAAATGAAAAGATTGTTCCAGGTATAAGTACTCAAGAAATAAATGACATATGTCATGATCTAATTATTCAAAACAAAGCAATACCAGCTCCTTTAAATTATAAAGGTTTCCCAAAATCAGTTTGTACATCTGTTAATCATGTAGTTTGCCATGGAATTCCCTCTGAAAGAAAAATTCTTTCTGATGGTGATATAGTAAATGTAGATGTAACAGTTATTCTAAATGGTTGGTATGGTGATAGTTCAAGAATGTTTGTTGCAGGAAAGACAAATAAAAAAAATTATGAATTTTTGAAAATAACTTATGAATCTTTATTAATTGGTATTAGTGAAGCTAAACCTGGTAAGCATATTGGTGATATTGGAAATAAAATTCAGAAACTTGCAGAAGGAAAAGGTTATTCTGTAGTAAGAGATTTTTGTGGTCATGGAATTGGAAAAGAATTTCATACTCCCCCTAGTGTTTTACACTTTGGAGAACCAGGTGAAGGACCAATGTTAGAGCCTGGAATGTTTTTAACAATTGAACCAATGATTAATTTAGGTGGATGGCAAACAAAAATACTAAATGATGGATGGACAGCTGTAACAAAAGATAAATCGTTATCTGCTCAATTCGAGCATACAATTGGAATAACTGAAGAAGGAAATGAAATATTTACATTATCTAAAAATAATACAGCTTTTCCAATAAAGGATGTATAAGTAGATAAAATGATACCTAGATACAATAGACCTAAAATTGAAAAGATTTGGTCTTTAGAAAATAAATTTACAATTTGGACAGAGATTGAGTGTTTGATTGCAGAAAAACAAGCAATGCTCGATGTTATTCCTAAACAAGCTGCAAAAGAAATAAGAAATAAAGCAAAATTCAATGTTAAAGAAATAGAAAAAATTGAAAAAGAAACAAAACATGATGTTGTTGCTTATATTAATAATGTAAGCAAATATATTGGCGAATCATCAAAGTATTTTCATTTTGGGGTAACTTCAAGTGATATTATTGATACTTCATTTTCTGTACAACTAAAGCAAACCTCTGAAATAATAAGAAAAAGTTTAGTAGAGTGTATTCAGAATTTAAAAATCAAATCTAAAAAATATAAAGACACATTAATGATTGGAAGAAGTCATGGGATACATGCTGAACCTATTACTTTTGGATTAAAATTATCTTCCTTTTATTTTGAGTTTAAAAGAAATCTAGAAAGACTTGATCAGGCGATCAACGAAGTATCTGTTTGTGCTATTTCTGGACCTGTTGGAACTTTTAATTCTATAGATCCAAGAGTTCAAGATTATGTAGCAAAAAAACTTAAACTCAATTCTGAAGATGTATCAACTCAAGTAATTCCAAGAGATAGACATGCATATTTTTTCTCAGTATTAGGAATTTTAGCATCTTCTATTGAGAGATTTGCTGTAGAAATTCGAAATTTACAAAAAACTGAAGTATTAGAAGTTGAAGAAAGTTTTTCTTCTAAGCAAAAAGGCTCTTCAGCAATGCCTCATAAACGTAATCCAGTATTGAGTGAGAACTTAACAGGTATCGCACGTTATATTAGAAGTGGCGTAATACCTTCGCTAGAAAATGTTGTACTTTGGCATGAGAGAGATATAAGTCATTCTAGTGTTGAAAGAATTATGACGCCAGATATTACAATTGCAACTGATTTTGCATTAAGTCGTTTAAATGGCATTATAAAGAATTTAAAAGTCTATCCAAAAAATATGTTGAAAAATATGAATATGCTTGGAGGTTTACATAGAACTCACGATATTATGTTAAAATTAATTGAGAATGGACTGAAAAGACAACAAGCTTATAAAATTGTTCAAGAAAGTGCCATGGAAACATGGAATAATGATAAGAATTTTTCCCAAGTTTTTCAAAAAAATAAAGAATTAAATAAAATATTTAATTCAAAGGAAATCAAAAAAATCATTAAAGATGACAAGGACCTAAAGAAAATAGATTGGATTTTTAAAAATAAAATTAAATAGTCTTTATTTTTTTTAATATCTGAACTATTTTATATATATATGCCAATGACTATTGAACAAATTGAGCAATTTATCAAAGAAGCTATACCGGATGCAACTATTGAAATTGAAGATCTAAAAGGAGATGGTGACCATTACAGCGCTACAGTAACGTCAAAATCCTTTACTGGAAAAACAAGAGTGGAACAACATAAGATGGTTTATGATGCTTTTAATGGTAAAATGGGTAGTGATTTGCACGCACTAAAGCTAAAAACTGTATCGGAGTAACAAATGAATAATAATGACCATGTATACCAAAATATAGAAAATGAAATTAATTCAAATGATGTTATGCTTTTCATGAAAGGGACACCAGTATTTCCTCAATGTGGTTTCTCTGCACGTGTTGTAGACATATTAACAAAAGTAGGTGTTAAATTTGCAACTCTAAATGTTTTGGAAAGTCATGAGATGAGAGAGGGAATTAAAAAATTTTCTAATTGGCCAACAATTCCACAACTTTATGTAAAGAAAGAATTTATAGGTGGTTGTGATATTATAACCGAAATGTTTGAAAGCGGAGAGCTATTAGAATTATTAAATACAAATGGAATAGAAGTGAACCCATCTTAGTTTGTCAAATAATAATTTTTATAAAGGTGTAATATTTTCATGTATTGCAGCAATATTTTGGGGCCTTCCACAACCTCTTTTCTTTAATGAATTAAACCATGTTGACACTATCGAAGTAGTAGCACATAGAGGTTTCTGGTCATTTATCTTTTTATTTTTATTATTAATTTTAATTTCAAACATAAGTGATTTTATTGAAATATTTAAATCTGGAAAAAGAATTTTTATTTTAACAATAACAGCTTTTCTTATTGCAGGTAACTGGGCAGGTTTTATTTATTCTGTAGGACAAGAAAGAGTTCAGGATGCATCAATGGGTTACTTTATTACTCCAATGATAAGTATTATTCTTGGTTATTTTTTTTTAAATGAGAAAATAACTAAGCCTAAATTTGTAGCTGTATG
Organism: uncultured Alphaproteobacteria bacterium; assembly: GCA_902553005.1. Taxonomy (GTDB): domain Bacteria; phylum Pseudomonadota; class Alphaproteobacteria; order HIMB59; genus CACPNW01. The sequence goes on along the minus strand of CACDIK010000010.1, from coordinate 1,244 downwards.
CCTTATGTTATCAAGTATATTATTTTTATTTATTAATTTAAATCAATTTCCATTACTAATAATTTGGATTGGAACCTCATGGGCAATATATGGATTATTAAGAAAACAAGTTAATGTTAATCCTTCAATTGGTTTACTTTATGAAACTTTCATAATATCTTTAATATCTATCCCATACTTAGTTTATTTATTTTGGCAAAATGAAAATAGTATCTTTAGTATTGATTTGAAGACATCATTATTTTTAATTCTAACGGGAGCTGTAACGATTTTTCCATTATTTTTTTTTAATCTGGGATTAAAATTTATTCAATTAGGTCTTGCCGGAGTTTTATTTTACTTAGCACCAACATTTCATTTTATAACTTCAGTATATATTCTTGATGAAGAAATTTTACAAATTAAGTTAATATCATTTATAATTATTTGGATAGGAATAATAATTTATATTTATGATAGTTATAAAAAAGAAATTATCTTGAATAATACTCAATAACTAGATTAGGTTCCATAGTCACAGGATAAGGAACATCATGAATTAGAGGTGCTCTTAAAAAACGACCTTTCAACTCTTTTACATCAACTTCTAAGTATTCTGGAATTTCTCTTTCTTGAGAACTAACTGATTCTACAATTAAATTAATTTCTTTACTTTTATCTCTTATTGAGATTTCATCTCCATCGCTAACACTATAAGATGGTATGTTAACTCTTTTTCCATTGACCTTTACATGACCATGATTAACTAACTGTCTTGCAGAAAAGATTGTAGGTACAAATTTCATTCTATAGACTGTAGCATCTAATCTTCTTTCTAAAAGTTCAATTAAAATCTGGCTTGTATCACCTTTAATATTTGAAGCTTTTTTAAAAATATTCCTAAATTGTCTTTCAGTTAAATCACCGTAATAAAATTTAAGTTTTTGCTTAGCAAATAACTGATTTCCATAATCTGATAGTTTTTTTCTTTGGCCCTGGACTCCGTGTTGACCAGGTTTTGAGTTTCTTCTATTAAAAGGGCTTTTAGGTCTTCCCCACAGGTTAACACCTAACCTTCTATCAATTTTGTATTTAGCGTTATGTCTTTTTGTCATTAATATGTGGGGTATATAGTGATTTAAAGTACTATGTCAAATTTAATATACTCAATTTTTGGCCTATTTGTTAAGTTTTTTAGTAATTCCCCATAAAGTCTGCAATTCTTTCTTTGTGAGAGGGATTTTTGTGAAAATACTATAAATATT
>CACDIK010000009.1 GCA_902553005.1 uncultured Alphaproteobacteria bacterium | reverse complement strand
CTTCTGCTAACGCTATTGCACATGCTTTACCAATGCCTTTACCTGATCCTGTAACAAGAGCAGTTTTGTTGTTTACAGTAAAATTTTTTAGAAACATTTATTATAATTGTTTACAATGAAAAAATAGATTGATCTAATAAATTCATTTTTTTGATGCACATTTGAAAATTATCTTCTAGGTGGTAATCACCTGGAAACCCAATACATTTAATTCCAGCGTTTACAGCAGAATTACTACTTTCTTCAGTATCCTCTATTGCAAGACAATCTTCTGGTTGTAAATTTAATTTATCTAATGTAACTTTATAAATTTCTGGATGTGGTTTTTCATTTTTAACCAATGATTTATTACCAATGAATTCAAATTCTTCTTTTGAAATTTGACCTGAAAGACTTTCAAATACTGCATCGACATTATTTAAAGTTGTAGAAGTTGAGAAAGCAAGTTTAATATTATTATCTTTTGTATACTTAATTATTTCATCAACGCTCTTTCTTAATTTTTGTTTGTTCTGAATAATGAATGAGCTAAAGATTTCTGTTTTTCTATTTCTAATTTGTGAAGCGTTAACATTAGTATTATTTTTTTCAGCAAAATCTTCTACCCTTTTTGTCCCACCAGATTTTTTTAACAAAATTTTATAGTCTTGCTCATCCCAATACCAATCAAGTCCAGCTTCTTTAAAAGCTTCGTTAAATGAGTTACGTTGAATGTTAGAAGATTCAATTAGTGTCCCAATAGATCCAAATAGAAGTGCTTTATATTTCATAAGATTAGAAATTTATTATTAACCTTTTACTGCTCCAGCAGTTAAACCACTTATTAATTGTCTTTGGAAAAACATAATTATCATAAAAAGTGGTGCTGTTGCTGAAACAACACTTGAGACTGCCCACATATAATTTCCACTATGTTCAATTGTGCCCAAATAAGCATTAATTTTAGGAACCATAGTATAATTCTGCTGATTTAAAAGAAGTGAAGTAACTGTAAAATCATTATAGGCTAACATCATACTGAATAAACCTGCTGTAACAACTCCAGGCCACATAACAGGCATTATAACAAATCGAAACGCTTGAAAATATGAACAGCCATCAATTAGTGCGCTTTCATCTAACTCTTTAGGAACTGTTTTAAAGAAGGAATAAAGTAACCATAATGTAAAGGGTTGATTGATTGCAACTAAAACAATTATGGTAGTTGGAAGTATGCCCCAAACGTTCAATTGGAAAAAGGGAAACAGATAACCTGAAACTAATGTAATGTGTGGCATCGCTCTAAAAATCAAGGCAGCTATTAAAATCCAAAAAGTATATTTATATGTCGATCTAGACAAGGCATAAGCACCTAATGTTCCTAAAAATAAAGAGATCGTAACAACTGAAACAGTAATAATAATTGTATTCATTGTTGCTTTCCAAAATTCACCTTCAGTCCAAGACTCTACATAAGCCTTGACTGTAGAAGTATCTCCTGTTTCAATTAAAGTATTAACTCCTGTGACTGCAAACATCCAATCAGCTCTTGAGAAAAAATCAGCTTTTACTTTAAATGATCCCCAAAAGGTCCAAATAAAAGGAAACACGGAAACAATTAACCAAGCAAGAATAAAAAAACTATTTATTAAAATTAGTTGTTTTGAGTATCTATTAATTTTTGATTCCATATTATCTTTCTGTCCTAAATTCTCTCCATGTTCTTATAAGTACTGGTGTTAGTAGAATTGCTACACCAATGATAGTTAACATAGATGTTGCTCCTGCAGACCCAAATAACATTTTGTTTTCACTTCTTAAGTCGTTATAAATCATCCAAGAAAGTGATTGAGCAACTCCTTCAGCAGCGAACCCAATTATTGGCTCAAGAACCCTAAAATTATCCATTAGACAAATTAATATAATAAATGTTGCTACCGGATAAAGATGTGGAATAACAATGTGTCTGACTCGTTCATATCTTGAAGCGCCATCTATGATCGCTGCTTCAATTGGATCTTGAGGAACAGTTTGTAATGCAGCATAAAAGACAACAAAAGCAAATGGTGTATTGTGCCAAATCCCATAAATAATAAGAGTAATCCAAGTCAATTGACTTGAGGACTTTAGTGATAGGTTTGGATCATCAAATAAGAATTGAATAAATGAACCTAATATTCCCTTAGCGTCTATCATCCAAAATAAAACCAGAGATCCAATCAATGGTGTTACAATCATAGGCAGTATAACACCAAAAATGGTTGGACCTTTTAAACTTTTTGTAATTGTATTTACACTTAAAGCAACGATGAAACCTAAAACTACAACTGGTGGTGTAACGGCAAAACAAAATGTAAGTGTAAATAAAAGTGCTTTGTAAAAAGGTAAATTGAGTAAGATATCCGTAAACTCTGGTATCGATGAGGAATTAGTCCAAGCTTCTTTAATTTCATCAAAAGCCAAATGGTTTCTATCGACGTATGTTCCTAAACCATTAAATCTTCCAAGAGGTTGTTCTTCTTGTAATTTTGTTGTTGCTTCAATATCAACTTTTGTTTCTGTTTTACATCCAAATGGATCACATTTTTCTACTTCCATTAAAATTTGTTCAGGCTCAATATGAAGAGATTGAAAAAAACTAGAAATAATTGGAAGGCCAATAAATAATAGCATTGCCAATCCACTTGGAAAGAAGAACCAAAAAAATGTTCTGTGGGGCATCTATTTCTTACTAAAAAAAAAGTGGAACATAATAATGTTCCACTTTATCATAAATATTTATACGGTTTATAGAAAACCTTGCTCAGTAGCTTTTGCTACATAAGCAGCTTCTACATCCGCTAATGCTTTTTCAGCAGACTCATTTCCTTGAAGGAATTCAACAAGTTCTGTACTCAAAGCACCATGTAATAGACTCATGTATGGTAAGCTTGGGTAAGGTGTTGCACCTCTATTAGCAGCGTCAACAACTGGTCCTGCTGTATCTCCAGGAGAATAACCATCAATCAACCAAATTGTTGCATTTGGATTAGCATTTGCCATTTCTGTTGAAGTTGCTGCACCTAAAAGAGCTCTAAAAGATGCTTCTGCATTTTCATCAGAAGTATTTGTTGCAATTCCAAATCCATCCCACCATAGAGTTGTTGCTGGTTTACTTCCACCACCTACGGATGGAGAAGGAGCCAATCTAGTATCAGCTTTAATTGCTTGATCACCTTCATCATCTAACAATGAAGCTGCACCTGAATTCCAGATGTGCATTAATGCTACATTACCAGACTCCCATTCTTCTTTAACTGCATTTGTATCTTGAGTTAAGAAATCAGGGTTACTTACTTCAGTTAATCTTTTAAGCATGTTAAGAGCAGCTACACCTTTAGCGTTATTTACACTAACTTCAGCTGTTCCAGCTTTAAAGAAATCACCTCCGTGACCAAGGTACATGTTTACAAACTCTTGACCTAAGTTCCATCCAGATTTGAAAGCACCAGCATATGGGTTAGCCATTTTACCAGAAGCTTTAATTTTTTCTGCAGCTGCAATTACCTCTTCATATGTTGAAGGAACTGCAATACCTAAATCATTAAGAATACTTTCTCTGTACCAAAGATGTTGAGCATTAGCCATAAATGCTACTGCATAAATTTTACCATCAATCACGATTTTTTGATTGTCTTGTAATGCACTTCCGTATTTAGCAACTAAATCATCAAGTGGACGAATTAAGTTATCATTCATTAAAGTTGTAATTGAACCATTAGTTACAAGTTTAGCAGAGAATTCAGCTGGGTTAGCTGAAAGTGCTGCAACTTGTAATTTATTATGATCAACGGAATGTGTTACAGAAAAATCTGCATCAGGTCCTGCACAACTTTTTACTTCATCCATGAAAATTCTGTATGTTGTAAATTCGTTTGCTAGAATCTTTATTGATCCATCTGTTACTCCACAAGGTGAGTGCCCACCGGCATATGCACTTGTGCTAACAAATGTGAACAATAGAGCTATTAATAGTTTTTTCATATATTTCCCCTTATTAATAAAGTGTGAAATTCACATTTAAGTATAAATCCTTTATATTGGTATTAGAAAATAATGCAATAATATGAATTGATATTCAAGATTTTGAATATTGAAATGGGGGGATAATTCATGAGTTTTAAAAAGACTGCGACATCACAGGACGTAGCAAAACTAGCAGGAGTATCCCAATCAGCTGTTTCTAGATGTTTTACAAAAGGTGCTAGCATTTCTAGTAGAACAAAATTGAGAGTCTTGGAAGCAGCTAGGAAATTAAAATATAAAGCACCTAATATAACTTCTAATTCAATATCTAATGGTGATAGCGGATTAGTTGCTGTCATTTTACCTTACGTTACAAGCAGATATTATCCAGAAGTTTTAATAGAGTTACATGAAGCACTAAGGAATGGAGGCTTTAGAATTTTATTAATTACAACTGATGATGGAGAGGAATTAGATGAAAAATTAATACTGCCATACTTAAAAGAAAAACTCATTGCAATAATATCAGCAACAAAACCTACTGATAAATTTGTCGAAGATTGCAATCAAAAAAGAATACAATTTATTGCTTATAATAGAAGTTGGAATATACCAACGATAAGTTCTGTTGCATGTGATCATCGTAACGGAGGAGAATTAGTTGCAGAATATTTTACAAAGAAAAATCATAAAAATATTGGCCTGATTGAAGGGCCAAAAGGATCTTTTGTAAGTGATGAGCGATGCAAAGGTTTTAAAAATTATCTTAAAAATAATAAAAAAATTAAATTAAATATTGAAAAAGGTTTTTTTACTTACGAAGGTGGATATCAAGCAACAGAAAAAATTTTCAATAAAAAGATAAGTGCAATATTTTGTGCTGATGACACAATGGCATTCGGATGTTTAGATTATATTAAAAAAAATACTTCATTAAAAACACCTTCACAATTAGAAATTATTGGTTATGACGATATATCAATGTCAGCTTGGGGATCATATAACCTTACAACTGTCAGACAACCTATTAGACAAATGTCAAAAATAGCAACTCAATTAATAAATGAATATATTAAAGATCCAGATTTTGAACCTATAAATCATATTGTACAGGGAAGACTTATAAAAAGAAAAACTACAAAATAATTTACTTAAATTTTAATCCCATCTGTTCGAAGACACCATGATTATCTACCATAACGTAATTATCTAAAAATTTTCCATCTTTAATGGTCCAAAAATCTGAAAATTGCATTTTGATAGATTTCCCTGTTGGCTCCACTCCAAGATATGTTCCACTATGTGTGCCTGTAAGAAATCCCGTTGCACTAATCCACTCACCTTCAGCAACCACAATATCATTTTTTACATGATAATCTGGAAATGCTTCATAAAAAGGTTTTAGAACTTTATATTTAAAATTTTCTATACCATGAATATCACCAAAACCTGGAGGACCGTGCCAAACCATATCATCATGCCAGTACTTATGCTGTGCTTCTAGATCTTGAGCATTAAGTGCATCATACATATTAGCTAATAATTTTTTACTTTCATCTAAAGTCATTTTTTATCTCCTAAAATTTGCATTAGTATTGCAAGCTCATTAAAACCCGTCCACTCTTTAATAATTTTATTATTTTTAATTTCCCATTGAGTGATTCCCCACAAATACACTTCTCTATTAGATGGTTGACCATATGAGCCATTACCTTTATGAGTTCCTAAAGCACCCCAACGAACCGATACTAAATATCCGTCTTTTGTATTTCCCATCCAGTATAAATCTTCAATACTAAATGCAAGATCAGGAAACGAAGCTAAAAGTGAAATTATAAATTTTCTTAATTGCAAAACTCCTTTAAATTTACGACCAGTTGAACCTTCAAATTCTACCTTATTCGAGTATGCTTTATTTATTGCAGAAAAGTTTCGTCTATTCCAAATTGTATCATAAACTGCATGAACAAACTCTCTTACATTTGTAATTTTATCTGGAATATCAAAACTAATTGGTTTTAATTTAGTAATATTTCTTGTTGGTTTAGAGTTTTTAAAATGAGGGGCATAGGGTCCTGCAATTCCTTCATCAACAAGTTGCTTGGCAACCTGATTTAAATCTAATCCGAGTTGTTTAATTAAACCTGCTGTATCGTAGACAACATTTTCGTAATAAATTTCATTATTTTTGGCTACACAATTCGCAATACAAAATAATCTTACTTTTCTACCAGTTGGTTTGGAAAATTTGCTAAATCCAGTATTTGTTCCAGTAATAATTGTTCTATGCGAAGTATGAAAACTTACATTTTCATCTCCTGCCCAAATAACTTCATCTGCAAATAATCGAATATCTGGAAAAGCGTTGTTTGTATGTATAGTATCAGCTACAATTTTTTCAGATCCAGATTGTAAACCAAATTCATCCCAAACTCTGCAATCTTTACTGTAGGTGTCATAAATGTAGCCAATATTTTTTTCTTCCCAGATTTGATACGTAATCCTTACAATATAATCGATTATATTTTTATACTGATTTTCAAACCCCTTCATCGATTGATGTTTAAGTTTTTTTGGTTTTGGATTTAATGATTTTGCTGTTCCTCCACCTCCATATTCTTTTAATGAAATATCATAACTCTTAGGCATATGATTATCATGAAGGGCTTCTGGTCTTTTATCTGTAATTTTATTAAATTTCATAATTTGTATTTGTAATGAGATACATTTAAAAATATTTCAAAGCAATGAAATTTTATTCAAAAAAATGAATATTGTCTTTTTTAGTTTATTAATATAATCAAAATGAAATGACTGATCTCCAAGCAGAAAAAAAATTAGTATTAGATTATTCAAATGAGATAGATAGTTGTAACATTGATTCATTATCTGAAGTTATATCCAAATACGCATCAGAAGATTTTAGTATGAAATGTACCCACCCATTCAACGAACTAGGTAGTATAGATCTTGTTGCTAATAATCTTTGGAAACCAATTAAAGATTCATTTTCACCTATACAACGTCGATTAGATATATTTTATGCTGGGATAAATTCGCTAGATAAAAATAAAGGGAAATGGATCTCCAGTATGGGTCATTTCATGGGTGTTTTCAATAAGCCGTTTGTAGGCCTTAAACCAAATAATAAATCAATTTTATTAAGATTTGCAGAATTTTACAAAGTGGAAAATAACAAAATTACTGAAGGAGCTATTTTTTTAGATGTAATGAATTTAATGCAGCAACTAGGTCTTTCTATAATTCCTGAATCTACAGGTCTTGTTTGTGTAACACCTGGACCAATGAATCATAAAGGTTTAAAATTTGATATTTCTAATGAAAGTGAAAGTCAAAAAACATTAGATTTAATTCACAGAATGCGCGATCGACTTGTTAAAGGTTCCAAAATGCAATCTTATAAAGAAGAATTAGAATTAGATTGGCATAATGACATGATTTGGTGGGGACCAGGAGGTATAGGAGCTTCTTATACTATTGATGGCTATCAAAAAGGTCACACAAAACCATTTCAAGATGGTTTAGAGTTTGTTCGTTTCAATGGACACATACTTAGTAGCTCTGAAGATGATCTTGGAGGTTGGTTTGGTTGGCCAAATTTAATTATGAAACCTAAAGGAGAATATTTAGGATTAACAAATGCAAGTGATATTGAATCAGAAATGAGAGTTGTAGATTTATATCGAAGAGATGGAGATAAATTAGCTGAAAACTGGATCTTTATTGATCATTTACATTTTTTAAAAAAACTAGGAGTGGATCTTTTAGAAAGAGCAAAATTTTTAAATCAGTAATTAGATAACTTTTGAGGCAAGTTTAGTACCTTCAACTAATGCATGAAGCTTTTCATAACAAATTTTTTCATCAATTTTTCCAAAACCAGCAAATGTACTAAAACCACAATCTGTCCCTGCCATTAATTGATCTTTTGGAATTACTGTAGAAAACTGAATTAATCTATCTGCTACAACTTCTGGATGTTCAACAAAATTAGATGTTGAATCAATTACGCCAGGTACTAAGACTTTATCTTTTGGTAACTTTATATCTTGAAAAACTTTCCATTCATGTGCGTGCCTAGGATTAGAAGACTCAATTAGAAAGTATTTTATCTTTGATTTCAAAATTATAGGTAATATTTTCTCTAGAGCAATATCGTGTGTGTGGGGTCCTTCATAATTGCCCCAACATATATGCATTCTAGTTTGTTCAATATCAACATTAGATAATGCTGAGTTCATACATTCAATTTGTAGTTCTGCACGTTTAATAAATTCATCCTCAGATAAATTTTTGAAATTCATGTGTCTTGCTAAAGCAAGGTCTGGGCAATCTAGCTGAACATGAATATTTGATTTTGTTATAACCTCATATTCTTTAGCCATAATATTAGATAATTTATCCAAATATTCATCTTCAGTACTATAAAATTTATTTGGCATAAAAACATTTATGACGCCAGGTGATGCTGAGTTCATAAATGCATGTCTGTGATTTAGTTTATCAAGTGAATTTTTAAAGTTATTTATATCCTGTAGAAGAGAAGTTTCATCTTTTACTTTTAATTCGTTTGTGCAACATGGCCTGGTATAAGTTGGTGTGCCACCACTTTTAGCAATCTTTTCTTTATATTCTGGAAAATCGTCAAGGTCAGCAGGTGCTCTTCTTTCGCTTTCACCTGAGAATCCATCAATTCTGTCTTTAATATATGTAGCGTAGCTAATTTTACTCATCTCCCCATCACTGACAAAATCAATTCCAACATCAAGTTGTCTCTTAACAACACTTTCCACATTATTTCTTAATACTTCATCAAAACTACTTTTACTAAATTTCTCTCCTTTATCTTTTGCAAATAAAAAATCTGAAAGTTCTTTTGATCTAGGAAGGCTTCCAACATGTGTTGTCAAAATATTAGACATTAAATTAACCTGTTTTTAATAAAATCTGTTTCCAGATCATAGTTTCATCATAGAGAACCCATTCATTTTTAATACCTCTTTCTCCAAATTCAACATGATTAATACCCATTATATAAATTTTCGAATTAGAGGCTTTCCCAAAAAGACCATCCCCTTCATGTTTACCTACCATAGACCAACGAACTGAAGCTTTTTTAGGTTCATATTTTTCTTCAGTAAAAGCAATGTGCTCGACTGAGAACAATGCGTTAGGAAAAGCATCTCTTAATTGTTTCCAAAATTTTATTACCTCATCTCTACCATAGTGAGTATTTCCTCCTGGTTGAAATTGCTGTATGGCTCTGTCAAAATTATCATTTATTGTTTTCTCTAAATTAATGTTCATAATAGAAGTTAAGATATTTGCATATAATTCTCCAAAGTTACCAGATGCTAATACAGGAGATTTATAAATTGATTTAACAGGTGTATTTTCATCAAAGGGTTTACTAGCTTTTTCAGGACCGCCTTCATCTTTAATTAGATTACTTGCAAATTTCTTGGGGTCAATTCCAATTTGTCTCACAATTGCTCCTTGATCTCTCACAAGCCACTCATCATAAACTTGATTATTCATGCATGCACAATCAGCAATAGTTCGGTAATATAGTTTTTTTCCTGTCGCTTTCCCATACATCCCATCAACAGAATGAGTAGAGGTTGATAAAATGCGATGTGATGAAAAATATCCCTCATCATCATTTCCTGTCCAAATTACATCTTCACCTAAAAGTGTTCTGTCGGGAAATAGTTTTTTACTAGCATAGGTACTTTCAATTACTGGGTCTGCACCATAAATTACTCCAGATGGAGATCTTGTAGGTGTGGGGAGGCTTATATTTGGAATATCAGCATAATAATCTCTTATTGCTTCAACATCATTGTTTTCCCAAATTTGATATGTGATCTTTAAAATATAATCAGGAAAATCTTTGAATTGTGCATCAAATCCTTTCATTTAATTAATATTTAATTAGTTTGCCGTATTATAAATAAATTACCATCATGATCACTTATCTGCCTGATTGAACGTAGTGAATTTTTTGGTACTGAAAAGGTATCTTTTTCTTTAATTACTACTTTATCTCCATCACAATCTATTTCCCATTCGCCAGATAAACAATGATACACTTCTGATTTCTTTAGTATGTATTTATGTATATGAGCACTCTTGCCATTCAGAAGTGAAAGGCTAAAACCTGTTGAATGCGGTATATTTGGTGTAAAAGATTTATCATGAATTTGAAACTGATCAATATAGTTAATAATTTTATTAGATTGATAGTGATCATCATCAACAAAGTATTTATCTTTATCATTAAATCGAATAACAAATTTTTCTATGTCTTCTGAAGAGTAATGGTCGAAACTCTCTAATTCATTATCTTTTAGTGGTTGAATAATTTTAGTCTCATCTGTTATTTTCTGTTTCTCTGTGTCGATTAAAGAATTATCATTCATTAATACCATGCCAGATTCTTTTGCATCTTTTAAAAGTTTAGGCGTCCAAGTAATAACACCTGGATCATTTTCACCTAACACAACAAACATTAGCGCCTCTTCATCACTTACATTTTGAAAACCTCTGAACATGTTTGTAGGAAAAGAAGCAATATCACCTTTTTTTAGGATTACTTCTCCCTCTGTGCCATCAACGCCCCAGTAAAAACGCCAAGCGCCTGAATGAATGATAAAAACTTCTGCAGTTGTATGACTATGTAAACCAGAACCATTCATTGGAGCAGCGCTTACCGCACCAATATTAAAACCATGTTCTTCAGCTATTTTAACGTTTTGTTTAGCATCTTCACTGACACCAGGGCCTATTACTGAATAATTTTTTCTATCTTGATGACCTTTTAATTTTCCCTCAACAAATGGAATATTACTAGGAATAAGTTCATCGAATTTTGCTAATCTAGTTGTAATATTAATTGACATATTGTTATGATCTTTTATTCATTTTTTTTGAATATTATTCAAAATAATGAATAAATCAATTATTATTTAACAATAGTGTTATTAAATTATTATGGCAAATAAAATACAAAACTTTGATACAGGTGAAAAAGGTAACTCAAACATAATTCATTTAGATCTTGATCCAAAAATAAATATCGAAAACAAAATATATTTTAAAAATTTATTAAATAAAATTGCTGAATGTTCTATTGAAGATTTAGAAGATAATCTTGAAAATTTATATCATGAAGATGCAGAGCTTAATGGCTTTCATCCAGTTAATGAAATTAAGGGAATTGAAGAAATAAAAAATAAATATTTAATACCTTTAAAGAAAGCATTTCCTGATCTTGAAAGAAGAAATAATCTAGTTATTGGTGGAGCATTCAGAGATAAAGTATTTGTTTCATTTGTTAGTCATTTAACTGGAACATTTTCAAATGAATGGTTGGGCGTTAAACCAACAAACAAAACAATTCATCTTCGAACTTGTGAAGCACATCAAATAACTAATAACAAAATAATAAAATCCTACACATTGATTGATACTGTAGATTTTATTCGTCAGGCTGGTCATTGGCCCATTAATAAATCTCTTGGTGTAGAGGGTATGTGGCCATCTCCTATCACAGGTGATGGAGAAAATAATCAAAATTTAGATAAGGAATTATCTCTTCAATCTTTAAATCAAGATTTAACTATGCAAAGAAGTTTAAATATTAAACCCGAGACTGAACCAGGTCTTACAAAAGATCAAATAAGAGAAAAATTAATTAATCATCCTCAACAAGATTATTGGCATCCAAAAATGATGTGGTATGGACCAAGTGGTATAGGCACAGCTAGAGGTTTAGATGGTTTTGTTGATCATCACCAACTCCCATTTAGACTTACATTCAAGGACAGAGATTATTGGAAAATTGGTCATTACATTGAAATTGGGGATGGAAATTTTTCAATGACTGGGGGTTGGCATAGTATCCAATGTATCCATGGATCTAGTGATTGGCTAGGGTATGAACCAACTCATAAAAAAATAACAATGAGAGTAATGGATTTTTATTTACATCATGAAGGACTTATTAGGGAAAATTGGGTACCAATTGATATAGCACATATACTCGATCAAATAGGTATTGATATCTTTAAATTAATTCATAAAAAATAATTATGGCAATTGAATATTTAAAAAAAGGATTAGATGAAAAACAAAGAACTGAAGATAATGATAAAGTAAAAAAAATTGTTGAGGAAACATTAAGTAAAATTGAGTCAGAAGGTGATAAACACATTAGAGAGTTATCTCAAAAATTTGATAACTATTCACCAGATAGTTTTAGGTTAAATGAAGATCAAATTAATCAATTAATCAGTGAAGTATCTGATGATGATAAAGAAGATATTAAATTTGCTCAGAAACAAGTGCGCACATTTGCTGAAGCACAACTAAAAACTTTAAGTGAATTAGAAGTAGAAACGCACCCAGGTGTTATTCTAGGTCATAAGAATATACCTGTACAAGCAGTTGGTTGCTATGTTCCAGCCGGTAAATTTCCAATGGTGGCTTCTGCACATATGTCAGTTGTTACTGCTTCTGTTGCTAAGGTGCCAAGAATTGTAGCCACTACTCCACCTTTTAAAGGTAAACCAAATCCAGCAGTTGTTACAGCAATGAAAATGGGTGGTGCTCACGAAATTTATGTTTTAGGAGGAATGCAAGGAGTAGGTGCAATGGCTATTGGTACAGAAACGATTAAACCAGTTGATATGCTTGTTGGACCTGGCAATGCATTTGTTGCTGAAGCGAAAAGACAATTGTATGGCAGAGTTGGTATCGATTTATTTGCTGGTCCAACTGAAACAATGGTTATTGCTGATGAAACTGTTGATGGTGAAATATGTGCAACTGATCTATTAGGACAAGCTGAACATGGATATAATTCTCCAGCTGTTATGATAACAAACTCAAGAAAACTTGCAGAAGAAACATTTAAAGAGATTGATAGAATTTTAGAAATATTACCTACTAAAGAAACAGCGAATACAAGCTGGAAAGATTACGGGGAAATTATTTTGTGTGACACCTATGAGGAGATGTTATCTAAAGCAAATGAAATAGCATCAGAACACGTACAAGTAATGACAAAAAAAGATGATTGGTTTTTAGAAAATATGACATCTTATGGAGCTCTATTTTTGGGAGCTAGAACTAATGTTGCTAATGGTGATAAAGTAATAGGCACCAATCATACTCTTCCTACTAAAAAAGCTGGAAGATACACTGGCGGTTTATGGGTTGGTAAGTTTATTAAAACTCACACCTATCAAAAAATTATGACAGATGAAGCAGCTAAACTTATTGGAGAATATGGATCTAGACTATCTTATCTTGAGGGATTTATTGGTCACGCAGAACAATGCAATATTAGAGTGAGAAGATATGGTGGCTTAAATGTAAAGTATGGTAAACCTGCTTCAAAAATTAAAAATTAAAATTAAATTATATTATTAACTTTCAAGAAATCTAAAACTTCATCAGCTAATTCTTCAGGATTTTTTGAAAGTGTTTTCAATTTAATTTCTGGATCAGAGGGTACCTCATAATCTGAATCTATTCCTGTAAAATTTTTTAATATTCCTGATCTAGCTTTTTTATATAATCCTTTTGGATCTCGACTCTCACATTCTTCCAATGGTGTATCCACGAAAATTTCAACAAACTCATTATCTTCAAATAAATCTCTTGCCATTTTTCTTTCTGATTTAAAAGGGGATATAAATGAAACTAAAGTAATTAATCCAGCATCAGTCATTAATTTTGCGACTTCTGAAACCCTTCTTATATTTTCTACCCTATCTTCATCTGTGAATCCTAAGTCTTTGTTAAGACCATGTCTGATATTATCGCCATCTAATAAATATGTTCTTTTATTTAGATCATGTAATTTCTGTTCTAAAATATTAGCAATAGTAGATTTACCTGATCCTGAAAGACCGGTGAACCATAATACAGAAGGTTTTTGAGAATTCATATTTGATCTCTTCACTTTGTCAACAGACATTTCATGCCATGAAATATTACTTGCTCTTCTTAGTTCATAATCAATAACCCCAGCACCAACAGTTAAATTATTAAATTGATCAATGATTACGAAACTCCCAAGTTGATTATTGTCATTGTATGATTGAATAAATGTTTTTCTACTCAACGCAATTTTGCAATAGCCAATATCGTTTAATTTCAAAGACTTTGAGGCAATTTTTTCATATGAATTAATATTTATTTTGTGAACTAAATCAGTAATTTTTCCTGTTATGTATGAGTTTGTAAATCTAAATATATAATTTCTTTCAGGCAACATCTTATCTTTATTCATCCAAATAATATGAGCTGCAAACTGATCTGTAATTTTAATATTATCTAAATTACTTGTAATTAAATCACCTCTAGAAATATCAATTTCTTTATCCAAAGTAAGAGTAACTGCTTGCCCGTTCGTAGCATTTTTCAAACTTCCTTCTGGAGTAATAATATGATTTATTTTTGCGACTTCACTTGAAGTTGTAATATAAATTTTATCATTAATATTAATGGAACCAGACACTACTGTTCCACTATATCCTCTAAAATCGGAAGTAGATCTATTAACCCATTGAACAGGCATACAGAAATTATCATTTTTATTATCTTTAGTTAATTTTAAATTTTCTAATGTATTTATTAAAGTTTCTTTTTTATACCATGGCATATTTTTAGAAACCCTAAAAACATTATCTCCTTTTAGAGCAGACATTGGGATATAATCTTTCGAAGTGAAGTCAAAATTTGTTGAAATTATTTCAAATTTTTTTGTTATTTTTGTAAAAATATCTTCATCATAATTTACAAGATCCATTTTATTGATTGCTATTACAATATGTCGAATACCTAAAAGTGATAAAATGAAAGTGTGCCGTTTTGTTTGATCTAATATACCTTTAGTTGAATCAATTAGTACAATCCCTACATCAGAATTTGATGCTCCTGTTGCCATGTTTCTTGTATATTCTTCATGACCTGGTGTATCAGCAATAATAAACTTACATTTTTGTGTTTCAAAATATCGATAAGCTACGTCAATTGTTATTCCTTGCTCCCTTTCAGCTTGCAAACCATCAATTAATAATGCAAGGTCAATATCTTTCCCCTGAGTTCCATATTTTTCACTTTCATATTCAGCTTGCGAAATCTGATCATGAAAAATACTTTTTGAATCAAATAGCAGTCTTCCAATTAATGTTGATTTACCATCATCGACAGATCCACATGTAAGAATTTTAACCTGATTTTTTGTATTCTGTTTTTTAAAAAAGGTATTTATATCCATTAAAAATAACCTTCTCGTTTTTTTATTTCCATAGATCCAATTTGATCTGTATCAATAAGTCTACCTTGCCTCTCTGAATTATTGGATTCAAGTAATTCTATTATTATTTCTTCAACACTAGAAGCATTTGATTCAATAGCAGCAGTTAATGGGTAACATCCTAAAGTTCTAAATCTGACTAATTTTGTTTCTATCTTTTCTTCTTCTTTAATTTTTAATCTATCATCATCTACCATTATGAGCATGTTATCTCTTAATATTACCGGTCTTTTTTTTGCTAGATAAAGAGGAACAATTGGAATATTTTCTTCATAAATATATTGCCAAATATCAAGTTCTGTCCAATTTGAGAGTGGAAATACTCTTACACTCTCATTATTACCTATTTTTGTATTGAAAAGATTCCACAATTCAGGTCTCTGATTTTTAGGATCCCAACGATGATTTTCATCTCTAAAAGAAAAAACTCTTTCTTTAGCTCTGGATTTTTCTTCATCTCTTCTTGCACCACCAAATGCAGCGTCAAATTTAAATTTACTTAAAGCTTGTTTTAAAGACTGCGTTTTCATTATGTCCGTATGTGTTTTTGATCCATGAGATATTGGACCGATATTTTTTTTAAGACCTTCCTGATTTATATGAACAATTAAATCTAAGTTATATTTTTTAGAAACTTCATCTCTAAATTTTATCATTTCTTTAAACTTCCATGTTGTATCTACATGTAAAAGTTTAAATGGGATTTTATTTGGTGAAAAAGCTTTCATTGTTAAGTGAAGCATAACTGAGGAATCTTTTCCTATTGAATAAAGCATAACAGGGTTTGAAAACTCTGCTGCAACTTCTCTAATAATATGAATACTTTCAGATTCTAGTTTTTTAAGATGATAATATTTCATTTATTTTATAACAAAGCATCATTGGCATATGCAAAAAAATGTGGGTTAAGAATATCTTCTTTTTTATTATATACTAAATCTTTATTATCTATAGTTTTAAGTTTTCCACCTGCTTCTAATAAAATTATATGACCAGCAGCAATATCCCATTCAGAAGTTGGTCCAAACCTTGGATAAATATCTGCTCTGCCTTCAGCGATCTCACAAAATTTGAGTGAACTTCCTTTTTCTATTATTTCATAGTTAGTAAATTTATTTTTAACCCAATTGTCAAAAGTTGTGTTTGAGTGTGATCTACTACCTAAAACTATTATTTTTTCTTTATTTGTATTTTTTACAGAAATTTTTTCTGATTTATTAAATGTATCTATATTGTTTTTTGTATAAATTTTAAAAGAACCACTATTTTTTTTTGAAAAAAATAAACACCCTAACGCTGGGGCAAAAATAATACCTAGAACTGGTTGATTATATTCGATAAGTGCAATGTTAATTGTAAATTCGCCATTTTTTTTTATAAATTCTTTTGTACCGTCTAGAGGATCAATTAACCAATATTTTTTCCAATTTTTTCTTGTATTCCATGAAATAAATTCTTCCTCACTTAATATTGGTATGTTTGGGGTAATTTTAGAGATACTACTTTGTAATATTTTATTAGAATCTAAATCTGCTTTAGTTAATGGAGATTCATCTTTTTTATAAATAATCTCAGTGTCAAGTTCATAAAAGTCTAGAACCCTATTTCCTGCAGTGATAGCTGCATTACACAATTGAAGTAATGTATTTTCATCTATTTTCATGGTTTACTTATTCATTTAAACAAATTGTGATTATATTATTAAAATGATAATTTCATTAATTATTAATTTTAAAATATGCCAAATATTGCCGTAAATACATTATTTGAAATTGATCAAGTAGTATCGTTTGATGAATCAATAATTGTAGATAATTTAATAAAATATCTTGAACCAAATTATGTTGATAAAAGAAAAGATATTAAAGCGAGAGCTGAACAAATCGTAAATGAATCTAGAAAATCAATAGGAATAATAAAAAGTCCAATTGAAAACTTGCTTCAAGAATATCAATTAAATAGTGAAGAAGGGACTGTACTGCTATGTTTGGCTGAAGCACTTTTAAGAATACCCGATCAAAAAACTATTGATAGATTATTAGAAGATAAGTTTACATCGACTGATTGGAAAAAGCATACTGGTTTCGATAAAGGTCTTTTTGTTAACGCATCATCCTGGGCATTTTTCTTAACCGGAAATATTTTAAAGAGAAATAAATTAGATGAAAATAAATTAGAGGAAAATTACAAAAGTTTTATTAAAAAAAATTCTGAACCAGTATTTAGGACTGTTGTAAGAAAAGCTGTTATGGTTTTAGCAAAGCAGTTTGTGTTTAAAGCAAAAATGGATGAAGCAGTTAAATTTACAAATTCAGAAAAATATAAAAGAAATTTATTTTCTTTTGATATGCTTGGAGAGGGTGCAAGAACTGATGAAGATGCACATAAGTATTATTTAGAATATTTAAAAAGTATAGAGTTTACTGGGAAAAAACTACTAAACAACTTAGATCCTACACTTTCAAATGGAGTTTCTGTTAAACTTTCAGCATTACATCCACGATATGAAAGACATAAATTTGATCAACTTAAAAAAGAACTGCTACCAAAACTAATTGAATTAGGATTGTTGGCAAAAAAATATAATATTCAATTATGTATAGATGCGGAAGAAGATAATAGATTAATATTATCGTTAAAAATTTTTGAATTATTGATTAATGATGAAAGACTTAAAAATTGGAATGGGCTTGGTCTAGCTTTACAAGCTTATCAAAAAAGAGCCTTCTATATTATTGATTGGTTGAATAATTTAGCTAATAAAAATAATAAAGTGATACCAGTGCGTTTAGTTAAAGGAGCTTATTGGGATAGTGAAATAAAATATGCTCAAGTATCTGGTTTTGATGACTATTCAGTTTTTACAAGGAAACCTCTAACTGATTTGTCTTGGATGGCTTGTGCTATAAAATTAATTAAATATCAAAAAAATATTTTTCCTGCTTTTGCTACACACAATGCTTATTCGATTGCCTTTATTGAAGAAATAGCAAGAGGTAGTAAATTTGAATTTCAACGAATTCATGGAATGGCTGATATCTTACATAATTATTTTAATAAGAATTCTAATCTAGAAAAATCTAAATGTAGAATTTATGCTCCAGTTGGTGATTATGAAGATCTACTTCCATATCTGATGAGACGATTATTAGAAAATGGAGCAAATACATCCTTTGTTAACAAACTAAATGATAAAAATTTTAAAGTAGAGGAATTTGTCATTGACCCTATCGATATCATTAAAAAATATAATGAATATGGAAATCCATATATTCCTAAACCCAAGGATATTTTTTTACCAATACGAAAAAATTCTAAGGGCATAAATCTAGAAAGTGAAAATACTATTTTAGATATAAAAAAAATATTTGATAAAAACAAAAAAGAATATTTAGCCAATTCTATAATAAATGGAGATGAAAAAAACACAAAAAATGAGATAAATATTTTTTCACCATTTTTAAAAGATGAGATGATTGGAAAAGTAACTTTTGCTAATAATTTATTGGTTCATGAGGCAATTGAAACAGCAAATAACTATCTAAAAAAGTGGAAATTAGTAAGTATTGAGGATAAATGCAAAATTATAGATAGATTTGTTGATTTATTAGAAGTTAACAAAAATGAACTAATAAGAATTTGTGTTGAGGAAGCTGGAAAGACGATAAAAGATGCTATCGACGATTTAAGAGAGGCAATAGATTTCTGTTATTATTATTCTAATCAATCTAAAAAAATATTTTTGGAGGATGAAATTTTAATTGGACCAACAGGTGAAAAAAATATCTTAAAATATGAAAGTAAAGGTGTATTTTTTTGTATTAGTCCATGGAATTTTCCAATAGCAATATTTACAGGACAAATAATTGCTGCACTCTTAACAGGAAATACAGTAATTGCTAAACCTGCTGAACAAACTTCAATTATTGCATACAAATTAATCAAAATATTATTTGAAGCCGGACTTCCTAAAGAGGCTTTGCAATTAGTATTAGGTGATGGAGAAAGTATTGGTGACGAAGTTCTTAAAAATAAACACATTAAAGGAGTTTTATTTACAGGCTCTTCTGAAACAGCGAATAAGATTCAACTTAATCTTAACCAAAGAAAAGAAATAATATCTTTAACTGCTGAAACAGGGGGGCAGAATTTTATGATTGTTGACTCATCTGCATTAACAGAACAAGTTGTTGATGATGTAATAGAATCAGCGTTTAATTCTGCCGGGCAAAGATGTTCTGCACTTAGAGTTCTTGCAATTCAGGATGAAGTTTACGACAAAACTATAAACATGTTAATTGGTGCAACAAAAAAATTAAAGGTAGGTTTACCTTATTTATTAGATACAGATATTGGACCTTTAATTGATGTTGAAGCTAAAAACAAAATATTAAAACATTTAGACAGATTTAAAGAAAAAATTTTATTTAACTCAGAATTAGATAAAAATTTAGAAGGATTTTTTATTCAGCCTACAATAATTGAAATAAATGATTTAAAAGAAATTGATGAAGAAGTTTTTGGACCAATACTTCATATATTAAGATATTCTTCTGATAAAATGGATAACTTAGTAGATGAAATAAATAATTTAAATTATGGATTAACTTTAGGAATACATAGTAGAATTGACAGCACGATAAATTTTATTTCAAATAATGTTAATGTAGGAAATATTTATATAAATAGAAACATTACTGGAGCTGTGGTGGGATCACAACCATTTGGAGGAAGAGGATTGTCAGGAACAGGTCCGAAAGCTGGAGGACCAAATTATTTGCTTAATCTGTTAAATGAAAAAACATTATCAAATGATATTACAGCATCAGGTGGAAATACTTCTTTATTAATGCTATCGGATGAAAATGATTAAAATAAAATCAATTGAAGTTTTTAAAATAGATCTTCCACTTAAAGAAGGAAATTATAGTTGGTCTCATGGTAATTCAGTAAACTCTTTTGATTCAACAATTGTAAAAATAAATACCAATATTGGAATTAGTGGACTTGGAGAAGTTTGTACGCTTGGTCCTGCGTATTTACCTGCTTATGCTGAAGGTGTAAGAACGGGCATAAAGCAGATTGGTAAATACCTAATCAATAAAGATCCAACAGATCTACAAGAAATTAATTTAGAAATGGATAAAAACTTAAAGGGTCACAACTATGTTAAATCACCAATTGATATTGCTTGCTGGGATATAACATCAAAAGTAATGCAAGTCCCATTATGGAAATTACTTGGAGGAAAATTTGGGAAAAATGTAGATCTATATCGAGCAATTTCTCAAGAGTCCCCTAAAGCAATGACAAAGAAAGTTATTAAATATCAAAAAGAGGGATATAAAAAATTTCAACTTAAAGTTGGTGGGGACCCAATAGAGGATATTGAAAGAATTAAATTAATTAGATCGAAATTAAAGAATAATGAGACATTAGTTGCTGATGCTAATACTGGTTGGCTGATGCATGATGCACTTAAAGTAGTCAAAGAAACTAATCATTTAAATATTTATATTGAACAACCTTGCTTAACTTATGAGGAAAATTTAATTGTTAGGGATAAATGCAGTAACCCATTTATTTTGGATGAAAATATTGATTCTATAAGTGCTTTTTTAAGAGCTTATAAAGATAAAGCTATGGATATAATTAATATAAAAATAAGTAAACTTGGCGGAATTACAAAAAGTAAATTATTAAGAGACTTATGTGTTGAGTTAGGAGTTGGAATGACTATTGAAGACTCATGGGGTGGTGATATTGCAACATCAGCAATTGCACATTTAGCTCATAGTACAACTTCGAAATATCTTTTTTCATCAACTGATTTTAATAGTTATAACACATTGAGTTATTCTGAGGGTTCCCCACAAAGAAAAAAAGGTAAATTTGAGGCATCAAATAATATAGGTCTAGGAATTGAAATAAATTCAAAAAAAATAAAAAATCCAGTTTTTAAAATTTAAACTACTTATATTTATAAAATTTTTTAGCTTGATCTAAAGTGATGTATTCATTCAGTAAATCTTCTTCAATCAAAGACTTGTCTCTAAGTTCTGGCTTACCACACCCTCCTCCATTACCAGTATGAATTCTCACGACATCTTCTGGTTCAAGAGTTAATCCAGTTACAACAGAATATTTTTCTAGATCTCCATTTTTACGAATTACCTCAATATAATTAGATCCACCTTCATTACCCCCATCTAATGCCCATGGTAAACTTTTAGACCTTGTATAAGCTACTGATACCCATGCATTTTTTGATCTAACTCTGTAATCCATTACTATTCCTTTGCCACCTCTAAATTTACCTTCACCACCATCTTCGTCAGTAAGTCTCATTTGATCTACATAAACACCATGTCTAGCTTCAGATATTTCTGCGGGGGTATTAAAAGTATCACCGTGAAAAGCAGAAAAGTTTGCACTACAGCCATCACTTACGCTACTTGCTCCCCAACCACCAACTTGTGGTTCTATAATGATAAAGGTAGCTCCAGTATCCGGATGTTGACCACCCATAAATGTACCACATATAGAAGCAAAACTTCCAGCGGATGATTTATTTGGATTTAGATGGGAAATAGTTTTCCAAATTAAATCATAGGATCTAATATCTGTTTCGTAGTATATACCTTGAGCAGCGGGTCTTACTGGATTAAACATAGATCCTTCATCACATAAAACTTTTAAAGGTCTAAACGTTCCAGCATTACAAATGAAATCACTTGAAGTGATCCCTTTAAATGCCATTTGCGCAGATACTACTGTTCCATCATATGAAGCATTATTTGGTCCATCATCTTGCTCTGGATTATTTCTTAAATCTACAATAAATTCTTTATCGTTAATAGTAACATCAACCTGAATTTTTCTGCCATCATCAAGTAAATCTTCTCCATGATAAGTTCCATGAGGAAGACTTGATAACGCATCCAAAGAATTTCTTTCACCATAATCCATAAATTGTTGAACAGAATTTTTAAATATTTCTGTTCCATATTTATTTGCAATATCCTTAATTCTTTTTTCCCCTACTCTTATTGAAGCTATAGCTGCCCACATATCTCCAAGTGTATATTCTGGTACTCTACTATTAGCCGTTATAATATCTATTACTGATTGGATTGGTTTCCCATTTTCAATCATTTTGATTACTGGAAGTTGTAAACCTTCTTGAAATATTTCTTTTGCATCAGCTGAAATACCTCCAGGAGCCATCCCTCCTAAATCAGGCCAATGAGCAATATTTGCTGTCCATGCTATTCTTTCTCCTTGTGAAAAAACTGGCATAACAACAATAACATCATTTAAATGAGTTACTCCTCCATTGTAAGGATCATTAGTAGCAAAAACATCACCTTCTTTTATTTGATTTGAATCATATTTTTTTATAACAGCTTGAACTGCTTTATCACACATTGCAATAAATGCAGGTATACCAGCACCAGAAGCAGCTATGTTACCGTTAGAATCTGTTACGGCTGTTCCAAAATCAAGAACTTCATAAATAATTGAGCTCATTGCAGTTTTTCTCATAGCTACAAACATTTCATCGCAAGCAGCTTGTAGTGAACTTTGAATAATCTCAGTCGTTATTGGATCATTTTTTATACTATTCAATATTTTCTCCTCCTATTGAGATGTGTAAATTTGCAAACTTATCTACTTTACATTTTTGTTTAGGAAAAATTACAACTGTAGTGCTTGGATCTTCAACTATTGCTGGGCCAGTAAATTCCATTCCTGGCTCTAGAAGATCGAAATTATAAATATTTGATTTATGCACTCCCATTTCATCAAAATCTACTTCTCTTGTCTCTTTTATAGTATCTTCAACTTTAATATTTGTAATTTTTCTCTCTTGTAACTCAGGCTTTTCAATTTTGGCAAAAGCTACAAGATGAAATTGAATCATATCTACTTGGTTTTCTAATTTATAAGTAAATTCTTTTTCATATTGAGTATGAAAATCATCAATAATTTTCTTAATTGAATCTTCATCAAATTTTGAATTTGTAATTGGAATTTCAACAGAATGATCTTGACCTAAATATCTAAAACTTCCAAATCTTTTAAATGATATTAATTCTTTAGAAATATTTTCTTTTTTATAACTTTCTTCTGCTTGTTTTTCCATTTCACTAAAAGTTTTATTCAAAATATCAATTGCTTGATCGTTCATAGTAGTAAGTTTAGTAAGAATATAATCTCTTCTCAAATCACTCATCAACATACCCCAAGCAGAAAAAACAGAAGAATTAACTGGTATAATCACTTTTGGAATATTTAATTCCTTTGCTAACGATGTAGCATGCATTCCACCACCGCCTCCAAAAGCTACAAGACTAAAATCTCTTGGGTCATAGCCCTTATTAACAGATACAAGTTTGAGTGCATTTATCATATTATTATTAGCAATACGAATGATGCCGCGTGCAGTTTCTTCATTAGTAAATTTTAATTTTTTAGAAAGAGGTTCTATGGTTTTACTTACAGCATCCATATCAGCCGTAATCTCTCCTCCACAGAAATAATTCTGGTTAATCCTATTTGTAATCAAATTCGCATCAGTTGTAGTAATAGATGTACCACCTTTCCCATATGATACTGGGCCTGGATCAGCTCCTGCACTTTGTGGACCAACATGTAATTTATCATAATTATCTACCCACGCTATACTTCCTCCTCCATTGCCGATTTCAACTATGTCAACAACTGGAAGCATAACTGGATATCCTGCAGATTGTCTATTTTTTTCTATCCAATAGTTTGTGTTAATTTTTACATTACCATTTTCTATAAGTGAACACTTAGCTGTAGTACCACCAACATCTAAAGTAATTAAATTATTTTCTTTAATTAATTTTCCTAACTCTGCTGCACCTAACACTCCACTAGTAGGGCCAGATTCTATCATTGTTAAAGGGATAGCTTTTGTTGACTCAAAAGTATCAATACCCCCATTAGATTGCATAACATAAGGGTTGCCACTAAAGTTAGCAGCTATTAATTTGTCATTAAGTTTGTCCAAGTAACTTCTTGCAATGGGTTTAACATATGCACATAATGCAGTTGTATTAGTCCTTTCGTACTCTCTCCATTCTCTTGTAATTTGGTGGGAAGCAACAATGTCAATTTCTGCCCACTTACTTTTTATATAATCAATTACTTTTTGCTCATGCAGTGAATTAGCATATCCGTGAATTAAGCATACAGCAATAGATTGCACATCATGTTTTTTGAATTTTTCAATTATTTTATCCAAACCTGATAAATCAAGAGGAGTTAATTCTTTTCCTAAGAAATCAATTCTACCAGGAACTTCTGCTCTTAAATATCTAGGAACGAAGGGTTTTGGTTTTTGATATCTGAGATTAAAAAAGTCAGGTCTATCTCCTCTTGCAATTTCTAGACTGTCTCTAAAACCTTTAGTAGTAACTAATCCTGTTAATACACCTTTTCTTTCAGTTATCGAATTAATAACTACTGTTGTTCCATGTGCAAAAAAAGTAGATTTTGCAATATCTACATTCCCTTTCTCAATTGCATCAAAAACTCCCTTTTCATAACTACTAGGAGTAGTGTCACTTTTTGCAGTTTTTATAGAAAGTGCTTTTCCAGATTTTTCATCAATTTCAAAATACACTAAATCTGTAAATGTGCCGCCTACATCTGTTGCTACTCTTAACATTTATTATAATTTAACATCTGGGTAGTATTTATTTACATATTCTTTAGATAAATAACCCTGTTTCACATCATCAATAATTTTATTGTGATCTCTTTCTCTAGGATCACCATATCCTCCGCCGCCTCCACATTGAAGTAATATTTTATTACCTTTTTTAATTGGAACTCTAGTAGCTTTTGGAACTTCTTTAGTTGTCTTTCCATGCTCCATTAAAAAACAATTATTAGGAAGTGCTTCATGACCACCATTTAACCCCCAAGGAGGAAGCTTACTTCTCTCACAAACTGTGGTAGCAAAAGAGTCCTCTAACATTTCAAATTCAAAATTAACTCCCAAACCGCCTCTATTTTTTCCGGCTCCACAACTGTCTTGAATTAGTTCAACTTTATTTATCAACCAAGGGTTTCTATTTTCCCAAACCTCTGCTGGAGCAAATCTAGTTGCTGATTCTGCATGATGTAGACATGTTGCTCCATCTCCAAAATGACTTGCGCCTTGACCGACTGGATGTGGAGCTCCATCAGCCCAAGGTTCACCAGTCTCTTCTCTGATTCCCCACCAAACAATACCATTTATACAACCACCACTACTTGCTGGAACATTTTCAGGGAACTTTGTTCCTAGAGCTCTATAAAATACTTCTATTGCTTGCAGTGCTGGCCAACCATATAAAAAACATGGTGCTGGAGAAATAGGATGAAATAGTGTTCCAGGTTTTGTAATAACTTCTATTGGTCTAAAAAAACCTTCATTAGGTGGTTCATTACTTCCAGCTAACATACTCATAGATACACGGGCTGTTGATACAGTTGAAGGTAAAGGGCAATTAATAGGTCCATTTTGTTGAGGAGGAGCATTGGACATGTCTAAAATTACTTTTTCGTCCTCAATGATTACTTTTAAGTCAAATGGTACTGTTCCTTCTTCGACACCGTTGCTATCCATCTGTCCTGAACCAACATATTCACCATTTGGAATTTTTTTTAGGTAATTTCTAACTATCATTTCACCTGCATCAAAGATTGCTTCGGTTGTATCTCTAAATTTTTTTAAACCATATTTTGCGACAATCTTTTTTAATGCTCTTTCACCAGCTCTAACTCCAATTGCTTGAGCATTTATATCACCCGCAACAGAATTGGGTACACGCGTATTAGCGATGCACATCTTATATATATCTTCAACTAATTCGCCTTTGTTATAAAGTTTAACACCTGGATAAACAGTCCCTTCTTGAAAAACATCAACTGTATCCGTTGAGTAAGGTTCTTTTCCAGCTATATCCAACCAATGCGCTTTAATAGCAGTATATGCTATTAATTCACCATCAAAGAAAACTGGCATAACTAAAGCAGCATCTTGAGGATGTGAACCTGTCCCGTAAGGTGAATTATAAATAATTATATCACCTTCATTGAGTTTTGACTCTCCACCAACTCCCTTAACTGCTTCCTCAATACAAAAATTTAAAGTTCCCATGAACAATGGTAAGCTTGGTGCCTGAGCTAAAAGCCTCATATGATTGTCATAAATAGCTCCAGCAAAATCTAATACATCATAGATTACTGGAGACATTGCAGTTCTGCACAAAGCTCTTTTCATTTGTTCAGCAGCGGAATTTAGAGAATTTCTAACAATCTGTGTTGTGATAGGATCAACTTCAGCTTTATTTGATTTTCTATCTACACCACATTTATAATGATAAAGTTCGTTACTCATTTAATCAATTCTCCTTATTTTGAAGAATTAGATTTCCTAATTTATCTGTATTAATGTTATAGTTTTGATCAACATAGGTGACAGCTGTGCTTTCTAAAATAATCATAGGTCCAGACATTTCAGATTTAATCTCATTTCTTGCAATAATTGAGAAATCGATATTTTTATCTGCATTAAAAGAAAAACAATTTATTGATTTTGATGATATTTCAATACTATCTTCTTCAATTTTACCAGACTCTGATTTTCTTGGAAGGGCCACTCTAACTGAAGCTCTCGTTGATACAATTTCAACCACAGTATCTAATTTACTTCCAAATGTTTTTTCATATTCTTGCATAAAATCTTGCTTTAGTTTTTCTGCGTCTAAATTTATTTTACCGTCTATGTGATCATTGATTTTAAGTGTGATAGTATGCTCTTGACCCGCCCATCGCATATCTAAAGCTACTTCTCTAATTTTTTCATTTGTAGAAAAATCTATTTTTTGCCTATCTTCTAATTCAGAAAATAAATTTTCTAAAATTAAATTACATTCTTTTAGAGATGCATCTGATAAACGTATGATTTTAGTTCTTGCGTTCATTTGTAATAAATCGGCACCGAGTAATCCCCAAGCAGAAAAATTTCCAGAATATGGTGGTATAATTATTTCTTTTATCTCAAGATCTTCAGCAATTAAGTTTGACATTAGTGGTCCAGCGCCACCAAAAGCTAAGAGTTTCAGTTCACGAGGATCAATTCCTTGTTCTATTGTTATTTCTCTAATTGCATCTGCCATATTTGCACTACTTATTTTTAAAATGCCTTTAGCGGTCTCAGATTCTGATAAATCTATTTTTGAACCCACTGAATTAAGTGCTTTTTCAGCTAGTTTTTTATTAAGTTGAAGTCCTGAAGCTAATTTTCCTTCTCCTAACATCCCTAAATAAAAAGCTGCATCAGTTGTTGTGGGATTTTTGCCTCCTCTTCCATAACAAGCAGGGCCAGGAACTGCTCCAGCACTTTGCGGTCCAGATCTAAGCAATCCACCTTCATCTAAGTAAGCAATTGATCCTCCACCTGCACCAATGGATCGAACATCAACCCAAGGAGATTGAAGAGGTAAGCCAACGATTTTACCTTCAAATTGAATTTGTGGTCTACCATCCAATATTAAGCAAGTATCAAAACTTGTACCACCTACATCAGCTGTAACCATATTTGTATTTTTAAGTTTTCTTGATAATTCCCCCGCTCCTTCAGCACCAGCAACAGGTCCTGACATTATAGTTTCAAAGGGTCTTTCACTTGCTTCATCAAATGTCATTGATCCACTTCCAGAACGCGTTAAAAGAAAAGAACCTTTGAAGCCAATTTCTTTTAAATTATTCTTTAGAGTCTCTAAGTAATTAGACATTCTGGCTTTAACGAAGGCATCAATTATAGTTGTTGTAGTTCTTTCATATTCCCTGTACTCACCCGAAACAAGAGATGATAACGAAACTTCGCCATTAAAACCATTTTCTAATAAAATTTTTTTTGCTGCCAACTCATGTTGTTTATTGGAATATGCATTCATAAAAGCAACAGCAACACTATTAACACCTTCTTTATTTAAATATTCACATGCTTTCTTGACATCTTCTGAGTTTAAATTGGTATGAATATCTCCATTAGCAAATAATCTTTCTTCAATTTCTAATCTTAAATAACGAGGTACTAATGGTGGTGGAGGCTGCCAAAATAAATTGTACATTTCATCTCTATCACCTCTTCTAATTTCAATAATATCCCTAAAACCTTTTGTACATAGTAAGCCTACTTTTGAGCCTTTTCTTTCCAAAAGTGCATTTAAACCAACTGTTGTGCCATGTAAAAAAAAATCAATTTTACTCAATTGTTCTTGAGTTAAATTTCTTTTAATTACTTCAACTACAGCTTTTTCTGGATCAGCTGGAGTTGTAGGTATTTTGTCAATTATAACTTTATTGTCGTTTTCATCATAAACAATAAAGTCTGTAAATGTACCTCCGATATCAACACCTATTCTTGATGACATAATAATCTATAAGCTATCAGATGATAGTCGGAATTCAAGAATAATAAACAATAAATAATTAAATTTGAAATTTTATTTATTAAAAGTAAAATAAATTTATTATTAAAATACTATGAATATTGAAGTATTTAAATCTAAAGCATTAAAAACAAGAAAAGACATTAAAACTGATCCAATTACCTCCGAAATTATTCGTAACAGTCTTAATTCAGCTGCTGAACAAATGAAAAGAGCATTAGTTAGATCTGCATTTTCTCCTATAATTTATGAAGTGTTAGACTTTGCAAGTGCTATTTACGATAAAAATTTTTGTATGTTATCTCAATCACCTAGTCTTCCTGGATTTATGGGAACATTAAGTTTCTGCGTAGAAGAAGCAGTAAAAGAAGTTGGTGGTGAGAAAAATTTATTTGATGGAGATATAATAATTTATAATAATCCGTTTGGATCAGGATCTCATTCTCAAGATGCAGCTCTTATAAAACCAGTTTACAATAATGATTACTTGATTGGTTATACAGCAATAAAAGCACATTGGCTTGATACGGGGGGAAAAGAGCCTTATTCAACTGATACCGTAGATGTTTTTCAAGAAGGTACAATTTATCCAGGGTTAAAGCTTTATTCTAAAGGTGTCCTTGTTGAAGATGTGTATAAATTAATTATTGCAAATACGAGGGTACCCAAAGCTATAATTGGTGACTTAAATGCTCAATTAAATGGTGTAGTAGTGGGTGCGAGAGCTTTAAATAGAATAGTTTATAAATATGGTTATGATTTATTTTATGCATCAGTTTTAGATATTTATAATTATGGAGAAAAATTAGTTAGGAAAAGTTTAGAAAAAATTCCAGATGGAAAATACTCAGGTTTTGGTCAAATGGATAGTAATGGTGTAGATGAAGGAAGAGTGAAATTTAAGGTCTCAATTGAGGTAAAAGGATCAGATCTAATATTAGATTTTACGGAAGCTCCTAAACAACAAAATGGTCCTATAAATAGTCCTCTTCCCTCGACAGTATCAAAAGCAAGAGTTGCCTTTAGTATGATGGCTGGAAATGGAGAACAACCTAACGAAGGTTTTTTTAGACCCTTAACTGTAAAAACAAAAAAAGGATCAATGTTTAATCCAGTTTCACCTGCCCCATGTTTTTTAAATGGGTGGCCTGGACTTCAAGTAATTGAATTAATTTACAAGTTACTATCTGATAAATTACCAGAAGCTTTCCCTGCAAGTAGTGGAGGATGTTTGATTGGAGCAGTATGGTGGGGAATAAGAAATAAAGATGGTGAACCTTGGGCTGATGGAGCACCACATCCTGTTGGACAAGGTGGATTTTCTACTGGTGATGGAATAACTACTATGCATCATAACTCTGCAGGAACAAGGATGTCTCCCTCTGAAATTTGGGAATCAAAAAATCCATGGTTAATTAAAAAAATTGAACTTGTAAAAGATTCATGTGGAGCTGGTAAATTTAGAGGTGGTCTAGGATTAGACATTGAGTTTGAATTACTTGAAGATACTTTTGTAACAACAGTCGTAGAGAGAACTAAGCTTCCTCCATGGGGTATAAATGGAGGAAAGGAAGGCAGGGCAAATAATGTAAAAGTAATAAAAAAAAATGGCGAAATAATATTTATTCCAAAAATTTCAGGTTTTAAGCTTCACAAAGGAGATAAAATTACCTTTATGACTGGAGGCGGTGGAGGTTACGGAGATCCTCAATTAAGAGATTCTAAATTAATTAAAAATGACTTAAAACAGGGATATTTGTCTGAAGAATATATTAAGCAAAATTTTATTAATTACAAATTTTATTAATTAAATTCTAATATTAATTTTAATTATTTTGCATTTTAAATTTATATGCTCTAAGCTAAAAACATATAATACACTTTTTAATTAATAAATATTTAAAAGTTATTTTAATGGAGGAAATTATGAGAATTTTTTATTCTTTTAAAGCTGTAATTTCATCATTCATTATTGTTTTATTTGCATTTACTTTTGTTAGTGCAAAAACTGTACTTAGAACTGATGAAGCTGCTATTGGAGAGGCAGATCCAGCAAAAGCAACTGACTATGTAGACTCAGTTTTAATGTTTAACGTATATGATGCTTTAGTTGATGAATCTCCTGGAGGAGGTGGTGGATTAATGCCACTTCTTGCGAGTAATTGGGAATATACTAACCCAACTACATTAAAGATAACACTTAAAGATGGTGTAAAATTTCATAGTGGAAATATTCTTGAAGCTGAAGACGTAGTTTTTTCATACAATAGACTTATGGATATGGGTCAAGGTTTCTCATTTTTATTTTCAAGTGTTAAAGATGTATCTGCACTAGATAAGGGTACTGTTCAATTTACCACAAATGAACCATTTGCTCCATTGGTTGCTAGTCTGATTAGATTAGGAATAGTGGATAAGGACACTATTATGGAAAATATAGTTGATGGAAACTATGGTGAAAATGGTGATTATGGAGAAGCATATCTGCTTAAAAATTCTGCAGGAACAGGAGCTTATAAAATTGTAGACCACGATCCTAATGTTAAAACAGTTTTAGCCAAAAATAATGATTACTTTCAAGGACATAATCAAGACTCTCCTGACGAGGTTATCATTAAATACAGTGTTGAAGCTGCAACAATTAAAACACTTCTTGTAAGAGATGAACATGAAATTTCAAGCATGTGGTTGCCAAATGAAGTTGTAGCAGCTTTAGAGAAAGAACCTAATGTAGATATTGTTCCTATACCAAGACCTGGATCATGGATGAATAAACTAAATAATAGAAAAGCACCTTTTGATGATGTTCATTGTAGAAGAGCAATTCAATTAGCTTATGACTATGATTCATTAGAAAAATCTTTTGCTGTTACAGAAAATCTTATTGCTGGAAAAAAATCAAGTGGTGCTCTTATACCTGGTTTATTGGGATACGATCCTATGAAGCCTCCAATTGAGAGAGACATTGCTAAAGCAAAAGAGGAGCAAGCAAAGTGTAAGTATAATCCTAGTGATTTTACTTTAGATTTAGCATGGATAGCTGAAGTTCCTTATGAGGAACCTTGGGCTTTACAACTTCAAGCAAACGCTATGGAATTAGGTTATGATGCAACTGTTACTGGCTTACCATGGGCAAAATTTACTGAGCAAGTTACAAGTTGGGAAAATACTCCTCATGCTACAGTAGTATCTGTTGTAGCAAATGTGCCTGATCCAGATGGATTAATGTATGCTCAATTTCACTCATCAAGAGGTGGTACTTGGATGTCAGCGGAATGGGCTCAAGATGCTGAACTTGACGCTCTTCTGGAGAAAGGTAGAGCTGAAACTGATGAAAGTAAAAGAATTGAGATCTATCAAAAAGCAAACCAACTTATGATAGATAATGCAATCACTCTTTTCATAACAGATTTCGTAGGAATGCAACCAATTAACAAAAAAGTATCTAATGATACAACAGTTAATACTCTAACTGGTTATGGAACTATGGGAAGGAACTTATCTTTTAGAGAATTGGTTATAAACTAATCTTTTATTAATCAGGTCGGTTTCATAACCGACCTGTTAAATTTAGTGAGGATAAAGTTGTTTGCTTCAATCTATTTTATAAGAAGAATTTTAATTTCAATTGTTGTTTTTTTTGGAGTTTCTGTTGTAATATTCTGTTTAGCAAGACTTATACCAGGAGATCCTGCTAGAATTGCACTTGGGCCATTTGCTACGCAAGAAATGGTTGAACAACTGAGAGAAGTTTTGCACTTAAATGAATCTATATTTATTCAATACAAAATTTTCATAGAAAATTTATTTAAGGGTGATTTAGGCATATCAACTTATACTAAAAGACCTGTAATAGTAGACTTAATTGCTTATTTTCCTGCTACATTTGAACTTGTGATTGTTTCCGGCATCTTAATGATTTTGATTGGTATGCCTTTAGGAATTTTATCAGGAAAATTTAAAGACACTTTAATTGATCATATTGCAAGAATTATTTCTTTGCTGGGCGTTGTTACTCCTAGTTTTTTATGGGCAATAATTCTTATGTTAGTGTTCGCATTCTGGTTTCCAATACTTCCAGTTTCAGAAAGATATAGTGAAACATTAGATCCACCCACATTAGTTACTGGTCTACTTCTTGTAGACTCATTAATTGAAGGAGATTTTGTTTTTTTTAGAGATGCTTTAGCTCATTTAATCTTACCTGGTCTTGCTATAGCAATGCCCGCAATAGGTAATGTTTCAAGATTAACTAGAACAAATTTAAGTGATACTTATGAAAAACAATATATCGAATTTGCAAAATCATATTCTATTAGTGAATTTAAAATTGCAACTAAATATGCTTTAAAACCAGCATCAATTCCAACAGTCACTATAATTGGATTAGATTTTGCATTTATGCTTGGCAATGCATTTTTGGTAGAAACTGTTTTTGTATGGCCTGGGATGGCAAAATATGGAGTGGAAGTGATACTTTCAAAAGATCTAAATGGAATTATTGCAACTTGCTTAATTATTACTACATTTTTTTTAATTATAAACATGATAGTGGATTTTGTTGTCCTATTATTAAATCCTAGAATAATTTCGGTAGATTAATGTCATTATTTAAAAATAAATATTTTTATAAATTTAGCAGAAATCCATTATCAGTATTTGGATTAATAATAGTAACAATGATTATTCTTTTAGCGATTTTTGCTCCATTTATAACACCATTTCCCGAGCATGTTGGACCATTCACTGATTTTGCAAATAAATCAAAACCTCCTGATTCAACTTATATTTTTGGGACTGATAAAATCGGTAGAGATATATTTACGAGAGTTATTTATGGTTACAGAATTTCTTTAATATTAGGGGTTGTAGTACTTTCAATTGCTGCACCGCTAGGAGTAGCTATAGGTTTATGCGCAGGATATATTGGAAAAAAAACTGAAGTTATTTTGATGCGGATTACTGATATTTTTTTAGCAATACCTGCTCTTGTTTTAGCACTTTCAATTATTGGCTTACTCGATAGACCAAATCTACTATATACGATGATTGCAGTATCAATGGCCTGGTGGCCATGGTACACAAGATTAATTTATAACATAACTAGATCTGTTAAAACTGAAGGATATATATCAGCTGCAGAGATAATGGGAGCTTCAAAATTTCATATAATGTTTAGAGAAATACTTCCAAACTGTTTACCATCATTACTGACAAAAATAACTTTGGATTTAGGATTTGTAATTTTAGTAGGATCTTCATTAAGTTTTTTAGGATTAGGGGCACAGCCACCAACACCTGATCTTGGAACTATGGTTGCAAAAGGTGCATCTTTGTTGCCAGACTCATGGTGGTTTTCATTATTTCCCGGTTTTGCAATATTAATTGTTGTTTTAGGATTTAATTTAGTAGGTGACGGTTTAAAAGATATGTTTGATGTTGATGTCTGATAAACTTTTGTCAATTAAAGATTTAGAATTATCATTTAAAATGTACGAAGGTACTTTAAATGTTTTAAAAAAAATAAGTTTAGACCTACACAAAGGGGAAAAAGTAGCACTTGTTGGAGAGTCAGGTTCAGGCAAATCAGTAACTACTAAATTGATACTTGGACTTCTAAATCAGAGAAATGTTATAAAAAAAGGAAATATTTTTTTTAATAGTAGAAATTTATTAGATATTTCACAAAGTGAGTTTAAGAAATTAAGAGGAAATAATATATCAATAATATTTCAAGATCCAATAGCTGCTCTAAATCCAGTTTTCAAAATTAAGCAACAATTTTATGAAGTATTATCAAATAAAAAAAAAATTAGTAAACGAGAAAGTATTGAATTAGCTTCTAAAGCATTGTTAAATGTTTCAATAAGTGATCCGGTTCGAGTTTTGGAATCATATCCTTTTCAATTAAGTGGAGGTATGGCACAAAGAGTGGTAATTACAATGGCAATGATTAATAATCCTGACTTACTTTTAGCAGATGAACCTAGTACTGCTTTAGATGTAACTGTGCAAAATCAGGCATTAGATTTAATGGATGATTTAACAAAGGTAACGAACACAGCTGTACTTTTAATTACGCATAATATGGGAGTTGTAAGAAGATTTGCTGAGAAAGTCTATGTAATTTACAGAGGTGTTATTGTAGAAGAGGGAACTAAGTCTCAAGTTTTTAAAAATCCAGGTCATCCCTATACAGAAGCATTATTACAATCTATTCCAAAATTAAATGGCACTAGCATCCCAATCCATAATGACAATGCTCCTAATTACGCAGAAATTCCAAAATTTACTCATCCAAAATGATCAAGATACGAGATATTTCAAAACAATTTACAATTAAAAATAATATAGTGAAAGCACTATCGAATATAAACTTAGAGATATTAGAGAGAGATTGTTTTGCAATTGTTGGAGAGTCTGGTTCTGGTAAAACTACTTTAGCAAATATTATACTGGGCATCTATCAACAAGATCAAGGGGAGGTTTTATTTGAAAAAGAGAAGTTAACTAAAAAAAGGAACCTTCAACTTAGGAAACTTATTCAGTTTGTTCAGCAAAATCCAATGTCGACATTAAATCCCAAAAAAACTATCTACAGCACTATAGCCTTGCCATTAAAGATTCATAAAATTGTAGAAGATAATAAATACAAAGAAAAAGTTGAAGAACTCTTATCTTTTGTTGGTTTAGAAAGTAATTTTATGGATAGATATCCTGATACATTATCTGGAGGGCAGAAACAAAGAGTTGCAATCGCAAGAGCTTTAGCGACAGAACCAAAAGTTTTAATTCTTGATGAGCCGACTTCAGCTTTGGACGTTATTGTTCAATCAAAAGTATTAAATTTATTATTAGACATAAAAAAGAAATTTGATCTTACATACATTTTTATTACCCATGATTTAAGTGTTGTAAAAAATATTGCTAATAAAGTAGTTGTAATGAATAAAGGCAAAATTGAAGAAAAAGGAGAAACAATAGAAATTTTCCAAAACCCAAAAAGTGAATACACAAAAACTCTTATAAGAGCTATACCAACCGTAACTGATGAAGAAGATGCAACAAAACCATAATAAAATTTTAGTAAAATTAATAAATAAAACTAATTCTCAAAATTCCAAAAAATTTTTCAAAGAATTAGATTTTAAAGTTAAAAAGATTATAGGACATAAATTATTTACACTGATGGTTGTAGATAAATCATTGAAGTATGTTGAAAGAGTATACTCTAGCAACATTAAAGCATATCCTCTTCTTGGCACAAAACCAATTCCTAAAAATGAGTGGACAAAAAAAGTTGTTTTGAATAAAAAAAATTTTCTTGGAAAAGATATGAAGACAATAAAAAAATTATTTTTTGATCATGAGGTGATATCAAGCCTAGGTTGTGGATCTATAATAAATATTCCTGTTATCAATAATAACATAATATTAGGAACAATGAATATACTACATAAAGAGTTTTATTATAATTCAGATACTGTAAAACTTGCTAAACCTTTTGCTAGTTTACTATCTGGATATTTTTTATTTCATCAGCAAAATATGAAAACTAAATAATTCTTAATTCTTTAGAAAAGGTAGTTAAACTTTTACATCCATCATTTGTAATTAAAACATCATCTTCAATTCTAACACCAAGATCTCCTTGTTTATAAAGACCGGGTTCAATAGTGATTACCATGCCCTCCTCAAGAAGCTCATTATTTTTTCTCATAATATATGGATCTTCATGTACATCTAGTCCAAGACCATGTCCGGTTTTGTGGACAATATAATCTTTATAACCAGAATCTTCTAGAGAATTGAGTACACTGTCATCTAGATTATGCATAGTTAAATTAGGTTTTGAAATACTTAATCCCAATTTATTTGCTTTCAAAACTGCATCATAAAAATTTTTTTGCTCATCTGAAGCAGAACCAACAAAAAAAGTTCTCGTTATATCTGAATTATAACCATTCACTACTGCTCCAAAATCGAAAAGGAGACAATCACCATCTTTTAAAAAATAATCATTACTTGAATGACCATGAGGAAGAGCTGAGTTAGCACCTGCCAAAACAATAGGATCAAATGCAATACCTTCAGCTCCATTTTCATAAAGTTGCTGGAGTAGAAAATTTTTAATTTCTATTTCCGATTTTCCTATTTCTACATAGTTAATAGTATTAGCTAACGTTGTTTCTGCAATTTTGACAGCTTTTTGTAAATTTTCTAAATCATCACTATTTTTACGTAATCGTATATTACTTATTATTCTTTGAGCATTACTGATATTTAAATCTTTATTTGCGTTTTTTATAGCTTCATATTCAAAAACCCTCATCCTTTGGCCCTCAACACCTAAAGATTTACAATTTTTAATTTTTTCAAATGCTTTATTAAATGCATCTTGATATCCATCACTATCTTGCCATTGAAAAATTTCAGCATCAATATTCAGTTTTCTAAAACTATCAACTTCTAGTACTGGAAGTATTGCTAGGGGTTTTTGATTTTTGGAAATAATTAACGCTGTTGGTCTTTCCATCAAGTGAAAATCGCCACCAGTTAAATACCTAAAGTTTGAACCTGGAATAATTACGAATGCATCTAAATTATTTTCAATAAGCTGATGTTGTAATTTTTCTAATTTATCAATAAACATATTAAGTTTTATTTAACCAATTTAAATTAAATTTAAACTAAATTTTAAATATAAATTAAAAAATATAGTACAAATAAGAAACATAGATAGATAAACCTAAAATTCCATATATTCGTCCAATTTTTTTCATTGAGAGCATAAAGATTAGAACTATTGAAGTAATAGCAACCATTATTAATAAATCTTGTTTTAAGAATATTTCCGGTAATGTAAAATTACCAAACAAAGAACTAATACCTAGAACACCAAGAACATTATAAATATTTGATCCTAAAATATTCCCTAGAGCAAAATCAACTTTCTTTTTAATTGCAGATAAAATTCCAACAACTAATTCAGGGAGTGATGTGCCAAACGCAATTAATGATAATCCTATAACTGCCTCAGAAACATTATATGTTTTTGCTATTTCAATTGCTGAACTAACTAATAAATCTGAACCAAAAACTAAAAAAATAATACCTAGTACAATTAATATTAATGAAATTATCGTTGAGTAATCATTTTTATCTATTTCTGTATTATCTATTTCTCCTTTTTTCATTTGAATGTACATTAAATAAATAAGAGTAAGAATAGCTACTATTCCAAAAATATAATTGAAATAAAAAAACGTCATAAAAATTAAAACAATGCCTAAGAAGATATTGATCCATGCTTGATTAATTTGATTCTTATTTATGTTTACAATTGGAAAAATTATTGTCGTAGCAGCCATAACAAGTACTAGATTTGCTATATTACTCCCAACTACTGCACCTAAAGCAAGGTCAGAATAATTATTTATGACTGCATTAATGCTGCTTGCCAACTCAGGCAATGACGTACCCCCAGCTACAATTACAACTCCAATAGCAAATAATGAAATATTTATTTTTTTTCCAAAACTAATTGAACCCCTAATAACAATTTCTGCACCTAATACTAAAAGACCCAATCCTATTATTGCGAGAAAAATATACATTAATAATTTTAATTATTTTAGTTAGTTATATGTTTAATTTAATTAGTATATAATAAAAAAAAATTCTTAATAATGAATGAACAATTTGATTATATTATAATTGGTGCTGGGACAGCTGGTTGTATTTTAGCAAATAGACTCACAGAGAACAAAAAAATTAGAGTTTTATTAATTGAAGCCGGTGGTAAGGATATAAATCCTTGGATACATATTCCTGGAGGATATTTCAAAACAATGCATAACCCAAATACGGATTGGTGTTTTACTACTGAAGAGGAAGAATTTTGTAATAATAGAAAAATGCTTATTCCAAGAGGAAAAACTCTAGGTGGCAGTTCGTCAATAAACGGTATGCTGTATATTAGAGGTCATGCTAATGACTATAATTACTGGAGACAATTAGGAAATATTGGTTGGTCTTGGGATGATGTATTGCCTTATTTTAAAAAATCAGAAAATTATAAAATCTCTAAAAGTGATTTTCATGGGGACAGTGGTCCTATCAAAGTAGAACAAATTAGATCAAAATTTAAATTATTAGATTTATTTTTAGATGCTGCGGAAGAATTTGGTTACAAAAAAAATTCTGATTTTAATGATGGTGATAATGAAGGTATGGGATATTTCCCAATGACAATTGATAGAGGTTTTAGATGTAGTTCTGCTGTAGGTTTTTTAAATCCTGTAAAAAATAGAAAAAATTTAAAAATCATTACAAATGCACATGTAAAAAATTTAACCTTTGAAAACTTTAAAGTAAAAAATGTAAATGTCTGGAGAGGCAATGAAGAATTTATTTATTCTGTAAATAGAGAAGTATTATTATGTGCAGGTACTATAGGTTCCCCTCACATACTTCAAACATCAGGTGTTG
Organism: uncultured Alphaproteobacteria bacterium; assembly: GCA_902553005.1. Taxonomy (GTDB): domain Bacteria; phylum Pseudomonadota; class Alphaproteobacteria; order HIMB59; genus CACPNW01. The sequence continues at coordinate 3,999 of CACDIK010000009.1, read as the reverse complement.
GACCAGGAGAATTATTAAATAAGAATAATATTAATATCATTAGAGAAATTAATGGTGTTGGAAAAAATTTGACTGATCATTTAATGTTAAGACCTGTATACAAAATTAAAAATCTAGAAACATTAAATGATATATATCACAGTTTTACAAAAAAATTTTTAACTGGATTAAATTATTTTATTTACAGAAAAGGCCCATTAACAGTTGGAGCTAGCTATTTGTGTGGTTTCATTAAAAGTGACTCTTATTTAGAAAATCCTAATTTACAGTTTCATATTTCACCTGCTAGTACAGATTTATTGGGTAAAGCTGAACTACATAAATTTCCAGCTTTTACACCTACGATTACAAATGTTCGCCCAACGAGTAGAGGAACTATAGAAATCAAATCTTCTGATACAAGAATTTATCCAAAAATAAAAATGAACTATCTGTCTACTTACGAAGATAGAGAGATTGCAGCGAAATCAATTAAGATAGTTAGAAAAATAGTTTTAGAGTCAAAGGCATACAATAAATATCAACCAAAAGAATACAGGCCTGGAATAGAATTTAAAGATAATGAATCGTTAGCAAGAGAAGCAGGTAAATTTGCGAATACTATTTTTCATCCAGTTAGCACATGTAGAATGGGTAATGATGAAAACTCAGTTGTAAATGATAATCTCAAAGTAAAAGGTATACAAAATTTAAGAGTAGTTGATGCATCTGTGATGCCTACTATTACATCTGGAAATACTAACGCACCAACAATGATGATTGCTGAAAAAGGTTCTGATCTAATAATTAAAGATCAAAAATGATTATTGAACTACTGTATCTTTAGGATCAATTCCAGCTACTTCTACTGGAGCTTTCATTGCGTCTCTTCTAAATGGTTCACCTAATTCTTGGTTAAGCATCACTTCAATGAAGGTTGTTATTCCTTGCATCTGATCCTTACAAGATTGTTGTAAAGCCTCTGTTAGTTCCTCTTGAGAATTGACTTTAATCCCCTTAAAACCACAAGCCTCTGCTATTTTTGCATAGCTTAATTTAGGATCAAGTTCAGTTCCAACAAAATTGTTATTATACCAAAGTGTAGTATTTCTTTTCTCCGCTCCCCATTGATAATTTCTAAAAATTATCATTGTAATATTTGGCCATCCATCTCTATTGCAAGAAGTCATTTCACTCATACTAATTCCAAATGCGCCATCACCTGCAAAGCCTACAACTGGTGTATCAGGACAGCCTATTTTTGCTCCAATTACAGATGGAAAACCATAACCACATGGTCCAAATAAACCAGGTGCTAAATACTTTCTACCATTCTCAAATGTTGGGTAAGCGTTACCGATTGCACAATTATTTCCTATATCACTTGATATAATTGCATCTTCAGGCAAACCTGCTTGAATAGCTCTCCATGCCATTCTTGGTGACATTTTCTCTGGTTCTCTATCTCGTGAGTCTTTATTCCAAGATGTGCCAGGATCATCTTCTTCATGATCAAGGCCAGTTAATGTTTGTAGCCAAGCTGACTTTGTCTTATGAATTAACTCTTCTCGTTCTTTTCGATCTTGATCACCTGCATTTGTAGCAAGATTTTCTAAAATTTGCTTCGCAACAAGTTTTGCGTCTCCACAAATACCAACACTAATTTTTTTAGTTAAACCAATACGATCAGAATTGATTTCAACTTGAATGACATCTGCATTTTTTGGCCAATAATCTATTCCATAACCTGGTAAAGTTGAGAAAGGATTTAATCTTGTACCAAGTGCGAGAACTACATCTGCCTTGGAAATTATTTCCATTGCTGCTTTAGATCCATTGTATCCTAAAGGACCAACCGCAAGAGGATGTTTGCCCGGAAAACTATCATTATGTTGATATCCGCAAGCAACTGGAGCGCTTAATTTTTCTGCAAGTTTTTTACAATCATCTATAGCATCAGCTAAAATTACTCCAGCACCAGATAAAATAACGGGGAATTTTGCATTAGATAAAAGATTGGCGGCTTCCTTAATTGCTTCAATTCCACCAGAAGGTCTTTCAAATTTTATAATTGGTGGCAGATCAATATCAACAACTTGAGTCCAAAAATCTCTTGGTATATTTAATTGAGCAGGAGCAGATCCTTTAATAGCTTTTGAAATAACTCTATTTAAAACTTCTGCTACTCTAGCTGGATCTCTTACCTCTTCTTGATAACAAACCATATCTTTAAATAAATTCATTTGCTCAACTTCTTGGAAGCCCCCTTGACCAATAGTTTTGTTAGCTGCTTGTGGAGTAACTAAGAGCATTGGAGTATGATTCCAAAAAGCAGTTTTTATAGGTGTAACTAAGCCAGTTATACCAGGTCCATTTTGCGCAATACACATTGCGATTTTACCAGTTGATCTAGTATATCCATCAGCCATAATTCCACCGTTTGACTCATGAGCAACATCCCAAAATGTTATTCCAGCTTTAGGAAAAAGATCAGATATCGGCATAAATGCAGATCCAATTATTCCAAAAGCGTGCTGAATACCGTGTTTCTGTAAAACTTTTACGAAAGCTTCTTCTGTTGTCATTTTTACCATAATAAAACCCTTAATATATTATTCTTACCTACATTAAATTAATTATTAAATGAACTACAATAATCTTGTTAGTTATTTATTAATTTTATAAAATTCCTATTTAAAGAAAAATTAATTATTTACGATTGATAAAATGACGCTTCTTGGACAAGAGATTATTAAGGCTACATCTAAAACTTTACCAAATCAACCTGGTGTTTACCAAATGCAGGATGATAAAGGTAATATTTTATATATTGGAAAAGCAAAAGTATTATCAAATAGGGTAAAGAATTATCTATCTCTAAATAACCTAACCAGAAGAATTCAAAGAATGATTAGTCTAACTAAATCAATGAACTTTTTTGTTACAAATACAGAATTAGAAGCAATCATCCTTGAATGTAATTTAATTAAAAAACATAAGCCAAGATTTAATGTGCTGTTAAGAGATGATAAATCATTCCCTTATATATTTATTTCTTCAGAACATGATTTTCCTAGAATTGAAAAACATCGTGGTCCACAAACGAAAAAGGGAAGATATTATGGACCATTTGCAAGTCCAGATGCAGTAAATAGAACTATTAATACAATACAACGCATATTTCTATTAAGATCATGCACAGATAAAGAGGTTAATGCAGGAAATAAATTGTGCTTCAATTATTATCTTAAAAGATGTTCTGGTCCTTGCGGAGGAAAAATTACAAAAGAAGCCTATTCAAAATTAATAGAGGCAGCAGACGATTTTCTAAGTAGTGGTAACTCTCAAAAAATACAAAAAAATTTTACAGATCAAATGTACAAGGCTTCAAAAATAAATAATTTTGAATTAGCAGCATCTCTAAGAGATAGACTTAAAGCTTTAAAACATATTGAGCAAAATAATTCAATTAAGATTAAAGATATTAAAAATGCTGACATTTTTGCAATAACATCAAATGAGGGTAAAACATGCATTTATGGAAGTTTTTTTAGAAATAATACTTCTTATGGTGGTAAAGCTTTCTACCCAGATCATGATAACTTATTGGATCACGAAGAAATAATGTTAGGTTTCTTAAATATATTTTATGCAGAAAAAGATATTCCTGAAACAATCATTACTAACATAGCTATCCAACATTGACGTCATTTCATTAACATCTGCTTCGAGTTCAGATTTTGCCTTTTCATCTTTCATCAATGAAATTTGAAGTTTCATTCTTGTTAATGGCGTTCTAAGGTCATGACTAACTCCTGCAAGCATTTCTGTTCTTTGTTTTAAAAATCTTTTAATTCTTGTTCTCATCTGATTAAAAGCATTAGCTGTTTGTCTTATTTCATATGCTCCTGCAGTCTTAATATCTGGTGCATCTAAACCTCTTCCAAAGGTTTCGGCAATTATAGCCAACCTTTTAAGAGGCCTTAATTGTCTGCTCATTAAAAAATAAGACATAAAAAA
>CACDIK010000008.1 GCA_902553005.1 uncultured Alphaproteobacteria bacterium | reverse complement strand
GGAGTATATGGCCAGAAAATTTAATTGAACATGCTAATAAAATATGTGTCAATTACAATTCCTGCGCTACCTCAATTTCGCAATATGCAGGATTAGAAGCAATAAAAGGTTCTCAAAAAGAAATAACAAAAATTGTTAGTGAATTTCAAAAAAGAAAAGACTACGTTTTTAATGAATTGAATAAATTAGAAAAAATTTCTTGTTTTGAACCAGGTGGTGCTTTTTATGCATTTCCCAATATTTCAAAAACTGGATTGAGCGGAAATAAATTTTCAGAAATCGCACTTGAAGAGAAAGGTGTTGCATTAGTTCCAGGCTCAAGCTTTGGAGATAATGCTGGAGAATTTGTTAGAATAAGTTTTGCTAATTCTCTAGAAAACATTAAAGAAGCAATGAATAGGTTATCAACGATATGAAAAAAATAGAAGCAATCATTAAACCATTTAAACTTTCTCAAGTTAAAGACGCTTTACATGAACTTGGAATATCAGGGATGACATTAGTAGATGTAAAAGGTTTCGGTAGACAAAGAGGATCAACTGGCGGAATTGATCCTAATGATGGATATGATGATGAATTTTTAGCAAAAATGAAACTTGAAGTAATCGTTGAAGACAATCAAGTAGATGATGTTATTGAATCAATAAAAACTAGCGCTTATTCAGGAAAAATAGGCGATGGTAAGATTTTTGTATCGAATATTGAGCAGGTAATTAGAATAAGGACTGGTGAAAAAGACAGTGATGCTGTCTAATTTTTCTTTACTTTTGTATAAAACCTAGTAATTAAACAATAATCGTTCAACTCTTTTAGAGTCGGAAGTAGGCATTGTGCCGAAGGAACGCATGCAAAAGTTATAAATCGTTCAACCTATTGTTGTAGGTCGGAAGTAAGCTAAAAGCTGAAGGAACGCGCATCAAAAGCAGATTTCATAACTAGAGCATGATTTAACCGGGTAAGGCTGGATGGCATACCCTTTTGTTGAAGTAAGGAGATAGATATGAAATTAAAAAGCTCGACTCCAAAAGATTTAATGTCTGAAATTAAAGATATGGACATTAAGATGGTTGATATGCGCTTTACTGATATACCAGGAACAACTCAACATTTTACTATACCAATTAAATTTTTAGACGAAGATATATTTTCTGATGGACTTGGTTTTGATGGATCTTCAGTAAGAGGTTTCCAAGAAATTCAAGACAGTGATATGATTGTTTTGCCAGATGCAACGACTGCATACATTGATCCATTTTTTTCAGAAAAAACATTAGCTCTACATTGTAATATTAAGGATCCTGTAACTTTGGTTGATTATAGTCGCGACCCAAGAAATATTGCTAAAAAAGCTGAAGCCTATTTGAAATCATCAGGTATCGGCGACACAGCATTTTTTGGACCAGAAGCAGAGTTTTTTGTATTTAACAATGTTCAATTTGATTCAGGATCAAATTTTGCATTCCATGAAGTGGACTCAGTTGAAGGTACTTGGAATAGTGGAGCTGACGAAAATCCAAACTTAGGTCATAAACCAAGACATAAAGAAGGTTACTTTCCTCTACCTCCAGTAGATACACTTCAGGATGTAAGAACTGAAATGGTGATGACAATGCAAGACATTGGTCTTACTGTTGAAGCACATCACCATGAAGTTGCAACAGGTGGACAATGTGAAATTGATTTAGAATTTTCACCACTCTTGAAGATGGCTGATGATATGATGAAATATAAGTATGTAGTAAAAAATGTCGCTAGACAACATGGAATGACTGCTACATTTATGCCTAAACCTTTATTTGAAGATAATGGTTCAGGTATGCACGTTCATCAAAGTGTTTGGAAAGATGGCGATACACTTATGTACAAAGAAGGTAACTATGCTAACCTAAGTGATTTAGCTCTAAATTATATTGGAGGAATACTTAAACATGCTCCTGCTCTATTAGCTTTTTGTGCTCCAACTACTAACTCTTATAAAAGACTAGTACCAGGCTTTGAAGCTCCAGTGAACATTGTTTACTCTCAAAGAAATAGAACTGCATCTGTAAGAATTCCTGCTTATTCTCAAAGCCCTAAAGCAAAAAGAATGGAATTTAGATGTCCAGATCCAAGTGCAAATCCATACTTAGCATTCTCAGCAATGTTAATGGCAGGGTTAGATGGAATTAAAAATAAAATTAATCCTGGTGATCCAACAGATATAAATCTCTATGCTGCTAGCGATGAAGTTTTGTCTAAAATTCAGTCTACGCCTGGATCTTTAGCTGAATCTCTTGAAGCTCTTGAAAAAGATCATGCATTTTTATTAGAGGGTGATGTATTCACCAAAGATGTAATTGAAACTTATATTAGCTATAAAAAAGATAGTGAGGTTGACCCTATTAATATTAGACCTCATCCACACGAGTTTAAACTATACTACGACGTGTAGAATTATACTTGTCTCTATAAAAAAAACCGCCTTAGGGCGGTTTTTTTATGTTTTTAAAACAACACTTTTGATAAGAAATATTTGTGGCTAAAAAATCTACTTATAATGCCAAAGATATTGAAGTACTTGAGGGTCTTGAGCCTGTTCGAAAAAGACCAGGAATGTATATTGGAAGCACAAACCAAGATGGTCTTCATCATTTAGTTAATGAGGTACTAGATAATAGTATAGATGAAGTTTTAGCAGGTCATGCAACCGATATAAGTTTTCAATATAAAAAAGATGGTTCAATAAAAATAAAAGATAATGGAAGAGGTATTCCTATTGATTTTCATCCAAAATATAAAAATAAAAGAGCACTTGAAGTAGTTTTAACTACACTTCACGCAGGTGGTAAATTTAACAGCAATGCCTACAAAACCTCTGGTGGATTACACGGAGTTGGGATTTCTGTTGTAAATGCATTAAGCTCTTTATTAAAAGTTCAAGTTTTCAAAGATGGAAAAGTATATCAACAAGATTATTCGAAAGGGAAAGTTAAGACAAAAATAAAAATTGAAAAATGTAGCAAAAAATTAAAAGGCACAGAAATTTCTTTTATCCCAGATGAAAGCATATTTGAAGAAACACAATTTGTTCCAAAAAAATTATATAATTTTATAAATATGAAATCAGTATTAGTTGGAGGCACGACTATCAACTTTGAAATTGATAAAGAATTAATAAAAGATAAAACCCCTAACAAAAAAAGTTTTTTTTATAAAAAAGGAATTGAGGATTATTTTCAATTAGAATACGCAAACAACTCTAAATTATTTGAAAAAAATTTTTTATTAAAATCAAAAATTAAAGATAATGAAAATTTTGAAACATTAATTTCATTTAATACAAATGAAAATTCAAGTTTAATGTCATATTGTAATACTATTGAAACACCAGATGGTGGCTCTCATGAAAATGGTATTCGTAATGGAATTCTAAAAGCTATAAAAATTTATGGCCAAAAAAATCAATTCTCAAAAATCAGTAATATCAATCACAGTGATATTTTTGATTACTCTAACGTTATTATTTCAATCTTTATAAATGATCCAAGTTTTGAAGGTCAAACTAAAAAGAGAATAATAATGCCAAATTTACAAAAAGAAATTGAAACAAAAACACAACAAGAATTTTTATTATGGTTAAATGCTAATAAGAAAAATTCAAAAATACTTTTAGATAATTTAATTGAAAGAGCTCTGCAAAGAACTGATTTATCAAAAATTAAAGAGTTAGATAGAAAAAGTATTAAAGAAAGAAATCGTCTTCCAGGTAAATTAGTAGATTGTTCGAGTAAATCAATAAAAGATTCTGAAATATTTATTGTGGAAGGCGACAGTGCTGGAGGTTCTGCTAAGCAAGCAAGAAATAGAGAATTTCAAGCAATACTTCCTTTAAGGGGGAAAATATTAAATGTTTATAATGTTGGGCTATCTAAAATTGCAGATAACAATGAAATACAAAATCTTATTCAATCTTTAGGTTGTGGTATTGGAAAAAACTTTGAAATTTCAAAACTTCGATATGAGAAAATAATTTTAATGACTGATGCGGACGTAGATGGTTCACATATTGCAACTCTGCTTATTACTTTTTTTTATAAATATATGAAAAGTTTAATTGATGAAAATAAACTATATCTAGCAATGCCTCCTTTATTTAAAATTTATAACAAAAATAAATCTTTTTACGCATATGATGAAAAAGAAAAAGATAAATTAATTGAAAAAGAATTTAAGTCTGACAATTATAACATTACAAGATTTAAAGGTTTGGGTGAAATGCCAGCGGATCAATTGAAAGAGACTACAATGGATCAAAGCAAAAGAAATCTAATATTAATTAACTCTGAAAAAGCTAAGAAAGATATGAAGAATACCGAAAGTTTATTCGAAACCTTAATGGGAAAACAAGCAGAGTTACGTTTTAAATTTATTCAAAATAATGCTAACTTCATTAAAAATTTAGACGTCTAATTTATGAAAAAATATTTTTTGGTAATAGATCAAGGAACAACAAGTTCAAGAATTGTACTGTATAATAAAAAATTTGAAATATTCGATATTGTCCAAAAAGAATTTAAACAATATTTTCCCAATGAAGGATGGGTAGAACATAATGCATCAGAAATTTGGGATGATGTTAGAAATTTAATTTCAAAAATATTAAGAAAAAATAAGTTAAATTCAAAAAATATAATTTCAATTGGAATTACCAATCAAAGAGAAACAACAGTTTTGTGGAATAAGAAAACTGGGAAACCAGTTTACAGAGCAATAGTCTGGCAAGATAGAAGAACAGCTAATCTTTGTGAAAATTTAAAAAGAAAAGGGATTGATAAAAAAATTCAAAAAATAACTGGTCTAGAGCTTGATCCATATTTTTCAGCTACTAAAATTAAATGGATTATTGATAATGTTAAGAAAGTAAATAAGAATTTAAAAAATAATAATTTACTTTTTGGAACAATAGACACCTGGCTATTATGGAAATTAACAAAGGGAAAATCTCACCTAACAGATATATCAAATGCCTCAAGAACCATGATTTTTGATTCTCAAAAAGAGCTGTGGTCTGACAAAATTTTAAAAATATTTAATATTCCAATAAAGATCTTACCAACTGTAGTTGAAAATGCTTATGATTTTGGCTCTACTAAATTATTTGGTGATTCAATACCAATTGGAGGCATGGCTGGAGATCAACAGTCAGCAACAATTGGTCAAGCATGTTTTAAAAAAGGGCAATCAAAAAGTACATATGGTACAGGCTGTTTTCTTCTTATGAATATTGGAGAAAAATTTAAATTATCTAAAAATAGATTACTAACAACTGTTGCTTTTAAAATAAATGGTAAAAAAATGTTTTGCTATGAAGGAAGTATTTTTGTAGCAGGCTCTGCCATACAATGGCTTCGCGATAATTTAAAATTTATAAAAGATTCTAGTGAAACTGATAAATTGTATAAAAAAGCTAATAAAGATGAAAGTTTATTTTTTGTCCCAGCCTTAACTGGACTTGGCGCCCCATATTGGAACCCTAATGCAAGAGGAACATTTTTTGGCATCACTAGAAATACGTCTAAAGAAGATATCATCAAAGCAACTTTGGACAGCCTATCTTTTCAAACTTATGAATTAATTGAGTGTATGGAAAAAGATTCTAAGACAAAGATTAGTGAAATAAGAGTTGATGGAGGTATGGTTAAAAATAATAGCTTTCTCCAAAGTTTAGCAAACATTTCTCAAATTAAAATTATTAGACCAAGTAATGTTGAGACTACTTCACTTGGTGCAGCATATCTTGCAGCAATTCAGTCTGGATATTTAAAAAATACAAGCCAAATAAGTAAACTTTGGAAAAAAGATAAAACAGTTAAAGCAAATATTAACAAATCCATTTCAACTTCTAGTATTAGTAAGTGGAAATCAATTATAAATGTAGTCAATAATTTTTATTAAGATTTAACCAATTTGAAAGTTCTAAAGAATGGATTTCTTCATCAACCACATCATCATATATATGTAATTCTTTTTTCTCAAGATTATCAGGGTTTTGTAAAATCATTTTTTCGTTTTCAAATTCTGATAAATTTTCATATACTTTTTGTTCCATCAAAATATCTTTTCTCATTTCCATAAGTCCGGCCATCCATTTTGAATTAAATTCTGGATGGTATTGCACTGCCCAAACACTTGATTGATTTACTTCAAAGCTAATAGATTGAAATTTACTGATCTTATTTGAAGCTAAAACTTTGGTTTCTTTTGGAAGCTTTTCTGCTTCATCATAATGCCAACAAAGTGCATTAAATGATTTTTTTTTGTTTTTATACATGGGATGAATTTCACCATCTTGATTTAATGTAATATTTTTAGCTAAAACTGCTTCAAGGCCATTTGGATTTTTTCTTACTTTACCTCCTGCGGCAGTTACTAAAACCTGAAGTCCCCAACAACTTCCAAAAATTTTATTTTTTCTTTTAAATAATTCTTTAGCTAACTCTATTTGATTGGTGATGGATTTAGTCATATTATATATATTAAGCAAACTACCTGTCCAAGCAACTGCTTCGAAATCATCGAGGCTTATGCCTAAAGGAAGATAATTATCATCAATAGCAGGGTGAATAATAGTTACATTTATTTTTGAATTTGAATATTTTTTTAAAATTTTTTCATACACTTGAAATTGAGTATCCATACCCAATTTTGTATATCGATCAGAAGCTTCTTTTTCATTTCCATCAACTAATAATATGTTCATATTTATCTTTATTTTTCATCTATCATGAAATATGTAAAACTTCATGAAAATTAAACTTGGTATCGCGCCTATTGCCTGGAGCAATGATGATATGCCAGAGCTTGGAGGTGATACACCTATTGAAAAATGTTTAGAGGATGCGAGCACATCTGGGTTTACAGGTATTGAATTAGGTGGAAAATTTCCAAGAAACCCTGGGATAACAAAATATCTTTTAGAAAAATTTAATTTAAAAATGCCAGGTGGTTGGTATGGCGCAATGCTTAGAGAAAGAAGTGTAAAAGAAGAATGGATAGCACTCCAAGATCATTTAAATTTATTAAAATTAATAAATGCAGATGTTTTTGTATTTGCTGATGTATCTGGATCAATCCAAGGCGATCAATCGAAATCTCTTAGTAAAAGACCAATACTTGAAAAAGATGAATGGGATAGCTATAGCAAAAAAATTAATGAATTATCAAATATGCTGATGGATGAAGGAATGCCAATGTCGTATCACGAGCATATGGGAACTATTATACAATCTGAGGAAGATGTAGATCGATTTATGGATATGACAAATCAAAATACATTTTTACTTTACGATACTGGACACTTAATGTTTGCTGAAGCAAATTACGAAAGAGTTTTAAAAAATTATATTTCTCGAATTAACCATATTCATTGTAAAGATATTAGAAAAGATGTTTTTTTAAAATCTATTAAAGATGACTTAAGTTTTAGAAAATCTTTTTTAGATGGTGTTTTCACTGTTCCAGGTGATGGATGTATTGATTACGATCCGTTAATTAAGATACTATATGAGGCAAAATATCAGGAATGGTTAATTGTTGAAGCTGAGCAGGATCCTAAAAAAGCAAACCCTCTTGAATATGCAAAATTAGGACATAATTACTTGCATAATATAATAACAAAAAATGGGTATTCTCTTTAAAATAACATTAAGTACTCTAATTTCTTTCATTCCTTTATATGTTCTAGCTCATAAAGTAACACTAGAAGACAAATCGTTAGAAAAGATTGTTAATGAAAGAATGGCAATAATGCAAAAAATTAAAAGCACATCATCGAAACTTTACAGACTAATAAATTCAGATCAATATGAGGAAATGTTAGAACTTAATGCAACTCTTCTTCACTCAGCATCTGAATTTAAAGATTTTTATCCGGAAAATAGTCAAGCAGAAGGAGCTAGTGATAATATTTGGAGTGATCGTGAGACATTTAATGAATATAACCAAAACTTTGTTGATGATATTGAAATGATATCTTTAAGTATAGAACTAGAAGATAAAGAAATGATAAGTGATGCTATAAAAGTAATGGCTGCAAATTGTAGTACTTGTCATAAAAAATTTAGAAATTAATTATTTAATCTTAAGTGTGGATTATATTTCCATTCTAAATATTTAACAAATTGAACCATTAGAAAATTTAAAAAAAGATAAAGAATTCCTGCAGCAATAAATGCTTCAACAGGCGCAAATGTTTTAGCCATTATCTTTCTAGCGATACCAGTCATTTCCATGTATGTTGTCAGACTAACTAAAGAGGTTGCTTTAACCATTAGTATTAATTCATTACCATAAGACGGTAGAACTTTTCGTATAGCAATAGGTAGAATAATTTTTCTTAAAAGTAAAAATTTTCCAAACCCAAGAGATAAACCTGATTCAACCTGACTTTTCTCAATTGATTGAATGCCACCTCGAAAAATTTCTGCTCCATATGCGACAGTATTAATTGTAAGTGCTATTACCCCACACCAAAAAGGTTCTTTCAATGCGTACCATAAAAAACTTTCTCGAATAAATTTTACTGAACCTAAACCAAAATAAATCAAATATATTTGAACAAGTAAAGGTGTTCCCCTGATGACAAAAATATAACTCGCAATTGTTCTTGATAATAATGTAATTTTAGAAACTCTACCTAAAGCAAATAATAAAGCCAAAATAAAACCTATTGGTAATGAAATTAATAGTAATAAAAGAGTATTATCTAAGCCTGATAGCACCAAAAAGAAATTTTTATAAATTAATGAATTTTGAATATTATTAAAAAATTCAATCATACTGTAAATCCTTTAGAATAATTCACTTCTAGAGATTTAAAAACTCTTGCTGAAATAGTTGTTAAACATAAATATAAGATTGCTGCTGTGACTAAGAAAGTTAATGGTGAATGCTCAACATTAGAAGATATTCTAGTTTGTCGCATAATTTCAACCAAGCCAGTAACAGAAATTAAGGAAGTATCTTTAAGAGTAATCTGCCAAACATTACCAATTCCTGGCAAGGCGTGTCTAATTACTTGAGGTGAGATTACTTTAAAAAAAATACTAAACTTATTCATGCCAAGTGCTCTTGCAGCTTCTATTTGACCCTTAGATATAGATAAATAAGCAGCTCTTAAAACTTCACTAGAGTATGTTGCTGATATTACGGCAATAGCTATTGTTGCAATTGTAAGTGCGTTTAATTCTATATATTTATTATATCCAAAAACTTTAGCGATACTCATAACAACGGTATTGCCGCCAAAGAAGATTAAATAGATAACTAACAATTCAGGAACACCTCTAATTACAGTTGTATAAAAGTTTGCTATAATTCTAGTTATTCTGTTTTGAATTATTTTTGCCCAAACTGTAATAATTGCTAAAAAAAGACCTAAACCCATTGATAAAATGCTTACTATTAGGGTCATAAGTGTTGCTATAAGAAATTCATCACCCCACCCAGCATCTCCAAATACGAGCTTATCAAATTTGAACATATAAAATAAAACAAGTAATGATGTAAAATATACTTGTCTACCTTCTAATACATGAAATTTTAAATCAGAACTTTTTCTATCTCTTCGATTACTCTTGAGACAGGTATTTTATTGATATTTTTTGAGTTAAAATCACTTGAAGATATAGAAAATAGATTTGGATTTTCAGGAGTAAATTTTGTAGAATCTTTTGGGCCAAAGAGTTTAATTAATGGGCAATACCCAGTTGATAACATATGACTAACACCGCTATCGTTTGATATGGCTAATTGTAAATATTTAGTTGTAGCCATAATAATTTCTATATTTTGATGTCCTGTAATATGATCCTCAATAAATATGGAGTTAGGGTAAAGATCTTTTAATTTTTCTTTTAAATATAATTCATCAGGTCCAATAAAAAAAACTATAGTCTTATTATTTCTTTCAAAATAATTACATAACTCGATGTAGTTCTCTAAAGGCCAAATCTTATTTTTTTCACCTGCACCAGGTGCGATACCTACACAACTTTTATCTTTTGGTAAACTATCACTAATTAATTTTTCAAGATCTTTACTTATAGGAATTTTAAAATCACTTTTTGTATTTTTAGCAATTATTAAATCTAATAAATGTAAAATATAGTTTAGATAATATTGATTTTTTTTAATATCTTTGATTTTTTTAGTAGAAAATAATCCATTAGCTGAACCAGAAATAAAATTTTTATGTTTTATTCTTTTTAATGCTACAGTTCTAATGACAGATTTTTGTGTATCTAAAATATAATCAAAAGCTTCATTTTCCAATTTATATCTTTTTGATATTTTGTTCCAAAAAAATGGACTAAGGTCTGCTTGATCAAGTATCTCATCAATATAATTACTTGCAATGAATTTGAGAGTGCTTGAATAAACAGTTTTTCCCTTATTAGTTAGCCAATATAATTCATAATCTGGAAGTCTTGATTTAATTTCGTGCAGAAGTTGTAATTTTATTATTCCATCTCCAATTTTTTCACCATTTGAAAAAACTAAAATTTTTTTAGTCATATTAGAACACTTTAACACAAATTTTTTAAGAGTCTAATTTTGAAGAATTGTAGGATTAAATAGCGTAAATAAAACAAAATATTTCGAAGGTGATAAAAGGTAACATTTACGACCTAATTAACTAACCAAAAATTATCAAAAATTAGACTTTTCTCTAATAAAAGCTGTGTAGTTTATCTTTGCAAAAGTAGAAAAGTTACCTTCAAAAAAAAGTAAAAAAAGTGGTGCCCAGGGGCGGAATCGAACCACCGACACAGGGATTTTCAGTCCCTTGCTCTACCAACTGAGCTACCTGGGCTCAAGACATCAGATAAAGTATTTATAATTAAATTCAATTAAAAATAGAATATTTAATCAGATTTTATTTGCAGCCCATGTTCATCTGTCAGCCATTTCATTAAATCTAGATTGGCACATTTTTTTGAACAAAAAGGTATGTAAGGTTCTTTAGAAACCTTTTTACATGTTGGGCATTTAGATTTTTTTTTTAGAGAAATGATATTATTTTTTTTAGATTTTTTTACTTCCATCGAAAAGTAATTCTGCCTTTAGTTAAATCATATGGGGTCATTTCTACTGTAACTTTATCGCCAGCTAGTACTCTAATTCTATTTTTTCTCATTTTACCTGATGAATGAGCTAGAATTTCATGATCATTTTCTAATTTTACTTTAAACATTGCATTTGGAAGAAGTTCTAAGACAACTCCTTGAAATTCAATCGATCCTTCTTTTGGCATATTTTTATAAGCTTATAATTAATATTATTTCTTTTGTCTAATTTTTACTGACAATTTATGTCCATCTAAACCTTCAAGCTCGGACATTTTTTGCGTATCCTCTGAAAGAGTATTAAAAGATTTTTGATTCATCTCAACAACAGAGCTTCTTTTCATAAAATCTAAAACACCTAACCCTGATGAAAATTTTGCAGCCCCTGATGTAGGCAATACATGATTAGTTCCTACAATGTAATCACCAAAAGCTTCAACAGAATACTCTCCTAAAAAAATACCGCCAGCATTGTTTATCTTTGATAATAATTTTTTATAATTAGAAATGTGTATGTGTAAATGTTCTGGTGCAACAAAATTTATGATTTCTGAAGCAAGTTCTATATTATCAACCAAAGCAATAATTCCATTATTCTTCAAACTTTTCTCAATTATTTTCTTTTTTGGTAGATCTTTATTAATTTTTTTAATTGAATTTAAAACTTTAGTTGCAAAATCTTTATTGTTCGTAATTAAAATTGACTGTGCATTTTCATCATGCTCTGCTTGAGCTATTAAGTCAGAGGCTACCCAATCTGGATTATTTTTATTGTTAGCAACAACAATTATTTCTGATGGTCCTGCTAGTAAATCTATTCCTACTTTTCCATATAATTGCTTTTTAGCTTCTGCAACATAAGCATTTCCAGGACCAAATATTTTATTTACTGGTTTAATTGTTTGAGTACCAAATGTTAGCGCACTAATAGCTTGAGCACCTCCTATAAAATATGTTTCTTTAATACCTAATTCTTTTATTAGTTTTATAAAGTAAGGATTAATTGTTTTAGTAGGTGGAGTTATACAAACAATCCTTTTAACTCCAGCTATGATTGCTGGTACTGCGTTCATAATTAAAGATGAGGGATAAAAAGCCTTTCCTCCAGGTACGTACAAACCAACTGAATCAATAGGCTTCCATACAGATTTCAATATTGCACCATTATTAGTAAAGACAATATTTTTAGGTAATTGCTGTTTATGAAATGATGAAATATTTTTTATAGCTTTTTTAAAACTATTAAATATTTGAGGCTCAACCTTAGATTGTATTTTTATTTTAGATAAATCTAAACTAAGATCATTTTTACTAATTTTAACTTTATCAAATTTTGCAGCGTATTTAATTAGAGATTTATCACCATTTTTTTTTACATCATTAATAATTTTTTTTACATCAACTTGAATTGATTTACTTGATAATGAATTTCTTTTTTCAATTTTTATTTGAAGTAGGTTATAAAAATTTTTGTTAAATTTTATTATTTTCATTTTATAAAATTACCTATTTCAGAAATAATTTTTGAAACCTCATTCATATTTGTCTTGTAAGCTGATCTATTGACAATTAATTTAGATTGAATTTTCATTATTTCTTCAATTTCAGTCAAGCCATTTTCTTTTAATGTTTTTCCTGTAGAAACTAAATCTACAATTCTCCTACACATATTTAAAGAGGGGGCTAATTCCATTGAGCCACTTAGTTTGATAATTTCTACCTGTATTCCCTTATTATAAAAAAATTTTTTAGTGATATTTGGGTATTTAGTAGCAATTCTTATATTGCTCCAGGTTTCTGGATCCTCTTTTTTTAATAAAGATTTCAGAGCAGCTACAGAAATTCGACAATGACCAATATTTAAATCAAGCGGAGCATATATTTCTGAGTAATCAAATTCACTAATAACATCCTCGCCAGCTATTCCAATTTGCGCAGCTCCAAATGCAACAAATGTACATGCATCAAAGGCTCTCACTTTAATATACTCAATGTTTCTTTTCTTAGATTTAAAAGTTAACTTTCTTGTATCTTTATCAAATAGTAGAGGATCAGGAGCAAAACTTGTTTTAAGTAACAAGTTTTTACATTCTTTTGTTATTCTTCCTCTTGGTACTGCAATAACTATTTTGCTCATAAATTGCAGGCTTTTATATTGTGATCAAAGAAAAAACTAGAAAAAGTTAGTTTTTCTTTCTTTTTATTTTTACTCCCAAACTACCTAATGTTTTTTCAATATTTTCATACCCTCTGTCAAGATGATAGACACGATTTAGTGTTGTTTGACCATTTGCATTCATAGCAGCTAAAACTAAACTTATACTAGCTCGTAAATCACTAGCCATTACCTGCGCTCCTCTAAATGTTTGATTACCTATTATTGTAGCGGTGTCTTTTTCCACTGTAATATTTGCACCTAGTCGATTCAGTTCAGGAACATGCATAAATCTATTTTCAAAAATTTTTTCTTTAATTTTTGACTTTCCATCAGAGATACACATAAGAGACATTAACTGTGCTTGTAAATCCGTAGGGAAACCTGGATATGGACTTGTTGAAAGACTAGTAGATTTTAATTTTGATGCTTTAAAAACTTTTATTGAATTTTTACTTACTTTTAATTTTGCACCCATTTTTTTTAAAATATTAATTAAAGATTTCAAATAAACAGTATTAAAATTTTTGATTTCTAAACTTGAATTTAATATCAAGGCTGCAATTATATATGTTCCAGCTACAATTCTATCAGAAATTATCCTATGCTCTACTTTATTTAAATTTGTAACACCCTGTACCGAAATAGTTTTTGTTCCTTGACCTTCTATTTTTGCACCCATTTTTATAAGGCAATTTGATAAATCTTCTATTTCTGGTTCTCTTGCAGCATTTAAAATCTTAGTTTCACCTTTTGCCAATACTGAAGCCATTAGAATATTTTCAGTAGCTCCTACACTTGGAAAAGGTAATTTAATTTTATTTCCAATCAATTGTGATTTAACACTACCAACAACAAATCCATTTTGAATTTCAAAATTAGCTCCCAATTTTGATAAACCAGCAAGATGTATGTCTATTGGTCTAGTTCCAATGGCACATCCACCTGGTAAAGATATTCTAGCCTCACCAAATCGAGAGAGTAGAGGTCCTAGAATTAAAATAGACGCCCTCATTTTTCTCACAACATCATAATCTGCTGATAAATTTTTAATTTTTTTTGGATTTATTTTTAGTTTGTCTTTTTTATATTCAATTTTAACACCATAATTTTTTAGTAATTTAATTAAATTTAATACATCAACCACATTAGGGACATTTGAAAGTTTTACAATATTCTCAGACAAAAGAGATGATACAATTATTGGTAATGCAGCATTTTTTGAGCCGTGAACATTAACTGAGCCTGAAATTTTAGCATTTCCCTTTATTATTAATTTATCCATTCTTGTTTATAGCTTTTTTTCTTTTAAAAATATTTGACTTTAGTTGTTTTTCTAATCTTTTTAATCTTGTTAAACGCAAATCTTTTTTTGTATCATCTTTTGGATGAATTATTTTTTTTTCTTTATTTAATTTATCTGTCACAAATAAGATTTATTTATTACTTTTTTATTTAAAGTATTTTTTGAACATTTCTTAGAACAATATAAAACATTTTTCCAATCTCTTTCCCATTTTTTTCTCCAAGTGAATGGTTTATTACAAACAATGCAAATTTTAGATGGTAAATTTTTTTTCAATTTTACTCAAAAAGATAAAAATATCCATAAGCAACAACTAATGCTGGTATTGCGCTATAAAGTGTAGCTAAAATTGCAGCTTTTGGTGCAAGAGCTATTGCTGGAAATAAGGCATCACCATCATTTGAAATCGCATTACCTAATTCCGCAGAAAGAGGGATATAGCCATTTAGATAAAAAGTTGCTACGACAACTTGTGGTCCGCAACCAGGTAAGAAACCAAATAGTATCGCTACTAATGGAACAAAAGGTAGCCATAAATCAAAAAATATTTTTAAATCCAAACTTGTAAAATACATAAAAATTTCAAAAACAAGGAAACCGCTAATTACCCAGGTAGTTACAAAATTAGTGGTATCTACTACTCTTGATAATAACCCCCTGCTTTTATCAGTAGAACATTGAAAATCACTTAAAGGATTTAATGACCACATGAATATTGAAAGTATTGCTCCAGCAGAAGCAATGAAAACTAAAAGTGAATTATAAATTGGTGAAACAAATTCTATCTGGAATGCAGCTAGAATACCTAAAATAAAACCAGGAATAAATAAAAAAAGCCAAAAGAAATTAAAATTCGATACAAATGTTTTATTTATTTTTTCAAATTCGACTTTTATTTTTGTTTCTGTCTGCATAAAGTTTATCCCATGGATCAAATCTATTATATATCCAGATATTGAACCAACAATTATTCCAATTCCAAATATTAAAAGTCCAGTTGTTGGTTCAATAGCAAGAATTAAGAATGCTGCATCACCCATTGTAGCTGTTAATACAGCGACCAAGGAGCCAAAAGAGATGCGACCCTGAATATATTGTGTGACTACTATTATGGCTCCACCACATCCAGGTATTGCACCTAAAAATGCTGCTATACCAACATGGAACTTTTGAGTTTTAGATAGAAAATTCTTTACATCAAATTTTGTTAAACTATCTAAGCCAATAAATACAAAAAGAGTAAATCCTACAAAAACTGAAACCTGAATATAAGCATCTATCATTGATGATCGTATAACTTCACCAAATTCACCCCCCTGAAAAACAAGTGAAAGTAGTAATAGACCAAAGAAAGATTTCTTTAGTAACCTTCCATCATTCTCAAGAATGATTTTGGTTTTTTCATTAATAGCGTTAATTAGCGCATTCATAAAATGTATATATAGCTAATAAATATAGCTATGGCTACATTTTCTGTTAATTTTTATTGATTATTATGTTAAAAAAAAGGATGTCATTCAGCAAAGTCAGAAATGCTCATAAAACAGAAAATACTGAAGATTATTTAGAACTAATTGCAGAACTTTTAAATTCCAAAGGTGAAGCTCGTATCGTTGATATTGCTGAAAGTTTGGGTATTGCGCAAGCCACAGCAAATAAAACAATACAAAGATTACAAACACAGGGTTACATTAAAAGAGAACCTTATCGATCAATTTTTTTGACTTTTAAAGGTCAAAAAATAGCAAGTGAATCAAAAAAAAGGCATAATATAGTATACAATTTTTTACTAAATCTTGGTTTAGACAAAAATACGGCCTCTGAAGATGCTGAAGGAATAGAGCATCATGTTAGCGAAAAGACACTTAGAAAAATGGATAATTTTAACTCAAAAAAATAAATTTAATTTATTGCCAAATCAATTTTATCTAGTGTATAAAAAAAGAAGGGACACGGCGAAATACCCCTTCTTTTCATCTATGGTTTATGGATAGAAAATAAACCTAATTTATAAATACCCGATTCTCGGTTTTGGCTCAATTTTTTTAATTAAAAAGCCTAAATTTTTATTATTTTTGTAATAAAACAATTTTGATTTTTATTTTGTTTTTAAAATCTTTATTCAAAGGTAAATAATTTAAAGGTCTAGAAATTTTAATGATTTTTAATGACTTTAAATGTTTTTTTAAAATACTTAAAAAATCCTGCTGCTGCCATAAATCAATTCTATGTGTAAATAATACTAAACCATTATTTTTAATATTTTTATTAATATTGGCAAAAAGTTTATCAAAGTTTTTACAATATGTCATAGAACCTATTAGAGAAATAAGATCAAATTTTATTTTATAATTATGCAATTGTTCAAAGTTTTTTATTTGTAATTTTTTATAAATTTTTTTACCAGATGAAATTTTTAAGCTTTTTTTTGAAATATCTGAGCCATAAATGTTACTTTTTGGATAAATTTTTTTTAACTCAGTACCAAATAAACCAGTCCCACAAGCTAAATCTAAAATATTTTTTGGTTTTGTATTAATTGTTTCTTTTAAAAATTTTATGCTTTTTTTAGGTGCTTGATAATTCCATAACTTCAATGTCTTATCGTAATTTTCTGACCAATCATCATAGTATTTTGTTGTTTTAATTAAATTACCAACACCCGAGACCAAAGATTTAAAATTACTCATATTTTAAGGAGGGAATTTTTTTTCTTATTTTTTTTACCTCTAAAAGATTGATTGTTGAGTTTAATATAGAAGGTTTATTTTTGGTAATATTTACAATCTTACCCCAAGGATCAACTAAGAGAGAATGTCCATAAGTTTTTCTATTCATATGATGATTTCCACACATTCCTGTTGCTACAATAAATACATTATTTTCTATAGCTCTTGATCGATTTAAAATTTCCCAATGATCTTTCCCTGTAGGTCTTGTAAATGCAGCTGGAACTAAAATAATTGCACAATCTTTTTTGGCAAGCTTCCTGTATAAAGAAGGAAATCGTAAATCATAACAAATTGTCATTCCTAATTTAATATTATTAATTTTTGCATAAGTTATTTTAATACCAGCTTGAAACAAAGATGACTCTTGATGTTTTTCTTTTTTATTAATTTTGACATCAAACATATGAATCTTATTATACGTTTTTTCTATAACGCCATTATTATTTATGAAATAAGATCTATTCACAAGCTTTCTTTGATTTTTAACTTTTAAAAGTAAAGAGCCTAGATTGATGGTAACTTTATTTTTTTTAGCAAAATCTTTTGCCATTTTCAATACTGGACAGGTGTTTTGATACGGTGCATTTGATATTAAATAATTTTTATTATTAGTAATAATGTTTGAGCATTCTGGTGTACAAATTAAGTGAGGCTTAAATTTTAAAATATTATTAAAACTTTTCTCAAGAATCTCTGCATTTAAAGTAGGAATATGACTTGCTTGAAATTGAACTTGAGATATTTTTAATTTATTCATTAATTTTATTTAAACTTAAGTAAAAAAACAAATCCAGAAGTAAATACAATAATAGATAGTAAATACATATTTAAAGTTAGGGAAAATGTTTCTGCAAGAAAACCAATTGCTGCTGGCATAATCATTGTAGAAGATAATCCAATAGTTATGAGATTAGTTACAGTCATTGGAATACTCTCGTTAGACTGCTTAACAGCTTGACGAATAACTATAGGAACCAAGTTTGCTATAGCAAATCCATAAATACATAAGACACCTAGTATAATATAAAAATTGTTTGTTAATAAAGACAGAAGCATTATTGATGCTCCAATCATTACAAAATGACAACCTACAACTTTTTCAGTAAATAAATCAATTAAATAGTTAGAGAATAAATTTGCTAAAATACCCCCAATACTAAAAAATATTAATCCCATACTTGCAAGATAAAGAGGGGCATTTAAATCTTTTGATAGCCATAATGTAGACCAGTCCATTATAATACCGCCAGACCCGAAAACAAAAAATAATAAGAACCCAAATATAAGAACATTTGATTCTGGAATTTTAAATTTTTCTCCTTTACCTTTGAAATCTAAATTACTAGGTAATCCCAAATGAAGAACTAATAATGCAACTAAAATTGAAGAAAAAGATAAAACAAGAAAAAACATAAATGGCTCAAAGCTATACCGCATAATTATACCAGCTAAACCACCACCAACAAGAATACCAATGTTGAAACCCATCGCGTAATAAGGAGTAATAATTTTCTTAAAATGCTTTTCAATTAGTTGACAATGTATTCCTCCAATTGGTCCAGAAGCACCCCATCCAATTCCAGCTGGAATAAAAGTTAATAAAAAATAAAAATAGGATGAAGATATAATTGATAGTAAAGTAGAAAAAGTAATAAGTGGAAAAGCTAAAGACATTACTAGCTTTGTTCCATATTTTGGCACAAGTATTCTTCCAGCAATTTGGTTTGATAATACAAAAAAAATCCCAAAAATTAATATTGAAAAACTCAAATCAGTTTCATCAATTGATAACCTATTCATATTCCATGGTGTAATGCCAAAGTAACACCCAACAACAATCATAGGGTAACTTGATGTTATTATTGAAGCTAAAGTTGCTCTTCTAAATATCTTAGTTTCTTCTAACAAAATTTATTACCAACGATGATGTACATCATCATAGAAATATTTTGTATAGATATCACTTATTTCATTCATCAACGAAGAAATTTCTTTAATTTCACTGGAGGCAGTATTTAGATCAACATGATCTTTATTTTTTGCCCCTGGAATTACAACACTCACAGCCTCATGCATTAAAATCCATTTAAGAGATAATTGAGAAAGAGTTACTTCATTTGGAATTATATTTTTAAGTTCTTCGACTGCTTCCAAAGCTTTTGAATAATTGACCCCAGAGAATGTTTCACCAACATCAAATGCATCACCGTTGATATTATAATTTCGATGATCATCAGAGGCAAAGGAAGAATTTTTATCAAATTTTCCTGATAACAAACCGCTAGCAAGAGGGACTCTAACTATGATTGCTACTATTTTTTCTTTTGCTATTTTAAATAATTCTTCTGCAGGTTTTTGTCTAAAAATATTAAATATAACTTGAATAGACTTTGTTTGAGGTTTTTTTATACATTCTAATGCTTGATCAACTGTTTCAACGCTAAAACCGTAATTTTGTATTTTTCCTTTACCTACTAAATAATCTAACATTTCAAAAGTATGATCTGATGAATAAACTTCTGTTGGAGGACAATGCATTTGTAAAAGATCGATAGTTTCAATATTTAGATTTGATAATGATCGGTCTACAAATGACTCCATCAAATCTTTATCATAATAACCATTTGCAACGTGTGGGTTAATACGTCTACCAGCTTTTGTTGCTACATAAATTCTTTCAGAAATAGAATTTATAAAATTTCCCACAAATTTTTCACTTCTGCCATCACCATAAACATCAGCTGTATCAAAAAAATTTACTCCATTTTCATATGACGATTGTAATACCTCATTTGCCTTCTCTTCACTTACATTACCCCAATCGGCCCCAATCTGCCAACAGCCTAAACCTATTTCAGAAACATTCCAATCAAGAGAGCCAAATTTTCTAAATTTCATTTTTAACTTAGCATTACTTGGTCTGTAACCAAAGTTCCATTTTCAACAACTAAACCAGAACCTCCATTAAGTAACGGATTATCATTATCTTCAATTTCAATAAGAGTTTTATCATTTATTTGTCCTATAATTTTATTTTTTTGAACAGTCATTTTCATATTATACTCCTTAAAAAATTCTACTTCAAAATCTACTTCTTTAAGTGTTGTATAATCATTATTCATCTTACCTATTCTCAATTTATTATCTCTACAAATTTCTAGAGTGTAGTATTTTTTAACTCCCTGGGCTCTTGAGACTAGTCCACCGGAGCTACATGACTGTAAAAGAATATTTGACGAAACTGAATAATCTTTCCATAAATCAGTTCCTGTAAATAGAATTTCCCTGCCAATGTTCTGACATATTCTAAAATTCTTTCCTCTTTCTTCCCATTTATCTAAAGTTTGTACCCAAGCATTTCTCCAGATTTGACCATAGTAACCTTCTTTTTTTTCTATACCTCTTTTATAACTTTCGATGTGCTCAGGTCTTTTAAATATTTGTTTTGGCTCTCCTTCAAAATTAACATAATTAAGGATAAGTTCTCCAGATTGATTATTTTTTGACATAATATCTATTCCAATTTGGCCAATCGGATTTGCGTCAGTACTTGGAACTTGCCAAGATATTTCTTTTTTTTCATTTCTATTTAATTCAAAAATATCTGAAGTAATTTTTTCTAGCTTGTCATCTTCACCCCAATGTTTAGAAAATAATGCAATTGATACTTCATGGGTTGAAGTGTTTTCAATTTCAATTTTTACTTTTTGTCCAGAAAAAATTGTAGGGCAAGAAATGTAATCATAATGAAAAAAATCTTCTCTTTTTTTTCCCTCTAATTCAAGAATAACTTCAGGAAAAAAAGTCTCGACATAAACTTCTGCAATCTGATCTACTAAGAGATTCTTATAAGAAATCTTAAGAGCTCTTTCACCTATATTAGATTTATACTCAATGTTACTTATTTTTGTTTCACAAAATTGATCACCATTTACAGTTCTCCAACCTTGTGTAGAATCCTTAATATCAAAATGAAATCTAGCTCCATTTTTAGGTAATATTTCATCAAGTCCATTGATTTTTCTTGTTGTATTAATTATTTTATAAGTTTCTGATAATGCATCGGTGAGAGTTTCACCTCCTGAAGCAGATGGGCAATATAGTATGTCATTAATAGGTGACAAATAATCAGGTCCTTTTTTAAGACCATCAATTCCATTTTTTATTCCTAAGATACATCCCACATTACCAGAATTACAATCTGTATCCCAACCGGCAGTATTAACAATCATCATTGTTTTTTGAAAATCATCATCACCAAATAATAAAGCCATAATTATTAATGCATGATTAGGCACCATATGACAATTACCTAAATATTTATCATAACCATAATTCTCGACAATTTTTTCCCTTGCCTGCTCCCATCCTAAATTTCCAGAACTCCATTCTTGTATGTCAGATATTAATTTAAATATTACTGATTTTTTTGGGATAAATTTTTTAGCTTGCTCAACCAACTTTGTTAAATCATTTTCTATAAATGCCATTGACTCTAAAGCAGCTACTACTTGAGCACCATAAATCGCTTCTCCATCATGACTGACACTTGCAGCTAGTTTTGCATAATGTGCTGCTTTTTCTGGATCACCAGGTGATACCATTGCCCAACCATCAATAAATATTTGTGCTCCAATTTGTTCAGCGATAACTTTACCGTTAGTCTGAATGGATCCACTTTTTGGTGCGTCTATGCCTTGTTTCAGATTTTGGAAAGCTGTATCTTCTGCTGAATGTCCTTTTCCACCCCACCACAGTATTGTTTTATCTTCAATAATATTATTCAACCATGTTTTACCTATATCTTTGGCAGTGATATTTTTATTATAATTACATTCTCTAAAAGCACGTAAAAAAGTAAAGGTACCTGTAATATCATCATCGGAGACTGGTAGTGGAAAATCTAATTTATCATTTACATAATAATTAATAGGTCCCAATTCCTTCATTATTCTTTCATAAGACCAATTTTCAAATGGTCTGCCAAGAAAGACACCTATAATTTTTCCCAAAACACCTGCATAAACTTTTTCTTCATAATTTTTGTCTAACTTATAAGCCATTTAACCTTTTAATCCTCCACTAGTTAATCCAGAAATAAATCTCCTTTGAAATAGCATGAAAAGAATTGCCACAGGTGCAACCATCATTATCGCTGATGCACTTTGAAGTGCATAGTTATTTTCAAATCTCCACTGAAATGCAAATAATATAGTAGCCATTGGTTTAAAGCCTTCTTCACTAATAAAAGTTAAAGCAAATAAAAATTCATTCCAAACTGCAAGAGATATTATTAATCCTGCAGTTAAAATAACTGGCCATGAAAGAGGTAGCGCAACTCTAAAAAAAAGTTGAAAAGTATTAGCTCCATCAAGTCGTGCGGCCTCAAATAGCTCATCTGGCAATCTAATCATATATGATCTAATTAAGAAAGTTGCGAATGGTGCATTTAAAGCTGTGTAGATTATAATCAATCCTATATGCGTATTTAAAAGATGTATCTCCTTCCATAATAAGAACAAAGGCACGATATAAAGTTGTGCAGGAATACTTATACCAACTAAAAGATAAACAGCAATTATTGCAGAGCCTTTAGGGTTTAACTTTGCAAGACTAAATCCAGCTGCTAGTGAAACAGCAAGACACAAAAATACTGATCCAGTAACTAACTTTAAAGAATTAAAAAAAACTTTGGCATATTCTCCCTTAACCCAAGCTTCACTAAAATTTTCAAATCTTATTTCACTTGGAGGTCCAAGTGGATTAACGCCAAACTCCATTTGAGGCTTAATTGAGTTAAAAATAAGAACAGCTAATGGAAGAATTGCTATTAAAGCAAATATAATAAGAATTATATAATTGGATATCACCTCTCTACTTCTATATTTTGCAACTATCATTATATATCCCACCCAGCTTTTCTAAAAAGACCAAACAAAGCAACTATAATCATAACATAAAAAAACATTAGTGTTCCTATTGCAGAAGAGTATCCAACATCAAATCTCTCAAATGCTTGAGAATACATATAGTTTGCTATTACTTCTGAACTGTATGCAGGACCACCACCTGTTAAAATATATACATAATCAAATACTGGAACAGACCAAATAATTATAATCATGATACTAAAAACAAATACTGGTCTTATCATTGGTAACGTTATGTATCTAAATTTTTGAAATTTTGTTGCACCCTCAATATCTGCAGCTTCGTAAAGATGATTATCAACTTGATACATACCTGTTAAATATATAACAACAAGGAATCCCCAGAAATGCCAACCATCAACAAATGCTACTGCAAATAGAGAAGTTGATTTCATTGTAAATGGAGATACTGCTAATAAATCCCAACCAATCCTCTCAAAAAAACCACCAAGACCATGAATTGGGTGAAATAAATATTTCCAAATTTGACAATTAATTACACTTGCGAGCATGTAAGGAAAAAAGAAAGCAAGTCGAAAAAACATTTGGCCTCTTTTAATTCCTGTAAGCAGATAAGCACAAGTTAATGCAATTCCGACTGGAACAGTTAGGAAAGCAATAGTCCAGATTACATTATTTATAATTGCTTTTTTAAGATATCTATCATCAAATAGTTCTATAAAATTTTCAAAACCAATATAATTTATTTCACCAAGTCCTCTCCAGTCAGTTAAACATAAAGCTAAACTCGCTAGTGATGGAATACCTATTACAAATAAATGAATGAATGCAACAGGAAAGACAAAATACCAAGCAACAAAATTTTTGTTAGAAAATATTTTCATTTTTAGATACAGTGAAGCTTTGAAGCTTCACTGTTTTATATTTATTTTAGTTTCTTAATGGAACTGGTAAAGTGTCGCCATTCTTTCTAGCTTTATCCCACATCTTTTGATGATCATATAAGAAATCTTCAACTGATATATCGCCAGCCCATACTACTTCCATATCTTTCCAAATATGAACACCAGGGTCAGCAGGCCAAAAAGTCCAAGTACAATATCCATAATTACCTTCGCCAGTAATTCTTGCATATTCGCTTAGATAATCTTGAACTTGAGGAGCAATATCAGTTGGAATATCACTACTAGATAGAGTTAATGGAACTACCATTTCTCCAAATTCAAAATCTTTAGCAATATCAAGAACTTTGTCTTTGTTACTCATTATCCAGTTTAAAACATCTATCGCACCATCTTTATTTTTACCATTTGCATTAACTGACATAGTTGTACCAATTGCAATCATAAAATTAGGATCTGGAGATTGCGAAGATAGAGATGGAAGTGGAGCCCAACCCCACTCATCATCGCTCGCACCAATACCTAATTGTGTTGCTTGAAAAGTCCAAGTACCAATTGTCATCATGGCTGCCCCTCTATTAGCAAATTGAGCATGGAAATCATCCCATCCAATAGCATAATAATTTTCTAGACTTCCAGACCAATATCCCTCATCAACCATATGTTTTTTAAGTAACTCAAGAGCTTCAACAAAAACAGGATCTGTCCATTCTCTTTCACCAATTATTGCTTCATATACAGCTTGAGGACCTGCATAGTTATTTAAATAAATTCCTACAAGGTGTTCATGAGTAGGTTGCCATCCATCTGATCCATATGAAAATACGTTCATACCTTTAGCTTTAATTTTGCCAGCAACATCTTCTAATTCTTCTAATGTTGTTGGTACTTTCCAATTATTTTCTTCAAATAAAGTTTTATTATAAAGCATAACCATTGATTCATGTGTTTTTGGAATTGCGTATAAACTTCCTTCGAAAACTCCTGAACTATAAGCCCAAGGTATCATCTTGTCTTTCCAGCCAAATTCTGCAGCGTATGAATCTAAATTTTCTAACATACCAGCTGCATGATACTCTTTCACATAAGATGGACCAGGAGTCTCGACGATATCA
Source organism: uncultured Alphaproteobacteria bacterium (assembly GCA_902553005.1). Classification (GTDB taxonomy): domain Bacteria; phylum Pseudomonadota; class Alphaproteobacteria; order HIMB59; genus CACPNW01. The sequence continues at coordinate 20,775 of CACDIK010000008.1, read as the reverse complement.
GGACCCATACCGCCAATCATAGCAGTTCTCATTGAAGTTAATCTTGTTTCATTATCTTCAAATTCGATAACGAGTTCATAATTGCCTTGAGAATTGTTATAAGCATTTTGTAATTTTTCAATCATTATTGGATCTCTATCTGCATTTGATTCCATCGACCAAGTTACCTTAGTTTTTGCTAGTGCAGAAAAAGAAGTAGATAAAATAATTACAGATACAAAACTTATTAATGTTCTAATCATAATTCCTCCATTTAATAATATTACATTAAAGAATTTTTAAATCACTGCAAGTTGATTGTATTTAGTAGGGCAAAATACCTCTAAAGTTTGAGAATTACATATTTACGAGTTAATTTTAATAGTAATTATATTTAAATATAATAATAATAATAATAATAAATTTTTATGAAAAACACACTCTTTGACATATGGGAGAAAAATGAAGCATCTATAAATGCATGGCTATCAATTCCTAATTCTTTTACAGCTGAAGCATTTGGAAAAATGGGATGGGATTCTGTTACAATTGATATGCAACATGGTCAAAATGACTATTCAACTGCTATTGCGATGGTTCAGGGATTATCAAATAGTAATACTGTTCCGATGACAAGAGTTCCTTGGAATGAACCTGGAATTATTATGAAAATGTTAGATCTTGGAGTGCAGGGTATTATTGCACCAATGATTAATACAAAAGAGGACTGCGAAAAGTTCGTTTCATATTGTTATTACCCCCCTATTGGACAAAGAAGTTTTGGTCCAATGAGAGCTCAGGTTGCATATGGATCAGATTACCATAAGCATGCGAATAACAACATAGTAAGTTTAGCAATGGTTGAAACAAAAGAGGCAGTCGAAAATTTAGATGCCATTCTTTCAGTTCCAAACTTAACTGGTATTTATATTGGGCCTGCAGATATGAGTTCTTCATATGGTTTGCCACCTAAATTTGATGTTCGTGAAGATCCGGTATTTTCAAACATTAAAATGATTGCAAAAAAAGCAAAAGAAAAAGGAAAAATTGCTGGAATTCATAATGGATCAGTTAAGTATATGAAAGAAATGATGGAATATGGTTTTCAATTTACCACTTTACTTTCCGATTTTAGAATGATGACATCTCATGCTGAAAGTTTATTAAAAGAAATAAAAGATATAGATACTAAATCCGATAATACTAGCGCATATTAATAATCACTCAATTACTAACTAAACCTTCTTCCATTTTAATTAATTCATACCATCGATTTTCTTTTGTATTAAGATCACTATTAAGAACTTCCATTTTAGAAGTTATTTCTTGATAGCGTTCATAGTTTTCCAAATATAAGTTTGTATCCTTCAATTCATTTTTAATATCTTCTAATTCTTGTTGAATATTTTTTATTTGCTTTGGCAATTGCTCTAATTCATATTGAAACTTATATGATAGTTTAGGTTTAGAATTTTTTGCTGTGTTATTTTCTGGATGTGATTTTTTTGTTTCTTTATTTTTTACAATTTGTTGATTTTCAGATTTTAAAAAATCACTATACCCTCCAAAAAATAATGATACATTTCCATCTTCTTTGAAATGTAGAATTTTATTTACAGTTTGATCTAAAAAATCTCGATCATGCGATACTATTAATAACGTTCCATTATAATTTGATAACATTTCAGTTAATAGATCTAGTGTTTCTAAATCTAGATCATTTGTTGGCTCATCTAATATAAGTCCAGTCTTCGGATTAGCTAATACTTTTGCTAAAAGTAATCTATTTTGTTCTCCTCCTGATAATGTTTGTATAGTATGATTGACATTTTTAGGATCAAACTGAAAATCTTTAACATAACTACAGACATGCCTATCTCTTCCCTGAACTTTTAAATAATCTCCTCCAGAAGGTACTAAGATATCTTTAATAGATTTTCTGCCATTAAGATCATTACGCATCTGATCAAAATAAGAAAATTCTAAATTTTTTTTGAGCTTTATTTTACCTTTAGTAACTTTTATTTCATTAAGAATGGTACGAAGAAAAGTTGATTTACCACTCCCATTATTACCTAAAAGACCAATACGATCATTTTTTGAAATTTTAATAGATAAATTTTTAAAAACAAATTCATTTTGATTTGGATATTTAACAAAAACTTCTTGAAGTTCAGCAATAAATTTAGATTGATCAGTAGATTTTTTAGAAACTTGCGGTCTTAAAGATTTAATTGCACTTCTATAAGAAGCTTCATCTTTTTCTAATTGCGCTTTTAATTCTTTCGCTCTTTTTAATCTTTTTTCATTTCGCTTAACTCTCGCCTTTACTCCTTTATTTGCCCACTCAAGTTCAATATTAACAAATTGCTTTCTATTTCTTAATTCTCTATATTCTTGATCTAGTAACTCCTCTGACCATTTATCAAAATCTTTAAATCCCCTAGGACTTACTCGTAATTTTCCCCTATCTATCCAAAATACTTTATTGGTAAAATTACTTAAAAAAGCTCTATCATGACTCACACATATAATTGTCTTATTTAAGTTGCGTAAATAACTTTCTAGCCATTCGATGCATTGCAAATCTAGATGATTGGTTGGCTCATCTAATAACAAAACATCGGAGTCTTTTAATAAAGATCTAATTAAATAAACTTTTCTTTTTTGCCCACCTGAAAGATCTTCAACATTAGCAAATTTATCTAAATTTAGTTTATTGCAAAATATATCAACAAAATGTTTATTTTGTTCGTTAAGTAAATCTGAAAAATTCTCTTCAATGGTTTTATTATCTAGTTTTTCAAATTTCTGATTAAAATATCCAACTTTTAGATTTGGATAATTCCATAACTCGCCAGCATCTAAATCTTGATCACCATTTATAGTTTTCATAAGTGTTGTTTTGCCAACACCATTTTTACCAACAAGCGCAATCATATCACCCTTGTGTAAATTTAAATTTAGATCTTGGAAAATAACTTTTTTGCCAAATTTGATTTCTACATCTCTTAGAGAAAATAATAAATCACTAGCCACTATTTTTAAGTCTTATATAATTTTGTAATAAACAACAATAAAATCAAGGATCATAAATATTATAAATAGTATTGCCACTCTAGTTAACGACCATTGACCTTTTGGAAAAATAAAATTTAGGAACTTCATATTAAATTACTTACCATTTAACCTAATCCATTTAATGCAATCTTCAAGTCTGTCATCTCCCCAAAATACTTCTTTGCCATCATATACAAATGTAGGACTTCCAAAAACTCCTTTTTTATAGGCATATTCAGTATTGCTTAGATATTTATCTTTTATTTCCTGTGCATTAGCTTTCTTTATTGTAGTATCAGGATCCAAGTTTAATTCTTGAAAGATTTCATTTAAATTTGGTTGTGTAGCTGGCTCTTTCCCTTTCTGGAACCATCTTTGGTATGTTTTATAAACATAATCTACTCCCCATCCTTCATTCATTCCAAGAATTGCAATTTGATTTGCCAAATCGAACTCTTTTAAAGGATATGGTGCAGGAACCTTAGCTTGAAAGCCATAAAATTTTGCGCGTCTTTCAATATCTCTCCACATGTAATCTGATTTTATTTTTTTGGCTGGAGGTGTAAATGGAATGTTATCCATATCCATCATAATCTTTCTTACACTAAAGGGATGCCAATTAAATTTAATATTTTCTCTTTTTGCTACTTCATGCAATCTATTAACAGTTAAATAAGTATATGTACTCCCAATTGAAAACCAAAAATTTATTTCTTCCATAAATATAGTTTTATCAACTTAATTTTATCAATCAATAACAATCTCATCAGGTGTTGAATCTATTTCTTTTTTATGATCCCACGTTATTCCATTTTTACCAGATCCAAACTTAGCGGATTTATTTGTGAAAGGAAACTGATATAATATTGAATCAAAATATTTTTGCATCTTAGGAAGTGTTTTAAAATTTAAAAAAAATTTAGAAACTAAAGGAAATCCTAATTGTTCAAAAAAATTATCAGAGTTTATATTTTTTACAAATTTATAATGTTTCAAAAATTCATAATAAAGTTCTAGTGTGTCAAACAAATTAAAATCAGGTGAAGAAATATTATTACCTATTAAAAATAGTTTAGTTTCTTCGTTACTTTTTAAATTAAGCCAATGTTCAAATTTTTGTAACTTCCCTACATTTGAATGTTCAAATGCTTGATTAAAAACAGTTGATGCTTCAATTAACTCATCATTTTCATTTTCAAAATGCGTATAAGCAAATCTTGTAACTATATTCCTTAAATCAACTGTTTCTTGAAGTAATTGATTACATTCTAATTCTTCTTTAGAATTTTCTCCAAACATATTAAATTTTTTACCAAGAAAAGATAGGCAAGTAATAGATTGAGCAATTATTATTTCTTTTCCCCCTTCACGAAATTGTAAATAAGGCAAATTGATTAAACTATTTTTTTTCTTTAAAATAATTTTATCTTTTTCGTGCCATTCACTTCCATCATAAGTTAGGGAATTATTTTCTAATTTTGGTATCAGTCTATAAATTTTTGAAATAAGTGGAACACCAGCGTAAATAATCATTTGTCTAGAAGTAGATCCTAAGCCTTTAGTGCTCCAGTAACCAAGTATAATTTTATCCACAGTCATAGTAAGTTATTGTTAAAATTAAATATTTTTAATATTTCATTAATATTTTCATAATACCTTAAAATTGTAATCTTTAAAGGAGGTAATATGATTGTAGCAAATTGGGATTATAAAATTACAGCATCTAAGGCTGTTGATGCATATAAGACGGCAACAAAGTATTTTGAAAAATACGGATCAATAGGAACCGCATTACAAAATCATATTGGTAGAGATACTGGTCTTTATACTTTTTTTGCAGGTTTTAATAATAATGAACATTTTGGAGAAATTGATGACAAAATTAGTTATGATGAAGACTTCCAAAAAGAAATGGAACCGTATTTTGAAATTACATCATGGGAAAAAATGAATTTTTATACTCCCAGATTACATAATATGGAACCAGATCCTGGTGTCAAAAATTGTTTTGCATTCTGGAATTTTAGTCATGAAGATGAAGATTTAATACTAAAAGATTCAGAAACATTTTTTAAATATTGGATGGATGCAGGAGCTAATGGAGGCACTGTTGGTACACTTAGAGGGTCACAGAGCAATTGGGGATTTGGTATACGTTTTCAAAGCATGAAAGATTATGGTAAGGCTCAAGATAAACTTGATCAAGATGGTGTGTGGGCAAATCATAAAAATTTTTTTGATGGTATTACATGGCATGGCTTTAATTTGTCTAGAGTTCTAGAATCTAACTGGGATTAGAAAGAGGTAATTAATGAAAATTTTAATAATAAACTTTAATTTGAAAGAACTTGAGGTGGATGCTTTTAAAGCTCAAGCCCACATCGATGCGATGGATTTCCGTAGTGTAGAAGGTTTAATATCTAAATACTTCATCGGTGATGAAAATGATAATGTTTATGGAGGAGTTTATATTTTTAAAGATGAAGATAGTCTGGAAAAATATAAAAATGGTCCAATATTTGAATTTTTATCCACTCATGAAAACTTTGATAACTTTACTACTAAAGAACATGGTGTAATTGATGGGCCATCTATAATAGCTGGAGCAAAAACAGAAACTATTTGTTAAATAAAGTTAGCGGATTTGTATCCGCTAATTACACTTCTTTTCATTAAAAAATTTTGTGATATTACATAAATTGAGCTGATATAGTATAATGGTTATTACAGGCCGTTGGTAACGGTCAGACCCAAGTTCGATTCTCGGTATCAGCACCACTCTTGATGAAATATATATTTATAATATTAATTTTATTTATAAATTTTGAAATAATGGCTAAACAAATATCAGAACTCAATTGGAAAAAAAGATTGCTTCTTATATCTTATCAAAATGATGGGGATCAGATTTTTATTAAAACAACAAAATTTATTTCGAATAACAAATGTGAAATTGAGGATAGAAATTTGCAAATAGTATTTTTTGAGAAATTTAAAAATAAAGATTATATAATACCAAAATTTATCAAGAATAAAAATGGAATCTGGTTAATTGGTTATGATGGCAATGTAAAAGATTACAGTGTTGATGACTCAATTTTACCAAGATTATTTAATTTAATTGACTCGATGCCTATAAGACAAAATGAAATGAAACATGATAAATGTTAAATTAAAAATAGTTTTAATTTAACTGTATATCTTTCTCTCAAAATTTTTAAAAATTTCTACACATTCTTTACTAAAATATGGATTTGTTTGCATAAAAATAGAGGCGGCAATTTTATTTTCTAAGTCAATCCAAAAGAAAGTATTAAGAAGTCCTGTCCAAAAAAGACTATTCTTTGGTCTACCTTCATTTGTCTTTTCAGTATTAATCATAAATCCATATGAAAATTTTTTTTGTATTTCAGGATTGAAATCAGCAATATTTGAGATTTCAGGCATGACACTATTTAATTTATTTGTATGTAAACTTCCTATTTGATTAGTAGTCATATTTTTAAAATTTTCTTCGCATAAAAAAGTTTGATTGTTTAATTTACCTTGATTCAAAAATATTTGCATAAATTTTGAATAGTCTCTTGGTGTGGAAATAAGACCTCCTCCACCTGCGTGAAACTGATTAGATTTTTTTGAATTATGAAATTCTAATTCATAATCATCAATAAAATATTCATTATTTTTATTTTTAGAGTGTTTAATTGCTATATTTTTAAAGTCTTCTTTAGTTAGATCAAAACTTGTTTTTGTCATGTTTATTTGTTTAAAAATATTTTCATTCATGAAAGTTCCCAGTTTTTGGTTAGTAATCTTTTCAACTAAATCACCAAGTACATCAATATTAATACCGTATTTCCAAGCTGAACCAGGATTGAATAAAATTGGAGCATTCAAGAAACCTGAGTCATCATCAAATAAAGAATTTAATAGTTTTAAATTTACTAATTCATTTATTTTTTTATCCCAAATCTCATAACCATAACCAGCAGTATGATTTAATAGATGTTTGATTTTTATTTTATTTGTTGGATATGTATAAATTGGATTATTTGCTTCAAGCGAATTTATAATTTGTGTATTTGTATATTTTTCAGAAATATCTTCAATATTTGTCTCTAGATTTATGAATCCCCTCTCTATTAATTGGAAAATACAAAGTGATGTTATAGGTTTAGTCATTGAAGCAATTCTAAATAATGTATTATGATTTATTTTTTCTAGCGTATTAATATTTTTAAAACCGTAATAACCTTCATATAAAATTTTTTCTTGATCAACTATAATTGCAGCTATTGAAGGCACTTGAAGATCTTCAACAGCTCCTATTAAAAAATCATCAATATTTTTAATATCCATAAAATTAATTTATATTTCATTAATATTTTTTGAGATCAAGATTAAGTTTAAACAAGACATAATTGAAAAAAATAAGGCATTTATAGTTATGATAGTAAGATTTGTTTCCCCAGGACTATCAGTAAATACATATCTCCAAAAGTTTAGTGCTGCTAAAATTTGAAAGAGGGTAATTATAGAAATAAGTGGAAGTTGTTTTTCAAGACCTCTAAATACTATAATTAATAAAGCTATGATAAATGTGGTAAAGATAATACCAATTATTTCAGATAAGCCGGCAACGGCGTGATTAAAAAAACCTAAGTTATTTATTGCAAATTCATCAGTAAATACGAGAAGTTGGATTGCATAATATGCAAAAAAAATAATATTAATGATGATAATGAAAACATCTATTTTTTTGATCATAACTATGTATCATAGAACATAATAAAAAAATCAATATGGAAATTAAGTTATACTATTTTAAAATACCTTTCTGGAGAGCAGAAGTGACTAGATTAGCTCTATTTATTGGGGATGTTCCATTCAAAGATTATAGAGTAGAAGGAAAAGAAATAGATAACTTGAAAGAAACTGGATTATTACCTAATAATCAAATAGCTCCTTTTAAGCAATTACCAGTATTAGATGTTGATGGAAAAATAATTGCACAAACTGGAGCAATTGCTAGATTTTGTGGAAAGTTATCAGGTTTATATCCAAAAAATGATGATCTTGAAGCAGCTCAAATTGATCAAATAATTGAAGCAGCTCAAGACATTAACTATCTTGTAACTCTCTCCGGTAGAGATAAAGAGAAGAAACGATTAGCATTAGCTAGAAAAATATTAGCGACAAAACATTTACCAAAATGGTTTCAGTTTCTTGAAAACTTACTTAAGAAAAATAATGAGTCTTATTTTTTTGTTGGTAACAAAATTTCTATTGCTGATTTAGCAATTTGGAGATTACTCGGATGGTTAAGTTCAGGACTTTTAGATGGTGTACCAACTAATATATTAGAGCCATACAAAAAATTAAATAAATTGAGAGAAGAAGTATATAAGCATCCAAAAGTTAATGAATGGATGCTTAAAACATATGGAAAAAAAATTTAAATTAATTCTTAGGTTTTTTTATAAGTTCCAGAAGCTTCCGCTGCTTTTTTTACAGTACTAACCATATCAAATTTTGTATCTAAAATGATTAATTCATTTAACATTCCTGATTGTAAAGCTGTAACCTTCATAGCAAGCATTGATTCATAATCGCCTTCTGCTGTAGCAATCATGTCAAAGTCACCTCTTACAAATTCTAAACTATGTAATTTACCTCCTGCTTTTTCAGCAGCACTTCCAACAATCGCAGCTCTATCTTGATCTGGATTACTCATATATCCTTTAACGTATTCTGGACTTAGTTTTCCAATTAAATAAAATTTATTCATATTACTCCTTTCAATTTGATGTTATTGATAAATAAAAATAATAAGTAAAGTTAAAATAAAAAAATTAATAAATTATGACAGCTTTAAGTGTAAATGTGAATAAATTTGCTTTAGTGAGAAATGCAAGAGGTGCTGACTTACCAAACTTGATTGATATTAGTAACAAATGTTTAAACTTTGGTGCTGATGGAATTACAGTACACCCTCGCCCAGATGAAAGACATGCGAAATTTTCTGACCTTGAGCCATTAAAAAATTTATTGGCAAAATTTGAAAATAAAGAGTTCAATATAGAAGGATATCCATCAGATTTTTTTGTTAAAAAAGTTATTGAGGTTAAACCAGATCAAGTCACATTAGTGCCAGATCCACCTGGTGCATTGACCTCTTCATTTGGTTGGGATTGTCATGAAAATAAAGAATTTCTTCGAGATATTGTTAGTGAATTTAAAAAAAATAAAATTCGTGTTTCAATTTTTATAAATCCATCAATTAAAACACTGGAAAATTTAGAAGTTATACAAACTGATAGAGTTGAACTTTATACATACGATTATGCTCATAATTTTGTAGACAATAAAGATACTGCCATAAAGTCCTATATAGATGTATCAACATATTTAAAAAAAGAATTTCCTGAAATTAAATTAAATGCAGGCCATGATTTAAATTTGGTAAATTTAAAATTTTTCTTAGAAAATATTAATGATATCGAAGAAGTTTCTATAGGTCATGCTTTGATCTGTGATACATTTGAATATGGTTTAGAAAAAACAGTTAAAAAATACTTATCTCTAACAAAAAATTAAATGACTTTTATCTTTTGGCTTCAATTTGCCTTCGTATGTGTTGCTGGAGCAATGTCTCCCGGACCTAGTTTAGCATTAATTATTAGAAACAGTATTACAGTTAATAGATATGCCGGCATCATGACTTCTATTGGTCACGGGATTGGTATGGGTGTGTACGCAGTTTTTGCAGTGACTGGGCTTGTAGTTATTTTAACAACCAATGAAATACTTTTTCAATTTATACAAATTATTGGAATTCTATTTTTATTATTTATAGGCTTCCAGTTTCTTTTTAAAAAAAATCAAGAAATTGAACATATAAATAATCAAAAGAATATTAATTCATTCTTACAAGGTTTTTCTATAGCAATTTTAAATCCCAAAATCCTTATATGGTTTTCAGCAGTATTTTCACAATTTGTAAAAATAGATGCTTCCTTTTTTTCACACTCAATACTTGTCATCACTGCTTCTGTTATAGATGGGATTTGGTATATTCTAGTTTCAGTTGTAGTAACAAGTTATGGAATGGGAGATTTTTTCCAGAAAAGAAAACATATTATTCAAAAAATATCAGGATTAATTTTAGTCTTAATTGGTGCTTTGTTAATTATCGATTTCTTCTAAAACTCTTAGGATATTTTTTCCCATAACTTTTTCAATTTCAGTATTTTTATATCCTCTTTTTTCTAAACTTTCTTGAATTATCATGTGATCTAAACAATCATTCCATTTATTTGGAAGACAATCTAGACCATCATAATCACTGCCTATTCCTACATAATCAATACCTATTTTATTAATTATATACTCAATATGATCGACGAATATTTCAATACTTGGACATATATTCGCTAATTTTTTTTGAAGAAAATGTTGTTTTGCTATCCATTGAGATGTTTTGTTGGAATGTTTTCTTTCAATAGAATTTAATTCATCAATATATTTTTTTCTTTCCTTGGTTTCTCTTTCTTTAAAAGATTTATCAATAAAGAAAGGATATGGATTAAGACCAATCAAACCTTTTACTTTTTTGATAGCTTCAATTTGATCATCTTTTAAATTACGAAAATGGGGACACAAATTATACACACTAGAATGCGAGGCTATAAAAGGTTTTGTGCTTATTGATGCTATGTCCCAAAAACTTTTCTCTCCAATGTGAGAAACATCAACTAGTACATTATTATCTTGGCAAATAGAAATAACCTCTTTCCCAAATTCGTTTAACCCATGGCTTCTAAGTTTTGAAGAATTGTATGTCTCGTCATAATTTGATGAAACCCAATCCAAAGAGTGATTCCAAGTGGGGCCAAAATAGAAAAGACCTCTATCAATAAAGTGATATAAATTATTGATATTATTTTCCAACCCCTCTCCACCTTCCATTGAAATTGGTAGCATTAACTTATTTTTATCTATTGCTTCATTAATATCTGAGAGTTTTTTGGTAATGATAATTTTTTTATGAGATGAAATTCTTTCAATCTCATCATACATTTTATTAGCTCTCTTAAAAAAATTTGGCTCTTTAGCGTTGCTTGAGACCCAAATGATTAAAATTTGTAGATCAATTTCTGATTTTAGTAACCTAGGTATGTCCGTATGTCCATGAGGAGTAAGTTTTGTAACATCTTCACCTTCAATAACTCTTTGCACAAGATCATTATGCAAGTCAGCAACAAACATCTAATTATTTTACAATCTCCATTTTAATAATTTTATCTGGATCAGCAGGCGGCTCACCTCTTGTGATATTATCAACATATTCCATACCTTGAGTAACTTGAGCCCAAACAGTATATTGACCATCTAAAAATGAACAATCATCAAAACAAATAAAAAATTGGCTATTTGCACTATTAGGATTTTGTGCTCTAGCCATTGATACTGCTCCTCTTCCATGATTTTCTGAAGAAAATTCTGCTTCTATATCAGGAAGATTTGATCCACCAGTTCCTGCTCTTGATAAATTGAAGTCATCTTTATTTGAATTTCCAAATTCTACGTCTCCAGTTTGAGCCATAAATCCATCAATTACTCTATGAAAAACGACGCCATCATACTGTCCCTCTTCTATAAGTTGTTTGATTTGTTTTACATGTTTTGGTGCCACGTCTGGTTTTGTCTCTATAACAACAATACCATCTTTAAGCGTCATATGAATAATATCCTTATTTTCATCTGCCATTGAAATCCCCCCTTTTAATAATAATGAGAATATAAATATGAAAATAAATAATTTTTGAAATTTATTCATATTTGTTTTCTTTACCTTCACTCAAAATGTTTTATATATATATTAATGCACATCTTTGAAGAAAATATCAAGAAATTAGATTTAATAATACCAGAAATGCCAACGCCAATGGCAAATTATGTGCCCTTTAAAGTTGCCGATAATACAGTTTATGTATCAGGGCAGGGACCAGTAGTTGATGGAAAAATAGTTTACAGTGGAAAAGTGGGGAAAGAAATATCAGAGGAAGAAGGAATTAAAGCAGCAGAACTTTGCTGTATTAATATTGTTTCAGCATTAAAAACATCTTTAAACGGGGATTGGGATAGGCTAGACACCTTCTTAAAGCTTGGAGCTTTTGTAAATTGTGACGAAAACTTTACTGATCAACCTAAAATTATAAACGGAGCATCAGATTTATTAGTTAGCATTTTCGGTGATAAGGGAAGACATGCTCGTTTTGCAGTTGGTTCAAACTCACTTCCTTTTAATATTTCTGTAGAAATCGACGCGATAATAAAAATTAAATAAAATACTCAACATGAGTGAATATTTTTTTTGCTCTTCATTAAGTGATATTAGCAAATCAGAGTGGAATGAATGTGTTGGCAATGATCATCCATTCTTACAATATGAATTTCTTCACGCATTAGAAAAAAGTAAAAGTGCAAATACCAAAACAGGTTGGCAACCATATCATTACATAGAGCAAGAAAATGATAAAATTATCTCACTATGTCCTCTTTATATAAAGAACCATTCGTTTGGAGAATATATTTTTGATCATTCTTGGGCTGATGCTTATCATCGATATGGAATAAACTATTACCCTAAACTTCAATCTGCAATACCGTTTACACCAGTTACTGGTGATAGAATTGTTTTAAATAGATCAGTTAAAGATAAAAAGAAAAAACAAGTTCAGGTAATTAATAATATTATACAAGAGGCAAAAAAAATAAATGTTTCTTCTCTTCATTTTAATTTTATTAATGATGCTTCTAATTGGAAAAATGTTGACAATATTATGATTAGATCAGGGATACAGTTTCATTGGAATAATAATGAATATAAAAATTTTGATGAATTCTTAAAAGATTTATCTTCACGAAAAAGAAAAATCATAAAACGAGAAAGACTATGTATTAAAAATAATAATTTAACTGTAAAATTACTTAATGGAGATGATATTAAAGAAGAGCATATAAATTTTTTTTATGATTGTTATTTGGATACAACAGGAAGAAAGTGGGGTTCTACTTATTTAACTAAAGAATTTTTCTTTGAAATATTACAGAATTTTAAAAATAAAATATTGCTTATAATGGCTTACCAAGAGGATAAAATGGTTGCTTCTGCAATTAATTTTCTAAGTAAAACTCATTTGTATGGACGATTATGGGGATCAAAATATGAAGTGCCATTTTTACATTTTGAACTCTGTTATTATCAAGCAATTGAATACGCAATTCAAAATAAAATACGAATTGTAGAAGCAGGCGCTCAAGGTGAGCATAAATTACAAAGAGGTTATGTGCCTACAAAAACATGGAGTGCTCATTGGATTAAAGATCAAGAATTTAGCAAAGCTATTCAAAATTTTCTTGATAATGAAAGTCAGCTTATTGATAATCAAAAAGAAAAATTAGAAGATTATCTTCCTTTCAAAAATTAGGCTAATTCTTTTTTTGCTTCTTGTTTATTAGAAAATTCAAAGTTAATTTTTTTATCTTTACATGTAATTTCAACATGCCCACCTTTAGCTAGTTTACCAAAGATAAGTTCTTCAGCCATTGGTTTTTTAACTTTTTCTTGTATTACTCTACCTAATTCTCTAGCACCGTACACTTCATCATAACCCTCTTCAGCTAAAAATTCTTTTGCTTCTTTATTAATTGATAATGAAACTCCTTTATCTTCGAGTTGTGCTTCAATCTCTATAATAAATTTATCTACTATCGAGAGTACAATATTTTTAGATAAATGATTAAAATGAATAATTGAGTCGATACGATTTCTAAATTCTGGTGAAAAAATTCTATTTATTGCATCACTACTATCATCGTTGGATCTTTTTGCATTAAAACCAATTTTGTTTTTAGATACATCAATTGCACCAGCATTAGTTGTCATAATTAATATAACGTTTCTGAAATCTATCGTCTTACCATTATGATCGGTTAGTTTTCCATAATCCATTACTTGTAAAAGAATGTTAAATAAATCATAGTGGGCTTTTTCAATTTCATCCAATAACAATACACAATGAGGATTTTGATCGACTCCATCAGTTAATAATCCACCTTGGTCGAAACCCACGTAACCAGGAGGCGCTCCAATAAGTCTGCTCACTGTGTGACGCTCCATATATTCTGACATATCAAATCTAAGAAGTTTAATACCAAGTGTATTACTTAATTGTTTAGCTACCTCAGTCTTCCCTACTCCTGTAGGCCCGGAAAATAAATATGAGCCAATAGGTTTTCCATCTTCTCTTAGTCCTGCTCTTGCCAATTTAATGGAAGATGATAATTCTTCGATGGCTTTGTCTTGACCAAAGACGAAATTTTTCAAATCTCTTTCTAAATTTTTTAAACTGTTCTTATCACTTTGATTAACAGATTTTGTTGGAATTCTCGCCATTAAAGCAACTACTGCTTCAATATCTTTAGAAAGAATTATTTTTTTTCTCTTTTCTTCTGGCAATAAATATTGAGATGCTCCTGCTTCATCAATAACATCAATAGCTTTATCTGGAAGCTTTCTATCACCTATATATTTATTTGATAACTCAACTGCACTAATTATTGCTTCCGGTGAATATTTAATATTATGGTGTTCTTCATAGTACGTTTTTAAACCTTCAAGAATTTTAACAGTCTCATCTTTTGATGGTTCCTTTACATCAATTTTTTGGAACCTTCTTACTAAAGCTCTATCTTTTTCGAAATAATTTTTAAATTCCTTATACGTTGTTGATCCAATACATTTAAGTGTACCATTTCCTAAGGATGGTTTTAATAAATTACTTGCATCCATTGAACCCCCACTCGTTGCACCTGCACCAATAACCGTATGGATTTCATCGATAAATAGAACCGCTTTGTCTTTCTTTTGTAATTCTTTAAGAACTGCTTTCAATCTTTCTTCAAAATCACCTCTATATCTAGTACCTGCTAATAATGCACCCATATCTAAAGAATAAATTACGGCATCCTCCATTATTTTAGGTACTTTTTTTTCTGTAATTCTTTTTGCTAAACCTTCAGCAATCGCTGTTTTTCCAACACCTGGGTCTCCAACGAATAAAGGATTATTTTTTTGTCTTCTACATAAAATTTGAATTGTCCTATCTAATTCTTTGCTTCTACCAATGAGCTTATCAATTTTACCATCTTTTGATTTTTCATTAAGATTTATACAAAATTGACCTAAAGCACTTTTCGGTTTTTGTTGTGTATTATTATCATTTGTTTGACTATCTACAAATTCTTCATTTTCAAAACTTTGGTTAGCTTTTGAAATACCATGTGAAATATATTGAACCGCATCTAATCTACTCATATTTTGTTGATGAAGAAAATATACAGCATGGCTTTCTTTCTCAGAGAATAAAGCTACAATCATGTTAGCTCCTGTAACACTCTCTCTTCCACTCGATTGCACGTGTATTGCAGCTCTTTGTAAAACTCTTTGAAAACCATTTGTTAATTTTGGCTCACCTGTAAAATTTTCTTTGAGATTTTCTAAATCGTTAATGATAAATTTTTCAACGTTTTCTTTTAAATTTGATATATCAACTGCGCATGCTTTAAGCACACTAATTGCATCTTGATCTTCCAAAAGAGAATATAATAGATGCTCTAGAGTGACATACTCATGCTTATAGTTAGTTGCTAATTGATATGCTTCTCTTAATGTTTTTTCTAAATTTTGTGACAACATTAACTTTTTTCCATTGTGCATTGTAAGGGATGTTCATTTTTTTTTGCCATATCCATTACCGATTTACATTTAGACTCCGCTACCTCATAAGTAAATGTTCCACACACTCCAATACCATTTTTATGAACATGTAGCATAATTTGCGTTGCCTCTTCTTGTTTTTTATTAAATATTTTTTCTAAAACCATCACAACAAATTCCATTGGAGTATAATCATCATTTAATAATAAGACATTATACATAGAAGGTTTTTTTGTTTTTGGTTTAGTATCTAATAATAGACCCCTTTGAAAATCCTCATTATTATTGTTATTTTGATCTTCATTTGCCATATTTATTAAATAATATGTTTTGAAATATTTTAAAGTATTTTTATGTTTGAAAGCATCGAAAATCTTATGTTAATCAAAGAAAAATGAAAAAAAATTTATTATTAATCATAATTTTAAATAGTTTTTTCATATTAAGTTTTTCATCAAATATATTTGCTAAAAAAGCAGCTATAGTAATCGATTTTGATACCGAAGAAGTATTATTTGAGGTCAATGCTGATACAAAAAATTACCCAGCATCTCTAACAAAAATAATGACTCTATATATTGTATTTGATTATATAAAAAAAGGAAAACTTAGCTACGATAGTCAATTAAGTGTATCAAGTGTTGCTGCATCAAGATCGCCAAGTAAGTTATATTTAGAGGAAGGTTCAAGTATTAAAGTTAGAGACGCTGTAAATGCACTTATTGTTAAATCTGCAAATGATGTAGCTACTGTAGTAGCAGAAAATATAGCAGGAACTGAAAAAGAATTTGCGAAACTTATGACTCAATATGCAAAAAATCTAGGTATGAAAAGTACAACATTCAAGAATGCATCCGGTCTTCCTAATAGAGCGCAATTAACAACTGCAAGAGATATAGCAAAACTTTCACATGCACTAATTTCAAATTTTCCAGAAGAGTATAAATTGTTTAGTAATACAAAATTTACGTATCAGGGTAAGACTTACAAAACGCATAATAAATTAATGTTAAGCTACGATGGTGCTGATGGAATTAAAACTGGATATATAAAAGCATCTGGTTTTCAGTTAGCTTTTTCAGCTGTCAGAGATGATAAGAGGTTAATAGGAATTATTTTTGGAGGTGATACAGGAAGCCAACGGAACAAATCTTTAAAAATAATAATGGATAAAGAATTTGCTGAATTAAATATTAAGACAAAAAGTAGTAATAAAAAAATAGTTAAAAAAGAGGAGACTGCAAACCAAAAAATTGAAAAGAAAAAAAATGCTTATTCCATTGTTGTTGGAACATTTAAGTATAGAAATAATGCAGAAAAACAAATCAAATTAATTAAAAGTAAATATCCAGTTTCTACTAAAGATAAAATTTCAAATGTTGTGCTGATAAAAGTTAGCGGTAAACAACTTTATGAATCTAGATTTGAAAATTTTTCTAAAAAAGAAGCGTATACAGCATGTAAAAGACTGAAAAAATATAATCGTGATTGTTTTGTTAGATTATAAATTTATAATTTACACCGCTTATAGATAACTGCTTTTCGATAATTGCTATCAAAGACTTGAGGCCTTCTTGAGAAGTAGACTCTGCTCTACAAGTTAGTTGATTTTGAGTATTACTAGCTCTCATTAAAAACCATCCATCATTATTTTCAACTCTTATTCCGTCAATATCTATTATTCTACCTTCTGTATTTTTTATTCTTTCTTTTATTTCTTCAATAATTAAAAATTTTTTTGTTTCATCTACATCAAACCTTGTTTCAGGGGTTGAATAAGTTTTTGGATATATATTTATTAACTCATTCAAGGATTTTTCTTGATTACATAATATTCGCAATAAACGTAAGGCTACATACATTGCATCATCGTAACCATAAAAATCATCTGCATAACACACATGACCACTCATTTCTCCTGATAAAGGCGATTTTAATTCTTTCATTTTTTCTTTTATTGGAGAGTGACCAGTTTTAGACATAATAGGATCACAATAAAGTTTTTTTGCTTCATCAAAAAAAACTTTACTACATTTAACATCCATAATTATTTTTGGATTATCGTATAAGTTAGCAATTTCTGTGCATAGTAGTAACATGTATTGATCTGCCCAAACTAAATTCCCTAAGTTGTCTACAACACCTAAACGATCTCCATCTCCATCAAAAGCCAGACCTATGTCACATTTATTATCTTTGACTGACTTGATCAATTGCTCCATATTTTTTGGAACAGTTGGATCTGGATGATGATTAGGGAAATTTCCATCAACTTCTTCATTAATTAATATGTTTTCAGAATTATTTAAATTATTTGTAACTTCCTTAATGACAGCTCCCATCGCGCCATTACCAATATCCCAAGCAATTTTTATTTTTTTGTTGAGATTAATATTTTGTAATAATCTTTCGGTATAATCTTTTTTAATATCTTGATTAATGATTTCACCTTCGATTAATTTTAAATTATTTTGATCAATTAATTTTTGAAGGCTTTGGATATCTTCAGCATAAAAAGAATGTTTAGCTAAAACCATTTTGAAACCATTATATTCTGAAGGGTTGTGTGATCCAGTAACCATAATAACAGCATCAGTTTCAAGATGATAATGAGCAAAATAAGTCATTGGAGTTGGCCCCATACCAATATTGATAACTTTTGCTCCTGCATCCTTTAAACCTTCGCAAAGAGCTTGATGTAAGTCTGGTGATGTTAATCTTCCATCATAGCCGGTAGCTATTCTGTTAGATTTTAATCTATTAATTACAGTGTATCCAAACGTTCTACCTATCGTATAGGCTGTATTTTGATTAATATTTTCTCCAACTACTCCTCTGATATCGTACTCTCTAAGAACCTCTTTATCAAAATTTTCTATTTTCAATTTATTTTCCTGTACCATAGTATTTAAATCCCAATTCTTTTAAATCTTCTGGGATATAAATATTTCTTAAATCAAATATTATTTTTTCTTTTAACAGTTTCGATATTTTTTTGAAATTTAATGCTCTAAATTCATTCCATTCTGTTCCAATAATAATTGCCGAAGCTCCTTCACAAGCATCATAAGCAGAATTAAAATAAATAAGATTAGAATTTTCTATTTTAGCATTATGCATTGCTTCAGGATCATAAGATTGAACTTTATATCCATTTTCAAATAAATTAGATGCAATTTTCATAGAAGTAGAATCTCTTACATCATCAGTGTTTGGTTTAAAGCTTAGACCTAAAAAACAAATTGTAGATTTATTCTCAATATTAGAAATAATTTTATCTGAAATTTTTATTATACGTTCTTGGTTAGATTTATTAACTGCATCGATGATTGATAAATCAATATTTTTCTTTTTAGCAGTTGAAGCAAATGCCTTAACATCCTTTGGAAAACATGAACCACCAAATCCAGGTCCAGCATTCAAAAATTTAGATCCAATTCTTTTATCTATACCCATTGCATACGCAACTTGCTGAACATCAGCTCCAACAACTTCACACAAATCAGCAACCTCGTTAATAAAAGCTATTTTAGTTGCTAGAAAACTATTAGATGCATATTTAATGATCTCTGAAGTCTCAATGGATGTAGCTACAATTGGAGTTTCTTTAAGGAATAAAGGTCTGTAAAGCTCCTTCATAATATTTTCAGATTTTTTATTTTCTGTTCCTATAACTACTCTATCTGGCCTAATAAAATCATTAATTGCAGATCCCTCTCGAAGAAATTCTGGGTTGGATACTACATCAAAAAGTTTTTGATCAATTTTATTTGAAATAATTTTTTGTACTTCTCTTGTAGTTCCAACTGGAACAGTAGACTTAGTTACAACTAAACAATATTTTTTTATATTTTCTGCAATTTCTTCAGCAACTTGCCAGACAAAACTTAAATCAGCCTCATCCTCTAATCTTCTTGTTGGAGTTCCCACAGTAATAAAAATTATATCTGTATTATCTAAGTTATTTTTAATGGTTGATTCAAAAGTTATTAATTTTGTTTTGTTAATATGCTTATCCAAAAGCTCATCCATACCAGGTTCAAAAAATGGACACTTACCTGATTTAAGTATTTCAAGGCGTTTAATATCGTTGTCTACACATGTTACAGAATAACCAAATTCGGCAAAGCATGCTCCAGTTACTAACCCAACATAGCCTGTTCCAACGATAGTAAGATTCATTATTTTAAGATTTTTATTTTTTTCTAAATAAACTAAATATACTGATTGTTATAAAATAATATTGATAAAATTACTGGAAAAATATTAATTTTTTATTAATTATAATGAAAAATATGACTAAAGAACAAAAAGTACAAACTGGTATCAATAATATTTCAAATGAATGGTTCAGAGCAAATATTGACCGAAAAACTCTTAAAAATCTATCAAAAAGAACTGATTACGAGGGATGGAAACATATTATAATCTTTACTTTATCCCTTTCAGTATTAGGTACCCTATCAGCTTACTTTTGGCAAACTTGGTGGTTTATTCCATTCTATCTAGCGTACTGCATGTTCTGGGGTGGTGCAGATGCTATTTGGCATGAGTGTGGCCACAGAACAGCTTTTAAAACACGAAAGTTAAATGATTTCTTTTATCATATTGCAAGCTTTATGAATAACTTTGAGCCTGTTAGATGGAGATGGAGTCATTCTCTGCATCATAGTTATACCGCCTCAGTTGATCCTCACGATTACGAAGCTGATGGTAGTATTTTTTCTAAACACACACTTTTAAGTTTTTTAATAAATTTTATTCCTGGAATTGGATTTTTTACTATACACAAATCATTATATATTGAAATTATCAAACATGCTCTTGGAATTAAAACAAATGTTATGAGAGATTGCATACCTCAAGATAAAATTCAAGATTGTATTAATAGTTCAAGAATTTTTGTTTTTCTTTGGATATCAATAATTGCTTCTTCAATTTACTTTAGCTCA
>CACDIK010000007.1 GCA_902553005.1 uncultured Alphaproteobacteria bacterium | reverse complement strand
GTTAATGATAACGGAGATTTAGTTTTAAATGGATTAATGATTATTGTTGGTGCACCAGATGGGTACAGTAATAAGGCTGGTCATGTATGTCATAATCCAATTAAAGATAAAGGTGGTAATTATATAGATTGTGAAGATAAATATTTAACAAAAGAATTTTATATAATGGCCCCAGGAAGTAACATTACTACAACTGATGGAGGTGGCGTTTGGTCTACAACTATTAAATCTGGAACATCATTTGCTGCTCCTCATGTCACAGGAGGTTTAGCTATACTTAAGCAAGCATGGCCGCAATTAACACCAACACAGTTAGTAGATCTAATTTTAACAACTGCAACTGATATGGGAGATCCAGGTATTGATGAAATTTATGGTAATGGTATGCTTAATTTAGATGAATCAACTAAACCTCAAGGTGAAATAAATGTAAGTACATCTTCTGGAACAAGTAATCTTTCTTCATCAAAATTAATCACAACTAGCACAATTGGTAATAGCTTAAATCAAGTTAGCTCAATACAATCAGCTATGGTAGTTGATAGTTATAATAGGGATTATGAAACAGATTTAACAAAGCATATAATCAATTATGATAAACCTCTTTCAATAGATAACGATTTTTTATCATTTAGTTCACTGAAACAATTAAATCATAAAAATACTAAATTTTATATTGATGAAAATAATCTTTCAAATTTTGCATTTGGTCAGAAATTTGAGAAATGTGATATTATTATTGGGCAATTAAAAGAGGATAGAGCCTTTCTTGGAAATTATGGCACTGGTGCTTTTGCCATAAAAAATTCTAATACCTACCACTCTGGCTTAAGTTGTAATTACAATAATATTCAAGCATCCTACTTTACAGGTATGACTAGTATTGATGGTATAAATAATAGTATCATCAGGAATGGTAAACTATTAAGTGATAAGTGGTTGTTAGAATATACCTCAGATAAATGGCTAATCAGAATGGGTCAGCCAATTACTGTTAGAAACGGATATATGAATCTAGATATTGCAACCAGTATTAATTCTGATGGGACTCACAATTATTCTAGTCAAAAGATAGATACCAGCTCAGATCAAAAACATCTCTATTCTAAAATACAACGAAACTTTGATATCAAAGAAAATATTAATTTGAAAATAGGTTTACAATTTGACCTTAATTATGGAAATAGCTCATCAAATCACGCCAAAAGTGAAATTCAATTTAATTACAATTTTTAAATATTTTTGTTTAAAGTTAAATAAAAAAACCCCGATATAAATCGGGGTTTTGAAAAATAGATTTATTTAGTATTAAAGAGCGCCAACAGTAACGAATTCGCCACCGCTAACTTCTAACTCTTTAAACGCACCAGCGGCATCACCAAACGCATTAAATTCTACGTCTGTAGCACCTTGGTAATCAATATCTTTACCTGCAGCTAACATTTGTAAGCCGTATGATAATTGACCAGGGTTAATTACAATCCCTGGAGCGTTAGATACTTTAGCAATATTGTTTAGGATTGATTGCTTATCAGCAGATCCACCAGCTTGAATTGCAAGAGCAATAATTGCTGCAGCATCATAAGACTCTCCAACATATGGAGCACTTCCATCCATGCCATTTGCAGCTGCTAGTTCTCCGAACTTAGCTGAACCTTTTGAAATTGCACCTGGCATAGAACCAAATGATCCTTCAAGATCAGTACCAATATTATCAACAATTGATTGACCAATCATACCATCAGAAAGAACAAAAGTGTCAAATGCACCTGAATCTAAAGATGCTTCGATCATTCCTTTTCCACCATCATCGATATAACCAATTACTAGTAGTGCGTCTCCACCAGCTGATGCAAGAACACCAACTTCTGATGAATAATCTGCTTTACCATCTTCGTGTGCAGCTGATGCAGTAATAGTTCCGCCACCACGAGCAAATGAAGCTTCAAATACTTCAGCCAAACCTTTTCCGTAGTCATTGTTAGTATACGTTACAGCTATACTTTCAATTCCTCTGCTTAAAGCAAGTTTAGCTAATACTTGACCACCTTTTGCATCAGATGGAGCAGTACGCCAAAAAGTTCCATTATCAGGAACTTTACTTAAACCTGGTGAAGTTGCAGATGGAGATACCATTAAGATACCATTTGGTACTGCAACGTTTGCGTTAATCGCACCTGTTACACCTGAACAGTCAGCACCCATAATAGCAGTTACACCTTGTGCTACTAGATCTTCAGCAGCAGCAGTTGCAGCAGCAGAGTCTACACAAGTTGAGTCAGCTTCTAAGATAGTAATTGATTCACCACCTAAAAGATTTCCAGAGTTTGATGCTTCATCAAATGCCATTCTAGCACCATCTCTCATAGCAGGAGTTAAAGATTCAATTGGTCCTGTAAAACCAAGAATAATTCCTACTTTAATTTCTGCTAATGCAGCAGTCGTTACAGTCGACAAGCTTACAATAACAGCTAGAAGTAATTTTTTCATATTTCCTCCAAAAAAGTATACTTTTTATATACGGTACCTCATATACTAGTTCCAAAAATCAATCATGCAGTTTTTTCATAAAAATAACCAAGATTTTGGCCAAAAACCATAAATTGACTTCATTTGCCTCACCGGATAAAGATCAAACGTATGACAATTGGAATTTTAGGCGGAGGAGTTTGGGGGAGTGCACTTGCCCGAGTATTAAGTAATAATAAAGTTATCATTTATGCTCGAGACGAAAAAATTGTTAAATCAATAAATGAACATAAAATTAATCCAAAATTAAAATACAGCTCATTTAATGAAAATGTCACCGCTACTACCTCTTTAAAAGAAATTAGAAATGTTAAATTTGTATTTATAACTTTACCGGCACAAAACATTAGGGATGTAATTAAGGATTCATCATTACATAATAAAAATCATCATATTGTTATATGTTCTAAAGGGATTGAAATATCGTCCTCAAAATTTTTAACAGATGTATTTCAAGAAATGATGCCTTTTAAATCAATTAGTATTTTATCTGGACCATCTTTTTCAAATGAAGTATCTCAAAGTTTACCAACTGCAGTAACGCTTGCAACAAAAGATAAAAAAGATTTTGAGAATATTTCTAAACTTATACCTAACAAAGAGTTTAGAATTTATTATTCAAATGATTTAATCGGAACGCAAATAGGTGGTGCGTTAAAAAATATATATGCGATAGCAGCTGGTGTTGCAGAAGGATTGAATTTAGGTGAAAATGCTAAAAGTGCACTTATATCTAGATCCTTTGCTGAAATGACAAGGTATGCAAAAAAATTTAAAGCTGATAAAAATACATTATTTGGTTTATCTGGGCTTGGTGATCTCATTTTAACATGTAGCTCTAAAAATTCTCGTAATACACAGTTTGGTATTAAATTAGCTTCTTCAAAATATCATAATTTTTTAGATCTTTTAAAATCGCAAGAAGTAACAGAAGGTTATTATACAGTCAAAGCAGTCTATAATATTTCACAAAAAAAAAATATTGATATGCCAATAATGGAGTCTGTATACAATATACTTTATAAGCAACATGATTTAAAAGAAGAACTAAGTAATTTACTGAGTAGACCAATAACAGAAGAAAAAATTTAATTCGATGACAAAGAAAACGTTTTATAACTTAGATACAAGCTGGGTGAATAATACACAAATTAATTTAAGTGCGGTAGAGCGTAGAACATCTACTTTAACTAAAAGAAGAACTGTAAAAAAGGAATTTCAAGTTGCTTGGTTGTTAAAAGCTATTACTTTAATTGATCTTACTACACTAAGTGGTGACGACACCTTTGGAAAAGTTGAAAGACTGTGTAATAAAGCCCTTAATCCGATTGATGATTATATTCTTCAAGATTTAGGAATAGAAAATAATGCAGTAAGAGTAGGAGCTGTGTGTGTCTATCATCATCTAATAAAAGATTGCACAAAACTTATTCAAAACAAAATCCCAATTGCAGCAGTTTCTACGGGTTTTCCTGCAGGTTTATCATCATATACGACAAGAAAAAAAGAAATTTCTGACTCTATTAAAGATGGCGCTGATGAAATCGATATTGTTATCAATAGAGGATATGTTCTCCAAAATAACTGGAAAAAATTATATGATGAGGTTCGTAGTTTTAAAGAAACTGCAGGTAAAACAAAAATAAAAGCTATTCTTGGTGTTGGTGATCTTGAGACTCTTCGAAATGTAGCAAAAGCTTCTTTGGTTTGTATGATGGCTGGTGCCGATTTTATTAAAACATCAACAGGAAAAGAAAGTATAAATGCAAATCTTAATAACAGTCTTGTCATGTTGAGAATGATTAGAGATTTTCATACAAAAACTGAAAAAAAAATTGGCTTTAAGCCTGCAGGTGGAATATCAACGGCCAAATCTGTTTTAGAATTTTTAATATTAGTAGCAGAAGAACTAGGATTTGAATGGGTTAATCCTAAATTATTGCGAATTGGTGCTTCTAGTTTATTAATTGATATAGAAAGACAACTCTATCACTACACTAGTGGCAGGTATGCAAACAAAGAGAAACTTGCAATAGGATAATATGGATAAAGTTATTAAAAATTTTCAAAATATAACTTATGGACCAGCACCAGAAGATAGCAAGGAAGTTACAAATTGGATTAAAAATTTAAAAAATCCAAATAATATTTTTATAAATGGAAAGTTTGTAAAATCATTTAGCTCAAAAAAATTAAATATAATAAATCCTTCCACAAATAAAAAAATTGCAACATTATCTGTTGCTTCAAAAAAAGATGTAAATGCTGCAGTCAGTGCCGCAAAAAAAGCTCATATCAAATGGTCAAAACTTTCATCTTTTGATCGATCAAAATATTTATATGCTCTCGCACGTCTAATACAAAAAAATTCAAGATTTATTTCTGTTTTAGAGACCATTGATAATGGTAAACCAATACGTGAAACAAGAGATATAGATATTCCACTTGTTGCTAGACATTTTTATTATCATGCAGGGTGGGCTGCGAGGAATACTAATAATTCTGATAACTCTATTGGTGTTGTTGGGCAAATTATACCGTGGAACTTTCCATTATTAATGTTAGCGTGGAAAATTGCTCCTGCAATTGCTCTTGGAAATACAGTAGTCTTAAAGCCTGCAGAATATACTTCTTTAACAGCACTTTATTTTGCTGAACTTTGTGAAAAAGCTAAAATTCCACAAGGTGTAATTAATATTATTACGGGAGATGGTTCTACTGGTGAATATATAACATCACATAAAGATATTAAAAAAGTTGCCTTTACGGGTTCAACAGAAGTTGGAAAGAAAATAATTCAAACAAACACTAATCCAGATAAAAAAATGACAATGGAACTTGGCGGTAAATCACCTTTTATTGTTTTTGAAGATGCTGATTTAGATAGCGCTGTAGAAGGTGTTGTTGATGCAATTTGGTTTAACCAAGGCCAAGTATGTTGTGCAGGATCAAGACTCTTAGTGCAAGAAAGTATTGAGAAAAAATTTATCCAAAAACTTAAGAAAAGAATGGAAAAACTTCGGGTTGGTGATCCATTAGATAAGTCTATAGATATCGGGGCTATAGTAGCACCTGTCCAACTTAAAAAAATTAATTCTTTAGTAAATAAAGCACAACAGGATGGAAATAAATTATGGCAACCTTCATGGTCATGTCCAACAAATGGTTTATTTTATCCTCCATCTTTATTTACTAATGTAACACCGTCATCTTTTATTGCTCAAGTAGAAATATTTGGGCCAGTTTTAACAACAATGACATTTAGAACACCTAGTGAAGCCGTATCCATTGCAAATAATACTCCATACGGACTTGCAGCAAGTATTTGGTCTGAAAATATTAACTTAGCTTTAGATATTGCGCCAAAAGTAAAAGCTGGAGTCATTTGGATTAATTCTACAAACTTATTTGATGCTGCTTGTGGTTTTGGCGGATACAAAGAAAGTGGTTTTGGAAGAGAAGGTGGTTCGGAGGGTATTAGAGCGTATTCAAAATTACCACTACCCCTTTCTAAGTCAAAAAGAGGAAAGAAATTATCTAAAGGTACATCATCTAACTCTATTGATAGAACACCAAAATTATACATTGGAGGAAAACAAAAAAGACCTGATAGTGGCTATTCCTTTTCTTCATATGATGCTCATAATAATTTTATTTGTGATGTTCCAAACGCAAATCGCAAAGATGTAAGAGATACAGTCGAGGTTGCATCTAAAGCTGTTAGTAAATCTTCCACTAATTTTAATAGAGCTCAAATTCTTTATTACTTAGCTGAAAATTTACAAGACCGAAAAAATACCTTTTCTAATTTACTATCATCTCTAATTGGTATTTCACAAAAAGATGCCGAAAAAGAATTTGATCAATCAATTGAAAGATTATTTTATTATGGTGCTATGGCTGATAAGTTTGAAGGTTCTATACATAATCCTCCTATAAGAGGTTTAACACTAGCCGTTAAAGAGCCAATTGGTGTTGTTGCAAATATTTTAAATGATGATTTTCCTCTTTTAAGTTTAATAACAACGTTAGGAGCAAATTTTGCAACAGGTAACGCTAGTATTATTATTCCAGGACAAAAGACATCTCTTTTAGCAACAGAATTATATCAACTACTTGAAACTTCAGATGTTCCAGCTGGGTATATTAACATCCTTACAACTAAACAAAATAGTTTGAATAAAATCTTATCTGAACATGAAAATATTGATGGTATTTGGTTTTTTAGTGAAAATAATAATGAGCGTCTGAAGGTTATTCAAAGTACAACTTCAAATTTAAAAAGAACTTGGTGTCCACAATCAAAAAATCTTGATTGGTCTTCCAAAGAAAAAGATTTCTTAGAAGAATTTTTATATCAAAGTACACAAGTAAAAAATATTTGGATCCCGTACGGAGAGTGATATACTAAAAATATGTTAATTAACGTCGATCCTATTTTAAGTCCTGATATATTAAAAACACTGCGTGAAATGGGTCATGGTGATAGACTCGTTATATCCGATATAAATTATCCTGCTCATTCAAACCACAATAGAGTTCACCGATTAGACGGCCTTGATATGACAACTGTTATGAGAGCTGTTTTATCTGTTTTTCCATTGGATAGTTTCGTAGAGTCAGCTGTTCACCGAATGGAAGTTGATAATCAACCAAATGAAATTAATGATGCTAATAAAGAAGTAATTGATGCAATTAAAGAAGTATCAGGAGATCATTGGAAAATTGGTTCATACGAAAGACAAGAATTTTATAAGCAATCAAGATCAACCTATGCCTATATTACAACAAGTGAAAGACGACCTTACTGCAATTTTATTTTAACAAAAGGTGTTATCAAACCAGATGGAACTGTTTGGATAATCGATAAATAATTATGTCGATTAGTATTCTTGGAATTTTTGTTGCTGATCTTGTTTTTTTTGGAGAAAAAATTCCAGTTGAGGGTGAAACTATTCTTGGTAAAAATTTTGTAATTGGGCCTGGTGGTAAAGGATCTAATCAAGCTGTAGCTGCGGCTAAGGCTGGTGCAAAAACTTTTTTTATTTCAAAGATTGGCGACGATCAATTTGGCTCTATGGCAACAGAGATTTATGAAAATTCTGGTGTTGATTATAGTAATGTCATTATTTCAAAAGATCATTCAACTGGTGCTGCAGGTATACTTGTAAATAAAGGAACCGGAGCTAATGCTATTAATGTTTTTCCAGGTGCAGCAGGAGCAATTACTATTGAAGATATAGATAAAGCAGAAGAGGCAATTAAAAATTCAAGTATATTTCTTACACAACTAGAGGCACCAAAGGATGTTGTTACCTATGCATTAAAAAAAGCACATAGTTTAAATGTAAAAACAATTTTAAATCCTGCGCCAGCAGCTGAAATAGATGAATCTTTATTTTCTATGATTGATTATTTTACACCAAATGAAACAGAAGCAAGTTTTTATGTTGACCACAATGTTGAAACTCATGAGGATGCTGAAAAAGCTGCAATGCAATTAATAGAAAAAGGAATTAAAAATGTAGTTATTACCCTTGGAGAAAAAGGAGCTTTTTTTGCCAACAATGAAGAAAAATTTTCTTTACCTGTAGCTAATCTTTCAAATCCAGTAGTCGATACAACCGGTGCTGGCGATGCTTTCAATGCAGGTTTTGCTGCAGCACTTACTGAGGGTCAAAATATTAAAGATGCTCTAAAATTTGCTAGTGCTACAGCTGGCTTATCAACGACTAAAATTGGTACGGCAAATTCTATGCCTTCTCGAGAGGAAATTGAAAAACTTCTATAAATACTGTATAATTATTTTATGCAATTATTCTTAGAAAGACTGATCTATTTTTGGGCTGGTATCACAGCCATTGGCCTTTTAATTGCTGTAGCTTATTGGGCAATTGCTACTATAATCTACGTAGCCTTTATTTCTCTTTTTGTTGCTATCGCAGCTACTCTTTTCTATCATTTTTATTGGTCCAAAAGAGATAATTAATAGTCTATAAATACCAATAAGGTTATTTATCAGTGTCAAAATATATATTTTACGATTTAGAAACATCAGGAAGAGGTAAGAAAGAATATCCAACTGCTTTTGGCACTACTCCTAAATGGGAGCAAATAATGCAAATTGCTGCAATAGTTACTGACTCGAAATTTAATCAAACAAATCAAAATATGAATGAGTTTTGTAGACCTAGAACATCGGTGATTTCTCAACCAGGTGCATTAATAACAACACTTAAAGGTATGAGAGAGGCACTTGACGCTCCTCAATCATCTTACGAATTAATGAAAAAAATTAATGAAACTTTTGATGAATGGAAAAAAGATGATCCAGGTTCTACTTTTATAGGTCATAACATAATAGAGTTTGATGAATTAGTTCTCGAATACAATTTGTTTAGTCATATGTTTTATCCTTATGTTACAAGAAAGAGTAGGGGCGACACATTAAATTTAGCGAGAGGTTTATATGCCATCAACCCATCAAGTATAAAAACACCTTTAACAGAAAGAGGTAATCCTAGTTTCAAATTAGAAAAAATTGCAGAGATGAATAATTTACCTGTTGAGTTTGCTCACGATGCATTTTCAGATGTTAAGACATCAATTGCTCTGACAAAATATATTCATGAAGCAGACATAACTAATTGGAATCAGCTTCAAATGACTATGAGCAAAGAAGATGCAATTGAATATATCAATAAAAATAAAGGTTTTTGTTTTATGACAAGTTTTGGAGGAAGAATTAAACTTCAAGCATTGTCGATGGTATGTGAGTCACAATATAATGGTTGGTTTCACACAATTGATTTAGCTCATGATCCGACACCATTACTTGAAGCTAACTCGGAAGAATTTAAAAAACTGATCAAAAGAAAAAATAGATACGTTATTACTAATCAGCATCCTATTATTCTACCAGGCAAGATTGCAGCTAATTACGAGCCTTACGATGAAATTGGTTCAGATGTTCTTAATGAAAGAGCTAAAATAGTGTTCAAAAATAAAGATTTAGCAGACAAGTTTAAACTTATGGAAATTGATAGACGTATTGAAAAAGAAGATGAAAAATCGCAAGATAATGTATTTCCTGAAAGTGCAGCAAATGCCTTTCTTGATTTTAAACAATCAACGGAAATAACAAAATTTCATGAACAAAACGACTGGAACGAAAAATATAAAATTGCTCTTTCAATAAAAGAGCCAAGAGCAAACTTTATTTTAAAAAGACTTATATTTGATGAAAGTCCAAAAACTTTATCAAAAGAAGATTTTAAAATGGTTCACCGAGAATTACATGAAAGGTTAGTTATTAACCAAGAAAGACCTTTTACAACGATACCAGAAGCAATGTCTCAAACTGATACGGAATTAGTTAAAATGGAAGAGAGTGATGATGAAAATAAAGCTCAAAAAATGCAAATTTTAAAAGATTACAATGTCTATTTAAATTTTATGGAGAAATATTTTTCTAATAAAAATGCTGAACCTCTTCCAAGTGGTAAAGAATTGAGTAAAATAATCTTTGGTTAATGTTTGAACTTCAATATTTTATTATTGGTATTGTCCAAGGCTTTACTGAATTTTTACCAGTTAGTTCTTCTGGGCATTTAGTTCTTGTATCACAATTAACCAGTTGGCAAGATCAAGGTCTTTTTACTGATGTTGCCGTTCATGTTGGAACATTATTAGCAGTTATAATTTATCTAAGATCTCATATAACAACTTTAATTAAGAGCTTTTTCTCCTTTCAGCTTGTAGACAATGATAACTTATTTAAAATTATTATTGCAACTATACCTGCGGTTATAGTTGGATTCTTTATTTTTGATTTTGTTCAATTATATTTTCGAGATATCAAAGTTGTTGCAGTATCAAGTGTTGTTTTTGCTGCTTTATTATTTGTAGCAGATCATTTTAAGATGAAAATATCTTCTTGGGAAAATATGAGTTATGTGCAGGCCTTTATCATTGGTGCATTTCAAATATTAGCATTTATACCTGGGGCAAGTAGAGCAGGAGTTACAATTACTGGCGCACGTTTTCTGGGTTTTGATAGATCATCTGCAGCAATTTTTTCTATGCTTTTATCTATACCCCTTATTTTAGCATCTTTAGTTTTAACCAGTTTAGATTTAATAAGTAGCTCAGAGATAAATATAAATTTATACAAATCTTTATTTGCAGCATTTGTCGCTTGTATTACTGCTCTATTTTCAATTAACATCATGATGAGAATTATACAAAGTTCAACCTTTAACATTTTTATTATTTATAGAGTTTTACTAGGATTTATCTTACTATATTTTTATGCATAAAATATCTGGAATCTTTAGCGCTGCTCTAACACCGGTAAAAAGTGATTTATCAATAAATAAAGACCTCTACCTTCGTCATTGTCAGTATTTAATGAGAGAAGGGCACGATGGTCTTGCTATTTTTGGCACAACAGGTGAAGCAAATAGTTTTTCTGTTCAAGAAAAAAAAGATCATATAGATTTTTTGATTTCAAATCGAATAGATCCCAAAATTCTTATGCCAGGTACAGGTTCGTCTTCATTGAAAGAAGCAATTGATATGACAAAGCATGCTTCCTCTCATAAAGTAAGAGCAGTCCTTTTACTACCACCATTCTATTATAAGAATGTAACAGATGAAGGTGTGATAAACTACTATCGTCATTTAATTGAAAATGTTGGTGATAGTGAACTTCATTATGTTTTATATCACATACCGCAAAACACTTTTGTTCCCATTAGTTTCAAAACTATTGAAACACTATTAAAATTGTATCCAAATAATATTGTCGGTTTAAAAGACTCAAGTGGTGACGGTGAACGTATGATGAAGGTTATAAAATATTTCAATAATTTTTCAGTATTTTGTGGTCATGATAGTTTAGCTTTAAGTATAAGCAAAAGGGGAGGTGCTGGAGCAATTACTGCTGGTACAAATGTGTGTGGAAAATTACTTAGCTTTATTTTGAAAAATTATAAAAATGAAAATTCAATTAAAAATTTTAATGAATTACAGAGTCTTTTAGAAAAAATAAGACAGGTAATTACAACACATGAACCTATTAGTTTAATGAAAGCTTATTTTTCTATTGTAGATAATATTTCTGAATGGAATAATGTATTACCGCCATTAAAAAAAATTGATGATCCCGAAAATCATAAACTTGTTTTAATATTAAAAGAGTTGGTAAAAAAAATAGATCCGTTAATAGCGAATACGTGAGTTAAAATATTTTTTTGCTTGAGTAGCAATTAAATTTTGGACAGGTTTTAAAAAGACAGCAAAACCAATACAATCAGTAAAGAAGCCAGGAGTAATCAATAATAATCCTGATACTAATAGAAAAATACCACCTTTAATTTCTTCAGTGGGCATTGCACCTTGTGATAAGTTTCGTTGTGCATCAAATAACAATTTGATCCCTTGTCTACGAACAAGAAATATTCCCACTAAAGCAGTGGTTAGTATAATTGCAATAGTATTTAAAATTCCAATATTGGAGCCGATTGTTATAAAAATGCTAATTTCAATTATTGGAATAATAATAAACGCTAGAAAAATCACTAACGTACTATACCAGTTTTTTCATCCTGAATGTTTTTTTCTATTTTATTCTCAAATTCTCTTAATCTTTTATAGACACTTGCAAGTTCTATAATTGTAGGCCATGCTCTGAATAAATATTGTAGTGATCCTTCTACTCTTCCAAAAGCTCTTATAATTTGTTGCATAACACCAAGTGTCATTACCCCAGCGACAATTGCTGGTGCTAAAAAAATATACGCTGCAAGAACGTTAGCTTGTAGATAAGCTAATCTTCCAATACTAAAATAGAGATAATACAAATAACTCTTAAAGTGAATTTCTCTAACGCCTTGAAAAAGTTCTTCTAATGATTTTGGTCTAATACTTCCATCATCTTCTGCAATAACTAAAATTTTTCTATACGCAGCTTCTTTTTTTTGAAGATCATATTCAATACCAACTAGTCTTAGCAACCATGCTAGTACAATCATTAAAATTGTACCACCGACAGCCCATATAAATGCTCCAGACACTAAACCGTACTGCCAATCACCAAACCACAAAATTGGAATACCAACTGATAGAGTCATTAAGAGAGGGAAGAACTCTACTAATACTAAAACAGATTCAATTAAACTGGTTCCAAGACCTTCCATAATTCTACTAAACTTTATGGTATCCTCCTGAACCCTTTGACTTGCACCTTCGATAGTTCTCGCTTGATCATAAACACTATGGTACCACTCAACCATTGCTGTTCTCCATCTAAAAAGAAAATGGGAAGTTAGGAATGAAATTGCTAGTCCTAATGCAATTGAAATAGCAGCAAGTTGAGCAAAACTAAATAAAGCACCCATGTATTCTTGCATAGTTATAGCATTTGGTGTCCCAAGTGCTTTTTGGATCATGTCATAAAATTCACCAAACCATTCGTTGATCTGAACATCAATCTGAACTTGGACCCATATAGAAGTAAGAATGACTACTGAGCCTACATAAGCCCATACATACCACTTTGGTTCAGTGAAAAATTTAAACATTATATATATATATATATATGTTCAATTAGATTTTAAAAAAGAAGGTAGGTAATAATTATTTCTTCTTTTGACGCTTTTTGTTTCTTCTATACTTAGAGCCTCTTTTACGTCTACCTCTATGTTTTTTTGGATAACCCATAATCTAGATACGGTATACAAAAATAAAAAATTAAGTCAAAGACTAATAATGCCAATCTTTAGCTTCATTAAATAAAAAATCCCTAAAAACTTCAAGTCTTCTATCGTTTTTAAAAGATTCAGAATAAACAAAGTATGTTTGATATGATGGACCTTCTAGGTTTGGTAGAACACGTACAAGCTGAGGTTTGTCTGCAACCATGTAATCAGGTAAAGATGCTAAACCTCCACCTTTTTCAATTGCAAGTGACATCGCGTAAATACTATTTACTCTAAATTTAGGTCGTCTTTTTGTTCCTTCTTTTCCAATTTTTAATATCCAATCAATATTAGAAACAGGAGATGGTAATCCAGCTCCAAAACAAATTAAAT
Organism: uncultured Alphaproteobacteria bacterium; assembly: GCA_902553005.1. Lineage (GTDB taxonomy): Bacteria > Pseudomonadota > Alphaproteobacteria > HIMB59 > CACPNW01. The sequence goes on along the minus strand of CACDIK010000007.1, from coordinate 35,306 downwards.
CATGTTTATCTAAATCATTTACATTTCTTGGTATTCCACTTTTTTGTAAGTAATCTAAAGAACCGTAAATATGGTTATGAAAATTAACAAATTTTTTAAAAATTAAATTTGCCTGTGTTGGCTTTTTTACTCTAACTGCAACATCAGCAACTCTGGCAGATAAATCAACTTCTTCATCACTCATAATTAAATTTACATCTATCTCTGGATATTGATTAGCAAATTTAGTTATTCTTGGCGTGAGCCATGCTGATCCAAAACCAACAGTTGTGCTTACGGTTAATTTTCCTACTGGTTTAGTTTTTTTATCTAATAATTTTTTTTCAAAATCAGAAATTGAAAAATTAATTTGATTTACAGTATTAAATAAATTTTCACCTTGCTCTGTTAACCTTACACCTTTTTGATGTCTTATAAACAAGGGTGTCTTTAAATCGTATTCAAGATCTTGTATTTGTCTACTAAGCGCAGATTGACTGATATTTAGTTTGGCACTTGCCTTTGAAATGCTTCTTGAGATTGCAATTTCGTAAAATGATTTTAATTTATCCCAGTCCATTATCTTAAGGAATTTATAATTTCATAATAGTTATTTTGATTTTGAGATAATAAATAAGATCCCACTGCTAACACATCAGCTCCATTATCTTTACATATTTTTGCATTTTCATTATTTACTCCACCATCAACAGCTATCTCATAGTTATAATTATTATTTTTTCGAATTTCATCTAAATCTTTAACTTTTTTCACTTGCTCATGCATAAATTTTTGACCACCAAAACCAGGTGTTACTGTCATAACTATTATTTGTTGCACTTTACTTAATAAATGATCAATATCTTCAATATTTACATTAGGGTGAATGGCTATTCCTGCTTTAATTTCAGCATCACTTATCATTTTAATAATTTGTTCTGGGTTATCATCAGCCTCAGGATGAAAAGTAATGATATCTGAGCCAGCTTCTACAAATTCATTGATATATTTCTTTACCGGTTTAATCATGAGATGCACATCTAAAATTTTAGAGGTAACCTTTCTTAATGATTTAACTATATTTGGTCCAAAAGTAATATTGGGGACATAGTGACCATCCATGATGTCTATATGAATATAATCAGCGCCATTTAGATCTAAAGATCTAACTTCTTCTTTTAATTTAAGAATATCTGCTGATAATATTGATGGTGATATTTTTATCATTTATAAAGAGATATATAATATATAAATAAACATTCATAATGAATTCTATCACAGAAAAACCTTGGGGATCATTTGAGATATTAAAGTCAGGTAAAAAATTCCTAGTAAAAAAAATTTTTGTAAAACCAGGAGGAGTTTTATCTCTTCAAAGTCATAAACATAGATCTGAGCACTGGATTGTAGCTAAAGGAGAAGCTGAAGTCACAATTGACAAAAAAGTAATTAATTTAAAAGAAAATGAGAACATTTTTATTCCTAAAGGGGTAATTCATAGAATGGCTAATAGAAAAGATCGTGATTTAGTTATTATAGAAATGTGGTACGGTGATAATCTTGATGAAAATGATATTAAAAGATACGAAGATATTTATGAGAGAATTTAATGCTTATTAATACTCCTATATCTCTTGGCGAACTTGTAGATAAAATTTCTATATTAATTATTAAACATCAAAATATAAATGATGAAACTAAGCTTGATCATGTCAAAAAAGAATTAGATTTTCTCCAAAAAACATTAATGAATTATGTTCAACAAGAAGAAATAAAAAATTATTTAGAAAATTTGATAAATATTAATTCTAAACTCTGGAATATAGAAGATGATATTAGAGAGTGCGAAAGAAAAAAATTATTTAATCAAACATTTATTGATCTAGCTAGAAGTGTCTATTTTACCAATGATGAAAGAGCAAAAGTAAAAAATGATATAAATAAAATCTTTGGCTCTGAATTAGTGGAGGTAAAATCTTATGAGGAATATTAATTAATAAATTCTCGAAACACTTTTTGAAACAAGAGATACTAATTTTTCTTTGTAAATGTTATCTTTAAATATATCAACTGAGTCTATAGCTACATTTGAAAAGTGATTTGCTCTTGTAAGAGTATCTTCAATACATTGATATTTATTAATTATTTCTAATGCCATTTCAAAATCACCATCATTTTGGTTAAGATCAGATATTGTTCTTTCCCAAAATTTTTTTTCTTTATCATTTGATCTTCCGTATGCTAATATTATTGGAAGGGTAATTTTACCCTCTTTAAAATCATCTCCAGTATTCTTTCCTAATATTTTTTTGTTTGAGGAATAATCAATAGCATCGTCAATTAATTGAAAAGTCATCCCAAAGTTTGTTCCAAATGATTTTAATGCATTAACCTCAGCTTCTGTTCCAAGAGCACTAATTGATCCAACTTGACATGCTGCACTAAATAAAGAAGCAGTCTTTGCATTTACAACTTCAAAATAAATATTTTCATTTATTTCTAAATTTTTATCATTAGCAAGTTCTAAAACCTCTCCTTCAGAAATTACAACACTAGTATCAGCTAATATTTTTAATGTTTCAGTGTTGCCATATTTTGTCATTAATTGGAAAGCCCTACTGAATAAAAAATCACCAACTAATACACTTGTTTTATTTTTCCATTTCTCATTTGCTGTAGGTTTACCTCTTCTTTGTTTACTTTCATCTATTACATCATCATGTAATAGTGTTGCTGTATGAATAAATTCTACTGCTGCAGATAGACCAATATGATTCATTTTATTTTCAATTTCACTAGTGTCATTTCTTGTCATATGAAAACTTGAAACAGTTAAAAGAGGTCGTAATCGTTTTCCCCCTGATAAGATAAGGTATTTTCCAACTTCATGAACTAAAGGTACATTGCTATCTAATTTATCAAGGATTATGGTATTTACGGATACCAGATCTTCTTTGCATAGATCTGTTAATTCTCTGATTTCATCTTCAAATGAAAAATCTTTTTTTCTAAGCGGAAGAACATTATCCATATTAATTAACTATTGGAATATTATGTTAATTCATTAACTTAATTGACGCACTTAAACTCAAATTACTAAAATTACAAACAAATGCTACATAACGCTTTAAGAAAAGATTAACATTTGTTATTAGATATTATGTTTAAAAGGTTATTTTCGAAGAGTACTACAATACCAGTTTTACGTTTATCTGGTATTATATCATCACAGTCAGGCTTAACAGGCTCTGGTTTAGCAATCAATAATTTAGAAAAGTTAATTGATAAGTTATTTGCTGATAAAAAATCTCCTGTTGTAGCTTTGGTCATTAATTCACCTGGAGGTTCTCCTACACAATCCTCTTTAATAGCAAAAAGGATCATTGATCTGGCAAAGGAAAAAAACAAAAAAGTATTAGCATTCGTTGAAGATGTTGCAGCTTCTGGTGGTTATTGGTTAGCATGTGCTGCTGATGAAATATATATTGATCAAAACTCTGTTATTGGTTCAATAGGTGTTATTTCACCAGGTTTTGGTTTTGTTGATCTTTTAAAAAAAGTTGGAATTGAAAGAAGAGTGTATACATCTGGAAAAAGTAAAAGTTTTCTTGATCCTTTCAAAGAAGAAAAACAGGAAGACATTGATAGATTAAAAAATATTCAAGAACAAATTCATGATAATTTTATTAATTATGTAAAAGATAGAAGAGGTTCAAAACTCGATCAAAATAAATTTGATGACATCTTTTCTGGTTTATTTTGGGTTGGTAATAAAGCTATCGATTTAGGTTTAGCGGATGGTATTGGTGCGATAAAACCAATTTTAGAAGAGAAGTTTGGAAAAAAAATTAAAATTAAAATAATCAGTCAAAAAAAATCATTTTTACAACGTAGGTTTTCTTCTTCAATATTTAATTCTGATGAAATTTTAAATAAAATTGAAGAACGAATTATGTTTTCTAGGTTTGGTTTGTAATGAAATTTCTAGTTTTATTTGTAATTTTAGCTTCTATTTTATTATTTTTAAGATTTAAGAAAAAAAAACAAGACAAATTCACTAATAATAAAGTAAATAATGACTCAGTAATCGATTTAGAGAAAGATCCAAGAACGAAAGAATATAAACCAAAAGATTAAGAGTTATATGACTGCACAAACAATGGAAGAGTTAGTTTCTCTTTGTAAAAGAAGAGGTTTTCTATTTCAAGCAAATGACATCTATGGTGGTATCAAAGGTTTATATGATTATGGACCAATGGGAGTCGAGTTAAAAAATAATCTTAAACAAGCTTGGTGGAAATCAATTGTATATGAGCGAGATGACACTGAGGGATTAGATGCAAGTATTTTAAGTGCGCCAGTTGTATTAAAACATTCAGGTCATGAAGATACTTTCTCAGATCCACTTGTAGACTGTAAGATTTGTAAAGCTAGATTTAGAGCAGATCAGTTAGAAAATAGTGAATGCCCAAGAGGAGGGCTATTGCCAGATTGTAAAGTTAAAGATTTGACTGAACCAAGGCCTTTTAATTTAATGTTTAAAACTGCAATTGGGCCAGTAGATGATGGTTCGTCATTTGCATATTTAAGACCAGAAACGTGTCAGCAAATTTTTACTAATTTTAAAAATATATTAGATTCAACTTCAAGAACTGTTCCTTTTGGTATCGCACAAATGGGAAAAGCATTTAGAAATGAAATAACACCTCGTAATTTTATCTTTAGAGTTCGAGAGTTTGAACAAATGGAATTAGAGTTTTTTGTTAAGCCAGGTACTGATGATGAATGGCATGAATATTGGATAAATAAAAGAATAGAATGGTGGGTTAATCAAGGAATAAAAAAAGAAAATTTAAAAAAAATTGAAGTAGAAAAAAATGAATTAGCTCACTACTCAAAAAGAACTGTTGATATCAATTATATGTTTCCCCACGGTGAAGAGGAACTAGAAGGGGTGGCCAATAGAACTGACTTTGACTTAGGTTCTCATACTAAAAATCAAAATGATTTTAAAATTACATCAGAAGTTATGAAAAACTTCTCTTCAACTACAAAATTAGCTGTTCAAGATTTAGAAGAAAAAAAATGGTATATTCCTTACGTAATTGAGCCATCAGCCGGTGTTGATAGAGGAGTTCTTGCTTTGTTAAATGAAGCTTATCGAGAAGAAAATGTAGATAAAGATAATAAAAGAATTCTTTTATCTTTAAAACCTCATCTTTCACCTATTAAAGCTGCAGTTATTCCTCTTAAAAAGAATAATGAGGAATTAGTTAATTTATCTAAAGAAATAAAATCTAATCTACAGAAATTGGGATTGGGTAGAGTTGTTTTAGAAAATTCAGGAAACATTGGTAAGAATTATAGAAGACATGATGAAATAGGTACACCAATTTGTTTAACTGTAGATTTTGAAACTCTAGAAGATAAAAGTGTTACTGTTAGGGATAGAGATACTATGAAACAGGAAAGAGTTTCTATCGGAAATTTATCTGAATATTACAAAAAATATTTTAATTAATAAAATTGTATGAAAAAAGTTAGTGATATTCATGCAATAAAAATTATTTTTTTTATAACTGCTTGTTATGTAGGTTTATGGGCTATTAGAATACCCACCATAAAGGATCAACTTCAAACTGATTATGTTGGTGTTGGATATATTATGTTATCATTTGCAATTGGTTCAATTGTTGCAATGATTTTTGCAAATGCTCTTATTCTAAAAACTTCTACAAAATCTATTTTAACGTGTACCTTAATTGCCGAAGGTTGTTTGTGGTTGCCAGTACCTTTCATTCAAGAGTTATGGCTTTTTATGGTTTTCTCATTTGTTTTTGGTATGAGTTATGGTGCATTCGAAATAGCATGCAATGTTTATGCATCAAATTTAGAAGTTAGAGAAAAAAAATCAATGATGTCAGGGTTTCATGCATTTTGGAGTCTTGGAGTTTTATTTGGATCTCTAATTACAAGCTTTTTGCTAGAGTGGAATTATTCTTTTATTTTTAATATACTTTTGTATGTCATCATTCTTCTTCCTCTGAGTTTATATTTTGTACTTTGTTTAGAGTCACAAGTTGAAACAAAATCCGAAGACTCCAGTAAAAAAAATATATTTTTTATTTGGCCCTTACTTATTTTTTTATTAGCATTAATCGCAATGGCAAACGCTCTAACTGAAGGAAGTGTTGATGCATGGGGAGCTCTCTATATGAGAGATTTTATTCAAGTTGATGGTTTCTATATCGGCTTAGCAACTCTAAGTTTTAATATTTTTATGGTTATCGGAAGATTTAGTGGTGATTGGGTAAGAGATAAAATCGGAGTTTTTCTTTTGATTTTCTTTTTATTTTTATCGACGATTATAAGTTTAATAATTTTATCTAATTTCAGCAGTATTTATGCAGCTATTATTGGTTTTTCATTATTAGGTATCGGAGCATCCTCAATTGTTCCTATCGCATATAGTTTAGCTGGAAAAATTGAAGGAATTGATAGTGGAGTAGGGATAACAATCATTTCAATCGCAGTTTATGGAACATTTATAGGGGCTCCAGCTTCATTAGGATTTATTGCAAACAACTATGGAATTAATAATATATTTGTTCCAATGCTAATAATTTTTATGATTTTAATAATTCCAGTAAGTTTTTATAGAAAAAAATTTTTAGTTTAAAAAATCAAAAGATAATGAATCATTAATTACTAAATTTTGATCTTTATTTTTTATTTCATTAACAAAATTAATATTTAGTGCTGCAAAAATATTTGAATTTGCTTTTGATACAATTGTACCTATTTTTTTATTATCTACTATCAACTCATCTCCCTCTAGCACATCTCCACTTTTTATTTTTAAAGCGTAAAGTTTTTTCTTGAGTAATCCACGGTATTTCATTCTTGCAGTAATTTCTTGACCCACATAGCATCCCTTATCCCAATCAATAGCATTTAAATTATCAAAATTATTTTCTAATAATAAAGATTTATTTTCTAAAATATCAAATGGTGAATAGGGTGTTGTATGATTAATTAAAATTTCATGATATTCTGTTTCATTAATTTCTTTCAATCGCTCTTTTTCAATTAAAATTTTTTTATCCGTTATAAGTTTTTTACCTAAATTTATATTTCTAGGATCATTTAAATAAACATTATAATCACCTTCATAATCTATGTTAAATAATGAATAAGAATTTAGATTATTAATTTCTTTAATTTCTATATCAGAGCGAAGTTTATAAATTTTTAATCGTCCTAATAAATTACTATAAAATTTATCATTAGTTTCAAAAATATAGTTTTCATTTATATTGAATATAAAAAAATCTGCTAAAAATTTACCCTGAGGTGTTAATAGACATGAATAAATAATTGATCCATCGTTACATTTTTCAATGTCATTAGTAATTAAATTTTGAATAAATGATTTACTATCTTTTCCAGAAATCTCAAAAAATCTTGAATTCAGATGATGAAAAAAGTATTTATCTTTCATAATTATCTAAATATATATTGAATATATTAAAAGTGTAATATTTCTGTGAAAATTCTTGTTATTTCGTCAAATCTTATTGGAGATACAATTCTATCAACTGGAGTAATAAATTATTTTAGTCAAAAATATCCTGAAACTAAATTTACATTTGTAATTGGTCCATCTGCTAAATCTATTTTCAAAAACTTTAAATCTGTAGAAACCATAATCACTGTTTCAAAAAAAAGATATAATATGCATTGGTTAGATATAATTTTTAATTGTTATGGAAAGAAGTGGGATATAATTATTGATTTTAGAAGTTCGTTGTTATCATATTTTTTAAAACATAAGCAAAAATTTATTTTTAAAAAAAAATCTAATCTAAACCATGTGCAGCAATTATCTAATTACTTTAAATTTGATTGTTCAGATTTGTTTATTGAGACAAATACAGAAGAAGAAGAAATAGTTACAAAACATTTATCCGATGATTTTAAATATTTTGTTATATTTCCAGGTGGAAATTGGAAACCAAAAATTTGGAGTATTAAAAATTATAATTCACTATTAATCAAAATTTTATCTCAAAATAAAAATATTAAATTTATTTTAGTTGGTTCAAAATCAGAAGAAGAAAATTATTTAAATGAAGTAACAAAAAATATTGATAGTAATAAGATAATTAATTTATTTGGTGCATCATTGACTCAAACTGCTGCTTATATGAAGAAATCAAAATTATTTATTGGAAATGATTCAGGATTATCACATATGGCTTCAGCCACAAAATTAAAGTCTATAGTATTATTTGGCCCAACAAATGATATGATTTATGGTCCATTTATGCAAGATTCACAAGTTATAAGAACAAATGAAAGCTATGACTATTTTAAAAGTATTAATATTGATAAAACAAAGTCCTATATGGACTCGATAAGCGTGGAAAAGATTTATTTTACATTACAAAAAAATAATTATTGTGAATAAAAATATTGAAATAATTCAACCTGATGATTGGCATGTACATTTTAGAGAAGGCGACATGTTAGAAATGGTTACTAATTTCTCCTCAAGAATAAATAATAGATGTGTGGCAATGCCAAATACAGAAATTCCCATAACAGATACTAATAAAGCTTTTGCTTATAAAAAGCTTTTAAATAAAGCATCTAGTAATAATTTTGAACCACTTATACCTTGTTATTTGAATGAAAATTTAGATTTAGAAGATTTTAGAAAAGGTATGCAAAATAAAGTTTTCTTTGGGTCTAAACTTTATCCCTCAAATGCAACTACAAACTCAAGTCATGGAGTGAGTGACATTTCAAAAATCTTTAAATTTTTAGAGATTTTAGAAGAAGAAAAAAGTCCATTACTAATACACGGTGAAAAAGTAGCTGAAGATATAGATATTTTTGATAGAGAAAAATATTTTATAGATGATGAATTAAGCATTATTAGAAAAAAATTTCCCCTTTTAAAAATCACACTTGAACATGTATCAACTTCATATGGAGTTAATTATGTGAAAGAAAATGAAAATATTGCAGGAACAATAACACCTCACCACATGCTTTTAACAAAAAAAGATGTATTTCATGATGATTCTATTAATCCTCACCATTTTTGTATGCCAGTTGTTAAAAATGAAACAGATTTAATAGAATTAAGAAAAGCTGCGTGTCACAATAATTCTAAATTTTTTTTAGGTACGGACTCAGCTCCACATCCAATTCAAGAAAAAAAACCAGATATGTCATCTAAGCCAGGAATTTTTTCATCACCTTGCTCAATAGAATTATATGCAGAAATTTTTGACCAAGAAAATGCAATTGATAAGTTAGAGATATTTTGTTCAATTAATGGTGCAAAACATTATAGTTTTCCAATTAATGATAAAAAAATTAAATTAGAAAAAAAAGAATGGATTATGTCAGAATTATCTAGTTATAATGATATTCAGGTTAAAAATTTTTATGCTAATAAAAAAATTAATTGGAAAGTAGTCCATTAATCTTTATAGAAATATTAATGTCATTAGGAACAAAAATCTATACTTGGCTTAAGGGAAATTTAGTTGGTAGTGATGATTTAGGGAATAAATATTACTCTAGCTCCAAAGATTTTAAAGATTTAAAAGCAAAAAGATGGGTAATTTTTAATGGTGAAATAGAAGCATCAAATATTCCACCCCATTGGCATGCTTGGCTTCACAAATCTATTGATAATCCTCCAATTGACTATTCACATAAATACAAATGGCAAAAAAATCATAAACCAAATATGACTGGTACTAGTGATGCATATTTCCCATCATCTCACCCTCTTTCAAAAAATTATGACCCAGAAAAAAAAGAAGAAGAATATAAATCTTGGACTCCTAATTAGTGTAACATTTTTTTTTCTCCTACCGTTAGCTGTTTCTGCTGAGACTATTGAAAAAAAGTATGCTTCTTTTAAGTTACTAAATAAGACTACTAATAAAGTTTCTACTATGGATATTTTGGTAAGTTCGAAAATATCATGGGAAACTTTAAATATTGAAGTTTTTTATTGCGGTAGCACTCCTCCAACTGAAATTCCTGAAGACTATGTTTTGATAGATGTATATGATACTATCAATAATGAAAATACTAATATTTATAAAGGTTGGATGATTTCTTCTTCCCCCGATGTTACTCCTTTAGAAAATCCTATTTATGATCTTTGGTTAGTTGATTGTAGTAACGATAAGACTTCTTGAAAATTATTAACTTCCTTAAAAAAACTTTCAATCTCTAAACTTTCTTTTAGTTTATTTTCATAAATTTCAGTTTCCATCTCATACGCTCCAAATTGAATTAAATGAGGATTGAAAAACTGTGAATCTAAAATGGAAAAATTATTTTTTTTCAATATTGCCAATAAATAAAGCAGACAAAACTTACTTGTGTTGGTTTTTAAACTAAACATGCTTTCACCAAAAAAACATGATCCTATATGTAAACCGTATAAACCACCAATTAGGTTATCATCTTCATAACATTCTACACTGTGACATTTACCTATTTTATGTAATTCAATATATGTATCTAAAATAATTTCATTAATCCAAGTATCTTTATCTTTTCTTTTAATTTCTTTACATAACTCTATAACTTTTGCAAAATCTTGATCAATTTTAAAACTATATTTTGTTTTTTTAAACTCATTAAATAGTTTTTTAGGATATTGAAAATTAGAAATTGGAATAATGAATCTAAGTTTTGGCTTATAAAATTTTATTTCTTCAGAGTACTTACTATCAGCCATTGGAAAGTAAGCTTTTTTATAAAATTCTATTAAGCTATTTAAATCAATTATTTTACTCAATTAAATTTGACATAAAATTAATGTTGTAACTACCTCTTTTAAATTCATCAGTTTGAATAATTTTTTGATGTAGTTGAATATTAGTATTTATTCCCATAATTACATATTCTTCTAGAGCTCTATTCATTTTTTTTAGAGCTTCTGATCTTGTTGCACCGTAGGTAATTAGCTTTCCAATCATACTATCATAGTGGGATGGAATTGAGTATCCATCGTAAACAGCTGAGTCTACTCGAATACCTAGTCCTCCAGGCTGATGATATTGGGTTATCTTACCAGGTGATGGTATAAAACTCTCTGGATGTTCGGCATTAATTCGACATTCAATTGAACTACCTTTAAGTTTTATATCTTCTTGTTTTATTGTAAGTTTCTCACCATTAGCAACGAGAATTTGCTCCTTAACAAGATCAATACCAGTTACCATTTCTGTTACTGGGTGTTCAACTTGTAATCTAGTATTCATTTCCATAAAATAAAATTCATTATTTTCATATAAAAATTCTAATGTTCCAACTCCTTCATATCCGATTTCTTTCATAGATTTTCTACAAAGTTCAGAAATTTTTTCTCTATTTTCATTTGTTAGAACTGAACTTGGACTTTCTTCTATAAGTTTTTGATGTTTCCTTTGAATTGAGCAATCTCTTTCTCCAAGAGTAACAACATTTCCAAATGAATCACAGAGAACTTGAATTTCAATATGTTTGGGAGATGTTAAAAATTTTTCTAAATAAACATTTTCATCATTAAATGATTTTTTTGCTTCAATCTTTGCTTCATTTATAGCTTTATTCAAATCATCCTCTTCTGTGACAATTCTCATTCCTTTACCACCACCACCACTGGCTGCCTTTACTATAATTGGGTATTTTACTTTTTTTATAAACTCTTCAATTTTTTTTTTATCACTTAAATCATTTATACCTTTTACTGTTGGCACCCCAGTTTCATCCATTATTTTTTTTGCATCAATTTTGTTACCCATCATTTTGATATGTTCTGATTTTGGTCCAATAAATTTAATATTATGTTCTTCAATAATTTCGGCAAATCTTTGATTTTCACTTAAAAAACCATATCCAGGATGAATTGCGTCTACATCAGTTAACGTGGCAGCAGTTATAATTGCAGGTATGTTTAAATAACTTGATTGCGCAGAAGCTGGTCCGACACAAATACTTTCATCTGCCATTCTTACATGCATTGCATTTTCATCAACATCTGAGTGAATGGCTACAGTTTTTATTCCTAATTCTCTGCAGGCTCTAAGAACACGCAAAGCAATTTCACCTCTATTAGCAATCAGTATTTTTTTGAACATTATTCAAAAATTATAAGAGTATCACCATATTCAACAGGTTGGCTATTCAAAGTAACTATTTTTTTGATAACACCAGATCTAGGAGCTTTGATTTCATTAAATGTTTTCATTGCTTCAATTAACAACAAAGTATCTCCAGCTTTTACATGTTGACCAACTTTAACGTAAGGTTGCGAATTTGGGTCAGCAGAAAGATAAGCAACTCCTACCATTGGAGATTTAATAATATTTTCTTCATTTACAACTTCATTTGTATTTTCAACCTCTTTAACTTCAATATTTTTTTCAAACTTCTGAACGGAAACACTGTTTTCAGCGAATTCATTTGAGGTAATCTCAATTTCATAATCATTTTTTTTTATTTTTATTTTAGCAACACCATTAATTTTTGATTCTTTTACAATTAACTTAATATTCTCTAAATCTGTTTTATCAATTTTAGTCATAATTATTTATAAATTAATTTGCATATTGCTTCAATTCCTAGAAGATAACTATTTCCACCAAAACCACAAATTAAACCATGTACTCCCTCAGAAGTAATGCTTTTTTTTCTATATTCTTCTCTTGCATAAATATTTGAAAGATGAATTTCTATCTTTGGTTTATTTATTGCTCTTAATGAATCTAGAATGGCAATTGATGAATGAGTAAATGCTGCTGGATTAATAATTACTCCATCAAATTTATTATTTACTTCATGAATCTTATCAATTATTTCTCCTTCATTATTAGATTGAAAAAAAATAATTTCCAATTCATTTTCTTGGGCTTTTTTTTCACAATCAGATTTAATTTTATCTAAACTATCTTTTCCATAAATATCATCTTCTCTATTACCTAATAGATTTAAATTTGGACCATTAATAATTAATATTTTTTTCATATTATTTAAAATGTTTACTTAATTTCAAACCTTGATTTTGATAGTTTGATTTAATATCTTTTCCGTATACAACATTACTATTTTTGTTCAACTTTTCATATTTAATTCTGGCTATAGTTTGACCATCTTCTAATAAAAAGGGTACTTCATTTGTTTTAACTTCTAAAACAGCATATGATCCATTTAATGAACCAAAACCTGGATCAAAGAAACCTGCATAATGAGCTCTGAAATCACCAATACCTGTATCATACGGTATCATTTCACCAGCTAAATTTGATGGGATTATAACTTTTTCTTTTGACCTTAAAATATAAAACTTATTTTGTTCTATAATCAATTTTTTATCTTTATTTGTAATTGTGTTCCAAAAATCATTTTTTCTATGAGAATTGATTTTAGAGAAATTTAGAACTGGAGTATTTTTTTTTGCTACATAAGCAATAATCTTTGATGTACTTAAGTTAACTGACAACTTTAATCCATTATCAATTTTAATATTTTTTTTATTTTGATTAGAAATTTGTTGTTTTTGATTAAATTTAATTAGTTGTTTATCAGTAAAATAATTATGCTTTTTATTAACAAGCCTTAATTGGTTTAAACAATTATTTTTTTTAAAAGCTACATTAAATGATCTAGAGGTTATCTCCAAAAAAACTTCACCTTTGTAATTTTTTGGAATTTTTTCATATTCTTTAGCATAATCAACGAGAGATCTACAAAAAATATCTAATCTTCCAGTACTACTTTTAGGGTTGCAGTGCCCAAATACATTATTTGGTAAATTAAGACTCTCATTAAGTCTAACAATGTAAGTTTTATTTTTTTTAAATATAAATTCTTTATTTAAATTAATTTTTTTTATTGCCAAATCTTTCAATTTATCTCTAACTTTTGAATTGTAGGATAAAAAACTGTGCTTAATTTCATAACACTCTTCACTTAGTGATAAATCAATACTAGATGGTTGTATTTGATCTTTAATTATATTTTCAGCAATTATTAAATTTTTATCAATTAAATTTATATAATCTTGATATACTAGTGATCCGTACATTAACTTATATTCTGAACTATATTAACTAATTTTAATAAATCATTATTATTTGTTTTTTTAAAATTATTTATTTCAATTTTAAAAACTTCCTTTTCGATATCATTTATTGTTAAAATAAAGTTGAAAAATTTTGACCATTCTCTTTTATTTAGTTTTTCTGCTAACTCAATATATTTCAATAGAATATTTTTATTATTAAAATATTTGTATAAAAGTTTTTTATTGTTTTGGAAAATTATTTCTGCTTCACTAATGGTTAAATTTTTAATTTCAATATTTTCAAATATTCTTATCTGTGCATAATAGTTTAGAGGATATATTTCTAAATTTTTTTTATAAAATTTTACAGCTTCATCTGTATATCCATGAGAAAATAAAATATCTGCTTTTGTTTCTAACAAAAAATAATTATTTTTATTTTTTCTTATTATTTCATTTAAGCTTTGTAATGACATTTTCAAATTACCACTTCTTGATATTTTAATCGATTCTGCGTAGGTTTTAAAAGGTTCATTCAATTCTTTTAAAACTTCTTCATTATCACTGTACCCTATAAATTTTGCCTTTATGTAATTAAAACTTTCATTATATTTCGGATTAAGTTTCTTTTGGTTATTATCTTGAAAGTTTTTGCTTAATGCAATCCTATCTTCAAAATATGGATGAGTGCTGATTTTCTGTTTATCTTTTGAAAAACCTCTATCTAATAATTTTTCTTCTATAGTCTCTAATAACGTTTGAATAGATTTAGAATTAGTATTAAGTAAATTTAATGTTTTCAATGCATATAAATCAGCTTCCATTTCTTGATCTTTACTAAAGACAATATACTGATTTGATAAAGCCGCAGAAGTTAGAATACCTCCTTGTAATAATTCAGGGTTCTGAGTTAATGTTGAACCGGCTATTACAGATAAAGCTCCTATTATGTTCAATTTTTTGCTTTTTTCTATTGTTTTTTTTCTAATAGCAATATGATTAAGATCTATGTGGCCAATTTCATGAGCTAATACAGATACTAGCGCCACATAATCTTGGCAATAAATAATTAGACCAGAATTAATATGTATAACATTATTAATATCTACAAAAGCATTTATTTCATCACTATTATTAATTTTAAATTGAATTGTTTTATTTACTTTATTTACTTCAGTAATGTCTTTTATAATTTGATTTACAAATTCTTCAGTTTCATAATCTAGTATTTGTGATCCGTAACTACTTTTTGAAGAAAAAATAAAAAATACAAAAAAAAATAATATTTTTTTAAGACCACCATCCAGTTTTTTCTTCATCTTCATTTATTTCACTCTCATTTAAATTTATATCTTCTTGTATCTCAATTTTTTCATCTTTATTTATTTTAGTATCATCTAAATTATTATCTTTAATATTTTTTGACTTTTTAGTTCTTATTACTTTCTTTTTTTTAATTATTTTGGTATTTTTACTTTTTTTCTTTATATTTATTTTTTCAATATCCTTTGAGTTATTACCTTCATCAATCTCAATTATAGGATCATGTAATGAATATTGTGGATTGAAATAAAAATTAATTTTAGATTCAAATTTATTTTCTAATAAAAAGATTTCATTTTTTTTATTATTCAATAAATTTTCTGCTAAATCACTATTACATTTAACATTTATTATAGAATTTTTATTATCAGATATTTTTTCTTTGATAACTTTTATAATTTGTTCAATAATCGAAGAAGAATTTAAAATTAATCCTGAACCCTTACAATAATTACATTTCTCAAACGATTTATCTATTAAGCTTGATCTTAATCTTTGTCTGGATAGCTCCATTAATCCAAACATACTTATTCTTCCAATTTGAACTCTGGCTCTATCTCTAACGAGTGCAGTTTTTAAACTTTTTTCAACTTTAAAATTATTTCGATAGTCATCCATATCAATAAAATCTATAACAATTAAACCTCCAAGATCTCTTAATCTTAATTGTCTAGCTATTTCTACAGCAGCCTCTAAATTTGTTTTTAAAGCAGTATTTTCTATATTTCTTTCAGAGGTATTTTTACCAGAATTTACATCAACTGCTACCAATGCTTCAGTTGTATTTATTACTATTGAACCTCCAGATTTTAATTTAACGTTTATGCTAAAAAGGTCATTAATCTGAGTCTCAATATTGTTTGATGCAAAAAGCGAGTTTTCTTCAGATTTATATTGTTTAACTTTTTTTACAAACGTTGGCGCTAGGTTTTTGGTAATTTTTTTTACTTTGTCGTATCCCTCTTTTCCTTCTACAAATATCTTATCTACATCCTCACTCAACATATCTCTAATAGCTCTTTTCAAAGCATTGCCTTCTTCGTGTATCATTTCTGGAGCTTCTGATTTTAAAGTAAGCTCTCTTATTTTATTCCATTGACTTACAAGAAATGATAAATCTTTAGATATTTCTTTTTTTGTTCTTCCAATTCCAGCTGTTCGGACGATTACAGACATTTTTTCAGGTATTTCAACAGATGATAATATTTTTTTTAATTTTTTTCTTTCTTCTATATCTCCTATTTTTCTAGATATTCCATCGCTATTCATGCTATTTGGCATTAGAACACAATATCTCCCAGCAAAAGATAAATACGTAGTTAATGCAGCACCTTTTAATCCTCTTTCCTCTTTGTTAATTTGCACGAGCAAAACTTGCTTTGGACGTATTACATCTTGAATTTTATATTTTCTAAAAAAGTTAAAATACTCTTTTTTTGGACTTAATTTTTTATTTTTTCTTTTTTTAATTGAAATAACATTATCATTATTACTCTCATTTTCTTCTTCCTCAGATTTTATTTCAATATTATTTTCTTCAATATCGTCTAATTCGTTTTCACTTTCAACATTGTTATCTTCCTCTTCATTAATATTATATATTTTTTCATTTAATTCTTTTATTTTTGACTCATCTGCCGCAGGAATTTTAAAATAATCTGGATGTATTTCAGTAAGAGGAAGAAAACCATTTCTATTAGTTCCAAAGTCAACAAAAGCAGCCTGAAGTGAAGGCTCAATCCTTGTAATTTTAGCTAAATAAATATCACCTTTTACAGCATTTTTTTTGCTTGGTTCAATTTCAAAATCATCAAGTTTGCCATCCTCTGTAACAGCAATTCTTGTTTCAATGTTATTTGTGGTATCAATAAGTATATTTTTTGACATAATGCCGAAACTCCGTAAAAATTTTTAAATGTTAAAATCATTTTTGAATAATGTATAATATTTGCCTAATGTCATATTTTTAACTATTTCACAATGTAGTTTATTAATATGCTTAGATTTATTTCTTATATAAAATTATTATTAATTTTTCTATTTATATTTGGATTTATCTCAATTTTTATAATTTTTTACACACTTTGGAAATACTCTTCAGAACTGCCATCATATGAAAAAATTGTTGATTATAAACCTAATCTTTCATCAAGAATTTATAGCTCAGACGGATTCCTTCTTAAGAGTTTTTATACTGAAGAAAGGATATTTATTCCCGTAGACAGGATACCAAAAAATATTAAATATGCTTTCTTAGCATCAGAAGATAAAAATTTTAATAATCATTATGGTGTAGACATTACTGCAATTTTCAGAGCATTTCTTACAAATATTATAAATATAAATACAAATAAAAGAGTTGTTGGAGCATCAACGATTACACAACAAGTTGTAAAAAATTTGCTACTTACTAATGAATTGAGTTATTCTAGAAAAATAAAAGAAATAATATTAGCTTTTAGAGTTGAAAATATTTTAAACAAAAATGAAATATTAGAATTATATTTAAATGATATTTACTTAGGTTACGGCTCTTATGGTATCGGATCTGCAAGTTTAAATTATTTTAATAAATCAATTTATGATCTTCAATTGCATGAAATTGCTTTTTTGGCATCATTACCGAAAGCTCCTAATAACTATAATCCGAAAACAAATTATTCAAAAGCTGTTGAAAGAAGAAATTGGGTAATAGATAGAATGTATGCTAATGGTTTTATTACAAGTAAAGAACTTGATTTTAAAAATAAACCCATTGAAGTTTATGAGAGGGTTGATATTGAATTTTCAGATGCCGATTATTATTATGAGGAAATAAGAAAAGAATTATTTAATAAATTTGGTAAAGAAAAACTCTACTCTGAAGGCTTAGTAATTAAAACTGCTATTGATTCCAAATTACAAAAAAATGCAAATCTTAGTCTGATAGAGGGTTTAAATGAATATGAAAAAAGAAAGGGATGGAATGGTTTAATAGAAAATACTAATTTAGAAAATTTTTTAAATAAAAAGAGCGATTATATTAACGATAACCCCTTTTTCCCAGAATGGAAAACTGTAATTATTGATAAAGTATATCAAAAAAAACTAAAAGTGTTTGATCTAAATAAATTAAAATTAGAAATTGATTTGGATAATGAATTTAATAATTGGCTTTTAGATACAACCTTTAAAAAAGGTGACGTAATTTATGTTCAGAAGATAAATAATAATTATATTATTAATCAAGAACCTGAAGTAAATGGAGCAATTATAGTTTTAGATCCATATACAGGTGATGTTTTAGCTCTATCAGGTGGATATAGTTTTAAAAAAAGTGAATTTAATAGAGCAACTCAAGCTAAAAGGCAGCCCGGTTCAGCTTTTAAACCAATTGTTTATTTAGCTGCTTTAAATGAGGGCTATTCTCCAGCTACTTTAATATTAGATGCGCCGTATGTTGTGGATCAAGGCCCAGGTCTTCCAAAGTGGAAACCCTCAAATTATACAGATGAATTTTATGGCTTAACAACAATGAGAACAGGAATAGAAAAATCAAGAAATCTTATGACAGTTAGACTCGCCAATAGAATAGGTATGAATAAAATTTTAAGTATGGCAAATAATTTTGATATTAACGAAGGCCTAGATGAAAATCTTTCAATGTCTCTTGGTTCTGGGGTTGTTACTTTAATAGAACTAACAAAAGCATACGCAATTATTGCTAATGGCGGGAAGAAAATTGAACCAAAATTAATAACAAGTATTTATTCTAAAGATGGAAAAAAAATTTATGATACAAGATTAAAAAAATGTTTTGAATGTAGAATTCAAACAATATTATTAAAAAATAAATTACCAAACTTAGTGGAAACAAAAAATATTATTGTTGATCCAAGATTAGCTTATCAAATTACATCAATGATGGAAGGAGTTATAAAAAGAGGTACAGCAAAAAAATTAAAAGATTTAAATGTACCAATTGCTGGTAAAACTGGAACAACAAATAAGAATAAAGATGCTTGGTTTATTGGATATACACCTGATTTAGTTATAGGTATTTTTGTTGGATATGATCAACCAAAATCTCTTGGGTATAAACAAACTGGTTCAAGTGTTGCTGTTCCAATATTTAAAAATTTTGCAGAAAAAATAAAAATAAATAAGAACAAAAAACCATTTAGGATTCCTTCTGGTATAAGCTTTGTAAGAATTGATCCTAGTAGTGGTAAAGTATCTACAAAGGAAGATAGCATTGTTGAGCCTTTTATCCTTGGTTCCGAACCATATTCGGAGAATATCAATATAATAGATGGATTAGAAAATTTTAATAATAATTCCATTTCTGGTACAGGTGGTTTATTACAGTAGTCTAAAATATGAAAAATATTGAGATCATAGAGCTAAATCTAAAAAAAATAAGATCAAATTTCGATCTTATAAGGAGGGGAGTTTGACTATAACTTTTTAAAAAATAAATTAAAAGATTTAAAAACAAAAAGTTCTGATCCAAAAATTTGGGAAAATAGTGAAGCAAAAAATATTTTCCAAGAAATTAAAAATATTGAAAACAAAATAGATGATTTAGATAGATTAGAAAAATCAATAAATGAAAATCAGGAAATATTTAATTATATTCAAGAAAATAACGAACAATCTTTATTAAATGAACTTCATGAAGAAGTTAAATCGACATTAAGATTATCAGATAAAATTCGATACGTTAGCTTGTTAAACGATGAAGCTGATCATTTAAACGCTTTTATTGAAATTCATGCTGGAGCAGGAGGTACAGAAAGTCAAGATTGGGCACAAATGTTGCAAAGAATGTACCTAAGATGGTCTGACACTCAAGAAAATTGTGAGGTATTATTATTACAGGAAATGCGAGGAGAAGAAGCAGGAATAAAATCATGTACATTAAAAATTATCATGAATTATTCCTATGGCTGGTTGAAAGCTGAAAGTGGAATACATAGGTTAGTAAGAATCTCACCATTTGATAGCAATAAAAGAAGACATACAAGTTTTGCAAGTGTTTGGGTTTATCCTGAAATTGATGAAAAGATTGAAGTAAATATCAAGGATAGTGACTTAAGAATTGATACTTATCGAGCTTCTGGTGCAGGTGGACAACATGTAAACAAAACAGATAGTGCTGTTCGAATTACGCATTTACCTACAAATACAGTCGTTCAATGTCAAAGTGATAGATCTCAACATAAAAACAGATCTAACGCCATGAAAATGATTAAATCGAGAATTTATGAAACTGAAATTCAAAAAAGAAAAGAAGATGAGAACATTAAAAACAAAGAAAAAAAAGAAATAGGATGGGGAAATCAAATAAGATCGTACGTTTTGCATCCTTACAAGTTGATTAAAGATTTAAGAAATGGATATGAAACCTCAAATGTTAATGATGTATTAGATGGAAAAATAGATAATTTTTTAGAAAATTCTTTAACCTTGTAAATAATATCTATATCATTTTTAAAATTCCAATCTTCTTTTTACCAACTGCTATTTTGATTTCTTTTAGTGCAGAATATTCTCTTAAAGACAGATCATTGTTTTTATACAACTTGTCGTTTACTTTAATACCATTAGATTTAATTAATCTTTTTACTTCACTTCTGCTATTAACTAGTTTGAGCTTTTCAATGGCATCTAAAATTGTAAATTTGTTATTTTTTATATCTGATGCACTTTGCGAAATATTTGGTAATCTTTGATCAACAATTTTTGAATTAAATGTATTATCAGCAATTTCTAAAGCTTCATTTGCGTCTTCTGTTCCTCTAACAATTTTTGTTACCTCATAAGCCAGTATTCTTTTTGCTTCATTTATTTCTTGGTTTTTTAGCGCTGAAAGCTTCTTTATCTCATCTAATGGAAGCTTGGTGAATAGGTATAAGAATCTTGATACGTCTTGATCATTTACATTTCTCCAAAATTGGAAAAAATCTAAATTTGAAATTTTTTCTTTATTAAGCCATACAGCTCCATCTGCTGTTTTACCCATTTTTGAACCATCACTATTTGTTATTAGGGGTGAAGTAATCCCAAAGGCTTCATTCTTATTAATTTTTCTGATTAAATCAACTCCGCTTAGTATGTTTCCCCATTGGTCTGATCCACCCATTTGCAAAACACAATTGTTATTCTTATTTAAATAATAAAAATCATATGCCTGAAGAAGCATATAATTAAATTCCAAAATTGTTAAAGGCTGCTCTCTATCTAATCTACTTTTCACAGATTCAAAAGTAAGCATTTTATTTAAAGTTATTCTTGAGCCAAATTCTCTAAGAAAATCTATGTAATTTAGATTAGATAGCCACTCATAGTTATTAATAATTAAAGAATTACTTTTGAGGTTAATAAATCTACTAAAAGTAAGCTCTATATTGCTAATGTTGTTATCAATTTCTTTTTTACTTAATATTTTTCTAGTTTGATCTTTACCAGAAGGGTCTCCTATTAAAGTAGTACCGCCCCCAATTAAAGCAATTGATTGATGGCCATAAAAATCGAGCCAATGAAGTAGCATTAATTGAATTAGACTGCCAACATGCAAACTATCACTAGTTATATCAAAACCTATGTATCCAGATATTTTATTTTTGGACATTAAGTTATCCAAATCTTCAATATCTATATGCTGATAGATAAATCCTCTTTCATTAATTTCTCTAAGAAATCCTGATTTAAAATTCATAAGTAATTATTTTTTTTCTAATTCTTCATTAATATATTCATTAATTGAATTTTCAAATTCATTTGAGTAACTTTCATAAAAATGATCAGCGCCTTTAATAGGTTTAAATTTTATATCCACTTTTTTTTGTTGTTGCAGTTTTTCAACTAATATCTTTGTAGAATCAAATGAAGCTATATTATCTTTATCTCCATGAATTATTAAACCAGATGAAGGACAAGGTGCTAAAAAACTAAAATCTCTTAGATTTGCTGGAGGCGAAATACTAACAAAACCATTTATTTCAGGACGTCTCATTAATAGTTGCATTGCTATCCAAGCTCCAAATGAAAAACCAGCTACCCAGCAAATTTTTGAATTAGTATTATATTGTTGAAGCCAATCTAACACGCAAGCTGCATCACTTAATTCGCCCTCTCCATCATCAAACAACCCTTCACTTTTACCTACTCCTCTAAAATTAAATCTTATAGTAGAAAAACCAGCTTTTATAAAAATTTTATACATTCTAAAAACTATTTTAGTATGCATTGTTCCGCCCTTAGAGGGATCGGGATGTAATAAAATCACTATCGGTGAGTCGTCTCTGTTATTATGAGAATACTTTGCTTCTATCTTTCCTTCTGGCCCAGGAATTAATAAGTCTACCATTTGATAAAGCTAATATTGAAGTTATATGATTTTGTAAATATAGATGTTTTAAATATATGAATTCTCTTGGTTTTGATAAGTTAGAAAAAGACACAAAAGTAGTTGTAGCAATGTCTGGAGGTGTAGACAGCTCAGTTGCAGCTGTAATGCTTAAAAAACAAGGTTATGATGTAATTGGGATCACATTAAAATTATACAACAATGCCAATGTATCAAGTAGTAAATCATGTTGTGCTGGTATTGATATTGAAGATGCAAAAAATGTTGCATTAAACAATGATTTCAAACATTTAGTTTTAGATTATCAAAATAAATTTTTTGATGGAGTTATTAATAATTTTGTTGATTCTTATGCTAATGGTGAAACTCCTTTGCCTTGTGTAAAGTGTAATCAAACAGTAAAATTTTCAGATTTACTTAATGAGGCAAAAAAAATTGGAGCAGATGCATTAGCCACAGGACATTATGCAATAAGAAAAGGATCTTTAAAAAATGCTAGTTTATACAAAGCAAAAGATTTTTCAAAAGATCAAAGTTTTTTTCTTTTTGCAACACTGCAAGAACAACTAAATTATGTTAGATTTCCATTAGGAGATTTTAAAAAATCAGAAATTAGACGTTTAGCTCTAAAATATAAACTGGATGTAAGTGACAAACCAGATAGCCAAGATATATGTTTTGTGACCTCTGATTCTTATAGAGATCTTGTCAAAAATTTAAATCCCGCAGTAAATAAAAAAGGTATAATTTATGACATTGATAAAAACATCCTAGGAACTCATGATGGAATTAGTAATTTTACAATTGGTCAAAGAAAAGGTGTTGGTATTAGTGGTTCTAAAGAAGCCTTATATGTAATAGATATAAATAAAGATCAAAACTCAATTACTTTGGGTACAAAAGAAAAATTGAGAAAAAATGTTATTAAATTTAAAAATATTAATTGGTTAGGTGGTAATATACTTCCTAAAAGACTTGATTGTTCTGCAAAAATTCGATCTACCCAAGAGGATTTACCTGGAATACTTGATATAAATAGTGATCATGGAACTTTTACATTTGAAAATGAATTAGATAAAACTTCTCCCGGACAAGCTTGTGTTTTTTATAAAAATGACCAATTACTTGGAGGTGGTTGGATTACTGCATAAATTTAAAATCAGTTCTAAATTTGGTTAATTTTTGTTGAATTAACTGGATTTTTTCAATTAATGAATTAGATGAAATATTGTGAACTCAGAAACTCTAGATACATTAGATAATTACAGTAAAAATAAATACAAATATGGCTTTGTCACGGATATAGATAATGAAAAGCCAAAAAAAGGATTAAACGAAGATACAATTAAATTCATTTCGTTAAAAAAGAATGAACCAGAGTGGATGCTAGACTGGAGACTAAAAGCATTTTCAAAATGGAAAAAAATTAAAGCGCCAAAATGGGCAAATCTGAATTTTCCTGAAATTGATTATCAAGATATTTATTATTATTCAGCGCCAAAAGGTTTTGATAAGAAACCTAAAGATCTTAGCGAAGTTGATCCAAAACTTATAGAGACATACAATAAACTTGGTATTCCTCTAGAGGAGCAAAAAGTTCTAGCTGGTGTTGCTGTAGATGTTGTATTTGATAGCGTTTCAGTTGCTACTACTTACAAAGGTGAGCTAGAAAAGCTTGGTATAATTTTTTGCTCCATCGGAGAAGCAATTCAGAAATATCCTGATTTAATAAAAAAATATTTAGGATCAGTTATACCAGCTGGAGACCATTCATTTTCTGCATTAAATTCAGCTGTATTTACTGACGGATCATTTGTGTACATTCCAGAAGGTGTAAAATGTCCAATGGAGCTGTCTACTTATTTTAGAATTAACGCAGAAAATACTGGACAATTTGAGAGGACTCTAATTATTGCTGATAAAGGTAGTTATGTTAGCTATCTTGAAGGATGCACTGCTCCAAAAAGAGATGATAATCAATTGCACGCAGCTAATGTAGAATTAATTGCTTTAGAGGATGCTGAAATTAAATATTCAACTGTTCAAAATTGGTATCCTGGAGATGAAGATGGAAAAGGTGGTATTTATAATTTTGTTACTAAGAGAGGTCTTTGTGCAGGTAAAAATAGTAAGATATCATGGACACAAGTAGAGACTGGATCTGCTATTACATGGAAATATCCTAGTTGTATTCTCAAAGGAGATAATTCAATTGGTGAATTTTACTCTGTAGCAATTACAAATAATTTTCAACAAGCTGATACGGGAACAAAGATGACTCACATTGGTAAAAATACAAAAAGTAAAATAATATCAAAAGGTATTTCTCTTGGTAAATCTCAAAATACTTACAGAGGTGAAGTTTCTTTTTTAAGGAAAGCTGACAAAGCAAGAAATTATACTCAATGTGATTCTTTGTTAGTAGGAAATAAGTGTGGAGCACACACAGTTCCTTACATTGACTCAAAAAATAATACAGCTGTTATTGAGCACGAAGCTTCGACCTCAAAAATAAACGAAGATCAACTTTATTACTGCAGACAACGAGGTTTAAGTCATGAAGAAGCAGTTTCATTAATTGTTAACGGTTTCTGCAAACAAGTTTTGCAAGAACTTCCTATGGAGTTTGCAGTCGAAGCACAAAAACTGGTATCCATATCTCTCGAAGGAAGTGTAGGTTAGTATGTTTTTAGAAATCAAAGATTTATCTGTAAAAATTGAAAATAAAAATATTCTTAAGAGTCTTAACTTAAATATAAGTAAAGGTGAAGTCCACGCAATTATGGGCCCAAATGGATCTGGCAAAAGTACTTTAGCAAACGTTCTAGCAGGTAAAGATGATTACGAAATTTTAGATGGTAAAATCAATTTCAAAGACAATGATCTATTTGATTTAAATATCGAAGAAAGAGCACAAGAAGGAATGTTTTTGGCTTTTCAATATCCAGTTGAAATACCTGGAGTAAATATTACTCCATTTTTACATTCTGCAATTAATTCAAAAAGAAAACGTATGAATAAACAAGAAATTGATAATTTGTCATTTGCTAAACTCTTAAAATCCAAAGCTAGTGATTTAGGCATAAATATTGATATGCTTAAACGATCAGTTAATACAGGTTTCTCTGGAGGTGAAAAAAAACGTTACGAAATTTTACAAATGAGTATTCTTAATCCAGATTTAGCTATTTTAGATGAAACAGACTCAGGCCTGGATATTGACGCTCTTAAAATCGTTACCGATGGGGTTAATAAACTTAAAACAAAAGATAATTCATTTTTAATCATTACTCATTATCAAAAACTTTTGGATTATATTAAACCAGATTATGTACATGTTATGGTAAATGGCTCTATTGTCAAATCAGGAGGAGTTGAAATCGCTGCTGAAATAGAAAAAGATGGATTTCAAAAATTTCAGTAATGAATATCCAAGATAATTATCTTAAAAATAAAAAAAATATTTTTTTTTCAGAAAACAAAGATATTCAAGCTCATAGAGAAAAATTAATAAATATTTTTGAAAATGATAGATTTGATAAAAAAAACAATGAAAGTCTTAAAAATATTAATCTAAAAAACTTTATTGATTTTAATTATAAATATCAAATCCCTGAAGAAACATCAGTAATAAACACTAATCAGGAAAATAGCTATTCAATAGTTTCTTTAAATGGGCAGTGTTCGAGTTTTAAAGATGATAAAATTGAAATTACTAAAATTTTAGATGAAGATTACAATGATTTTTCTAAAAATGATATAATTGAAAATAATGATCATTTTGTAAATCTAAATTCATTATTTTTAAATAGTGGTTTTAAGATTGTTATAAAAAAAAATAACAACATAAAAATTAAAATATTAAATATTATAACTGATGATGATTTAACTATTTTTCAAAAAAATAATTATATTTGTGAAGAGGGATCATCCCTTAATCTTATTGAAGAATATCAAAATAAAAATAAATCTACTTCAAATATATTAAATGTAATTAAATTAGAAAAAAATTCTCAGCTAAATCATTTTCTAATTCAAGACAATTCTCCAAATCATAATTTAATGATAACAACTCATTCTTCATGTAAAAAAGATTCTACCTATACCCAAAAAGTATATAATTTTTCAGAAGGTTACGTAAGAAATTTTCATTATTCTGAGTTAATAGAAGCTAATTCAGAAGTGGATCTACAAGGAATATTTTTTCTAAAAGATAATAACACATCTAACAACAAAACATTTGTTAAGCATTTAGCTGAAGACTGCAAAAGTAATCAAGTTTATAAAGGTATTTTAAATGATCGTTCTAAAGCAACATACTTTAGTAATACTTATGTTGATCAAGTGGCACAAAAAACAGAAGGATATCAACTTAGCAAAGGGATACTTTTATCTGATAATGCATCGTATTTTTCTAAACCTGAATTAAAAATATATGCTGATGATGTGAAATGTAGTCATGGCTCTACTATTGGACCTATAGACGAAAATGCTATTTTTTATCTTCGATCTAGAGGTATGAGTAAAACTGCAGCTACTAAAATATTGATATCATCATTTATTAATGAAGAATTAAGTAGTATTGATAATGAACAAATGTCTGAAATAATACAAAAGAAACTTGTAAGATACTTAAGTAAAGTGAAATGAATATTTCAAATTTTAAATCAAGATTTCCCGTATTCAAAAAAAATCCTAATCTAGTTTTTTTAGACACAGCCGCATCAGCACTAAAAGTTGATGAAATGATTGAAGCCACCAATAACTGTTACACAAATGAATATGCAAATATCCATAGAGGTAATTATGAATTAAGTTCAAATTTAACAAAAAAATTTGAAGATGCTCGAAAAAAAGTTGCAAATTATTTAAATACATCTGAAAACAATATTATTTTTGTTAAAAGTGCAACTGAGGGAATAAATTTAATTGCATCTTGTATGTCAAAAAGATTTTTAGAAGATGGTGATGAAATAATCTTAAGTTATCTTGAACACCATGCTAATTTGATACCTTGGCATCTAATTGAAAAAAAGATAAAAATTATTCCTATAGGGCTAAACGAAAATAGTGAGATTAATTATGATGAATTAAATGATAAAATTAATTCAAAAACTAAATTAATTACATTAACCCACATGTCAAATGTTACAGGATCAATAATGAATTTTGATACAGTAAAAGAAATTGCCAAAAAAAAGAAAATACCGCTACTATTAGATGGTTGTCAATTTGCTCCTCACAAAAAGGTTGATTTAAAAGATCTAGATCCTGATTTTTATGTTTTTTCTGCTCATAAAATGTATGGCCCTTCAGGCCTTGGTATACTGTATATGAAAGATAAGTGGATAGATGAATTTACTCCTTACCAAGGGGGAGGGCAAATGATTCATGATGTAGATGTTGATAAAAGCACATATGCAAATGGTTACGAAAAATTTGAGGCAGGTACTCCTCCTATTGCACCAGTTATAGGTTTCTCATCTTCATTAAATTTTATGGATGAAGTTGATCCAAATGTTATTTATGACCATGAAATGAAACTTCATAATTATGCTTATGAAAAACTTTCAAAATTCAATAATATTAAAATATATGGATCAAATAAAAATAAAGGTGCAATCATTTCTTTTAATATCGAAGGAGTACATAATTCTGATTTAGGTGCGATGTTAGATAAAAAAAACATAGCAATAAGAACAGGACATCATTGTTGCCAACCTCTTATGAAATATTTTAATATTACTGGAACTTCTAGAATTTCATTTGGAGTATATAATACAAAAGATGATGTTGATTATTTAGTAGACAGCATTCATGAAATAACAAAAATCTTATTATAGCTAATGAAAGAAAAACAACTAGAAGATTTTTTACCAGATAAAAACACAAGTTATATAAAAAAAATCAAAAATTCAAAAATCACCACTAAAATTAAACAAGAACAAGTCATAGAATGTATTAAGACTGTCGTTGATCCTGAAATACCAGTCAACTTATATGATTTAGGTTTAATATATGAGATCAAGATTAATGATAATAACGACATTAAAATTAAAATGACCCTAACTAACCCAAACTGCCCTGTTGCAGGAACTATGCCCGAAAGTGTAGGAAAATCAATTGAAAAGTTATCAAACCTTAATTCTATAGAAGTTTCTTTAGTTTGGGATCCAAAGTGGCATAAAGATTTAATGTCCGAAGAGGCAAAACTTGCTTTGGATATTTTTTAATTTAATTTATAATAAATATATGAATAACCTTTTATCCATAACATCAAAGGCAACCGAACAAATTAAAAAAATAATTTCCAACGCTCCTAATGGCATGGACTCTGTTGTGATTGGAGTAGATAAGTCTGGTTGTAGTGGATATGCATATAAATTAGATTTTGGTAAATCATCTGATTTTAAAAATTTTGAAATTATTGATCAAGATGGGGCAAAAGTATTAATTGATCCAAAAGCTACAATGTTTCTATTAGGTTCAGTAATGGATTATAGAGAAGATAAACTTGCTTCAAGATTTGTTTTTGACAATCCAAATGAAAAAAGTACTTGTGGTTGTGGGGAGTCTTTTAGTATTTAATAATTAATCTTTGGCGGAGTAGCTCAGTTGGTCAGAGCGCACGGCTCATATTCGTGATGTCGGGGGTTCAAATCCCTCCTCCGCTACCAAATTTTTTTTGTTGTAATTTGAATACTATAGTACTAACAGTCGAATTTATATCGCGGGATGGAGCAGCCCGGTAGCTCGTCAGGCTCATAACCTGAAGGTCGTAGGTTCAAATCCTACTCCCGCAACCAATATTTGCATAATGATTCTTTTATTCTATAAAAAAAATTAAAGTTATACATAAATATCCCCAGAAATACGGCATTTTTTTTTATTTTTTATGATTTGACAAGGAATTTTTATACTATTATAGGCACATACTCTTTTCTTTAAGAAAAGAACAATTCTCTATAATTTTTAAAAAATGGTAGGGTTTTGTATGCTCTTTAATTTGTTAATAAGATTATAAAGAGATACGTAGACAACAATTCGTAATTTAATTTTTACGAATGTTAAAGGAATACGTATCAACAAATATTTTTTGTTTTTACAAGAAGTATTCCGCTTTAACGGACGTTCCGTAATTTTTGACTTCGGTCAAATTTACTTAACTTAAGAGTTTGATTATGGCTCAGAACGAACGCTGGCGGCATGCCTCATACATGCAAGTCGAACGAAGTCTTCGGACTTAGTGGCGCACGGGTGAGTAACATGTGGGAATCTACCTAAAGGTTCGGAATAACTGCGGGAAACTGTAGCTAATACCGGATGTGTCTGCAAAGAGAAAGATTTATCGCCTTTAGATGAGCCCGCACTAGATTAGCTAGTTGGTGAGGTAATTGCTCCACCAAGGCTACGATCTATAGCTGATTTGAGAGGATGATCAGCCACACTGGGACTGAGACACGGCCCAGACTCCTACGGGAGGCAGCAGTAGGGAATATTGGACAATGGGGGAAACCCTGATCCAGCAATGCCGCGTGAGTGAAGAAGGCCCTCGGGTTGTAAAACTCTTTCATCAATGATGATAATGACATTAGTTGAAGAAGAAGCTCCGGCTAACTTCGTGCCAGCAGCCGCGGTAATACGAAGGGGGCTAGCGTTGTTCGGAATCACTGGGCGTAAAGCGTATGTAGGCGGATCAAAAAGTTAGATGTGAAATCCCTGGGCTCAACCCAGGAACTGCATTTAAAACTAGTGATCTAGAATTTGGTAAAGGTTAGTAGAATTTCCAGTGTAGAGGTGAAATTCGTAGATATTGGAAAGAATACCAGAAGCGAAGGCGACTAACTAGGCCATTTTTGACGCTGAGATACGAAAGCGTGGGTAGCAAACAGGATTAGATACCCTGGTAGTCCACGCAGTAAACGATGAGTGCTAGTCGCTGGGACATTAGTTTCAGTGTCGAAGCTAACGCATTAAGCACTCCGCCTGGGAAGTACGGTCGCAAGATTAAAACTCAAATAAATTGACGGGGGCCCGCACAAGCGGTGGAGCATGTGGTTTAATTCGAAGCAACGCGAAGAACCTTACCAGACCTTGACATGGTGTGTTTGAATTACAGAATCGTAATTCTTCAGTTCGGCTGGCACACACACAGGTGCTGCATGGCTGTCGTCAGCTCGTGTCGTGAGATGTTGGGTTAAGTCCCGCAACGAGCGCAACCCTCATTTTTAGTTGCCATCAGGTTATGCTGGGCACTCTAGAAAAACTGCCGGTGATAAGCTGGAGGAAGGCGGGGATGACGTCAAGTCCTCATGGCCCTTACGGTCTGGGCTACACACGTGCTACAATGGTGGTGACAGAGGGCAGCAATATCGCAAGATAAAGCTAATCCCTAAAAGCCATCTCAGTTCGGATTGGACTCTGCAACTCGAGTCCATGAAGTTGGAATCGCTAGTAATCGTAGATCAGCGTGCTACGGTGAATACGTTCTCGGGCCTTGTACACACCGCCCGTCACGCCATGGGAGTTGGTTTTACCTTAAGCCGGTGCGCTAACCGCAAGGAAGCAGCCGTCCACGGTAGGGTCAGCGACTGGGGCGAAGTCGTAACAAGGTAACCGTAGGGGAACCTGCGGTTGGATCACCTCCTTTCTAAGGATATTGATAATTAGCTTGCTAGTTATCCGGATTGTTGTCTATCTATCTCTTTAAATTATTAGCTAGTGCTGGGTGCTTATTTAATTATATTGGGCTGGTAGCTCAGTTGGTTAGAGCGCGCGCTTGATAAGCGTGAGGTCGGAAGTTCAAGTCTTCCTCGGCCCACCAATAATAGGGGGATTAGCTCAGCTGGGAGAGCGCCTGATTTGCATTCAGGAGGTCAGCGGTTCGATCCCGCTATCCTCCACCATAATCTAATATTAATCTTATTTCTTCTTTAACTTGTTAATATGAAATTTAATAACTGATCAAAATAAATTTTTATTTGATTAAAATACGTACAAAATTTTTCTCTGTACGTAATTGCAATCAAGCGCAAAAGGGCATTTAGTGGATGCCTTGGCATCAAGAGTCGATGAAGGACGTGGCAGGCTGCGATAAGTTAAGGGGAGTTGTCAACAAACTTTGATCCTTAAATATCCGAATGGGGAAACCTAACTCTTTAGAGTTACTTATTAGTGAATTCATAGCTAATAAGAGTAAACCTAGTGAATTGAAATATCTTAGTAGCTAGAGGAAAAGAAATATATTCTGTTAGTAGTGACGAGCGAACGCGGATCAGGCCAACAATTTAATTATAATAACTAGAACTTTCTGGAAAGTTAGACCATAGTGGGTGATAGTCCCGTATAGGTAAAAAGTAATTTTATTTTCGAGTAGGGCGGAACACGTGAAATTTTGTCTGAATATGGGAAGACCACTTCCCAAGCCTAAATACTCCTTGATGACCGATAGTGAACAAGTACCGTGAGGGAAAGGTGAAAAGCACCCCGATAGGGGGAATGAAATAGTATCTGAAACCGAATGCCTACAAGCAGTCAGAGCTTCCTTGAGAAGTGATGGCATACCTTTTGTATAATGGGTCAGCGACTTAGTCTGTGCAGCAAGCTTAAGCCATTAGGTGTAGGCGGAGGGAAACCAAGTCTTAATAGGGCGTTAGTTGTACGGATTAGACTCGAAGCGGGATGAGCTTAATATGAGCAGGTTGAAGATGCAGTAACATGCATCGGAGGACCGAACCAGGAAACGTTGAAATGTTTTTGGATGACTTGTGTTAAGGGGTGAAAGGCCAACCAAATTCCGCTATAGCTAGTTCTCCGCGAAAACTATTTAGGTAGTGCGTTGTGTGAATGATATCGGGGGTAAAGCACTGGATGGGCTAGGGGGAAGCGATTCCTACCAAACCTAACCAAACTCTGAATACCGATATTCTATACACAGCAGACAGACTATAGGTGCTAAGGTCTATAGTCGAGAGGGAAACAGCCCAGATCACCAGTTAAGGCCCCCAAATAATGGCTAAGTGGGAAAGTATGTAGAAAGACCAAGACAGGCAGGAGGTTGGCTTAGAAGCAGCCATCCTTTAAAGATAGCGTAACAGCTCACTGTTCTAATTAAGTTTTTCCGCGACGAAGATGTAACGGGGCTTAAGCCATTTGCCGAAACTGTGACTTTGTAATTATTGCGATAATTACAAGGGGTAGCGGAGCGTTCTGTAAGCCGTTGAAGATGTTTTGAAAAAAATGTTGGAGGTATCAGAAGTGCGAATGCTGACATGAGTAGCGATAAAGAGTGTGAGAAACACTCTCGCCGAAATCCTAAGGTTTCCTGCGTAAAGTTAATCTGCGCAGGGTTAGTCGACCCCTAAGGCGAGGCAGAAATGCGTAGTCGATGGGAAACAGGTTAATATTCCTGTACCTTCTGAGAGTTGACGGATCACGTAAATAGTTTTTTCTTATTGGATTGAAAATGCTGTGAAGTGGTTCCTGGAAATAGCCTCAGAATATAGATCGTACCTAAACCGACACAGGTAGGAAGGTAGAGTATACCAAGGCGCTTGAGAGAATGATGTTGAAGGAACTCGGCAAAATGCTCTTGTAACTTCGGAATAAGAGAGACCATTATATAGGCAACTAAATAATGGTGGCACAGAATAGGGAGAAGCGACTGTTTATCAAAAACACAGGTCTCTGCTAAGTCGTAAGACGATGTATAGGGACTGACGCCTGCCCGGTGCCGGAAGGTTAAATGGTGGAGTGCAAGCTCTAAAATGAAGCCCCGGTGAACGGCGGCCGTAACTATAACGGTCCTAAGGTAGCGAAATTCCTTGTCAGGTAAGTTCTGACCCGCATGAATGGCGTAACGATTTCTCCGCTGTCTCCAACATCAACTCAGCGAAATTGAATTCTCCGTGAAGATGCGGAGTACGTGTAGTTAGACGGAAAGACCCCGTGCACCTTTACTATAGCTTTACAGTGGTATTAGAAAAATAATGTGTAGGCTAGGTGGTAGACTTTGAAACAGAGGCGCTAGCTTTTGTGGAGTCAAAAGATGAAACACCACCCTTTATTTTTTTGATATCTAACCATCATCCATTATCTGGATGTGGGACCCTGTATGGTGGGTAGTTTGACTGGGGCGGTCGCCTCCTAAAGAGTAACGGAGGCGCGCGATGGTAGGCTCAGGCTGGTCGGAAATCAGCTTTAGAGTGCAATGGCATAAGCCTGCCTGACTGCGAGACGTACATGTCGAGCAGAGTCGAAAGACGGTCATAGTGATCCGGTGGTTCCGAGTGGAAGGGCCATCGCTCAACGGATAAAAGGTACGCCGGGGATAACAGGCTGATACCCCCCAAGAGTCCATATCGACGGGGGTGTTTGGCACCTCGATGTCGGCTCATCACATCCTGGGGCTGGAGAAGGTCCCAAGGGTTTGGCTGTTCGCCAATTAAAGTGGTACGTGAGCTGGGTTCAGAACGTCGTGAGACAGTTCGGTCCCTATCTGCTATACGAGTTGGAAATTTGACAGGATTTGTCCCTAGTACGAGAGGACCGGGATGAACGTACCTCTGGTGTACCAGTTGTTCCGCCAGGAGCATCGCTGGGTAGCTATGTACGGACAGGATAACCGCTGAAAGCATCTAAGCGGGAAACCCACCTGAATACTAGATTTCCCTATTAGAGTCGTGGAAGACCACCACGTTGATAGGTTGGGTGTGGAAGTGCAGTAATGTATGAAGCTTACCAATACTAATAACTCAATTGGCTTGATTACAATAATCGTACAGAGAAAAGTTTTTTTACTAACCGGTTTCCTGGTGACAATAGCAACAGATAAACACCCGATCCCATTCCGAACTCGACCGTGAAAGCTGTTAGCGCCGATGGTACTTTGTCTTAAGGCATGGAAGAGTAGGTCGTTGCCAGGATTATTTCATTATTTGTTTTGTATCTTTGAAACAATTTAAATGTTAGTCTTAAATCTACATGATTAATATAAATAATGTTTCAGTTATCTTATTAATTGCACTTCCATTTTCATTGGTAACTGGCCCTGCTATTCCAGATATTTCCATATCATTGATTGGAATATTATTTTTAATTCAATCATATAAAAATAAAGATTTTAAATTTTTTAGAGAGAAACTTATAATTATTTTTCTTATTCTAAATTTTTACTTAGTTATCAGATCAATATTTTCAGAATATATTTTAAACTCTCTTTCTAATTCATTATTCTATTTTCGTTTCCTAATATTTTCTTTAGCCTTCTCATTTTTAATGGAAAAAAAATCTACATTATTAAAATTTTTTTCAATAGCTATTATTTTAAGCATTTTTTTAGTATCTCTCGATACTTCAATACAGTGGCTAACTGGTAAAAACGTTTTTGGCTGGTCTTCAGGAAATAAATTAAGACTATCTAGTTTTTTTCAAACTGAATTAATAGTTGGAAGTTTTTTAACAAAATTAACGATAATAATTATATCGATAAATATAATATATGTAATTTCAAACTCAAAGAGATACATAATGACTTTATTATTCTTAAATTTTGTTAGTATTATTGTATTA
>CACDIK010000006.1 GCA_902553005.1 uncultured Alphaproteobacteria bacterium | reverse complement strand
TTGCAATCATATTTGAACACATAGGGTTAACGTATTGTAACCAAATAGCTTTTGGACAAATTTCTATTATGTCTTTAGCAATATCTAGCAACACAGGAATTGTTCTAAGCCCCCTCATTATGCCACCGATTCCCAAAGTGTCTGCTATAGTTTGTTTTAAACCAAATTCATTTGGAATTTTAAAATCAATAATCGTTGATGGATTATAACCACCAACTTGAATTGTGGTTTGCACAAAATCTGAACCTTTCAAAGATTCTTTTCTATCTGTGTGAGATGTTATTTTAGGAGTAGCGTCTAATTTTTTTGAAATTATATTTAATAAATCATGTGATGCTTTTAGTCGGACAGGATCTATATCATGAAGAGCTATCTCCATTTTCTTAAAATTATCAATTGATAAAATATCCGTTACTATATTTTTTGTAAATACTGCGCTTCCTGCACCAATAATAGTTAGTTTAGTCATTAAATTTATGTATAATTAAAAAAACCATATTACTAAATTTTTTTTTTGTATATAAGGCTTTTTAGGGCTCTTAGCTCAGTTGGTTAGAGCGCCCCGCTCATAACGGGGTGGTCCGGGGTTCAAGTCCCTGAGGGCCCACCAAATTTCCATTATTAGTTTAAATTAAGTATTTTAAAAATACCCCTATATGTTAGTAAAACCTATTAATTTTCGGGAGGAAAAATGAAAAAATTATTAACTTTAGTAATTTTATTTACCTCAACTATAGCATCTGCTGGGACGTTAGTTATTAACTCTAACCAGTCAGGTGAAGATGCTAAAGCAGCTTTTGATCAATATGTTGCAGATTTTTCTGCGGCGCATCCAGAAGTTACAGTTGTTGTAAATGAATTCGAACACGAAGCTTACAAAGTTGCAATCAGAAATTTTTTAACATCAGAAGTTCCTGACGTTGCTATCTGGTTTGCAGGAAACAGAATGAAATATTTTGTTGATCAAGGTTTATTTGCAGACGTATCCGATGTTTGGTCAGAGTATGGATTAAATGATTCCATGGCTTCATCAAAAGGTTCTCTCACAGTAGATGGAAAACAATATGGTGTTCCTTGGGGATACTACCAATGGGGAATGTACTATAGAAAAGATATTTTTGATGAGTTAGGTATAAATACACCTCGTGATTTTGATGAATTAAAGTGGGTGTGCGCTATGCTTAAAAAAAATAATTATGCTCCTATAGCAATTGGTACAAAATTTCTATGGACCGCTGCAGGTTGGTTTGATTATTTAAACCTTAGAATCAATGGTTATCAGTTTCACATGGATTTAACAGCCGGTAAAGTTAGCTATGAAGATCCAAGACTTGATGACGTATTTGATAAATGGGCTGAACTTGTTAATGGAGGTTGTTTCTTAGAAGATCATGCTTCTTATTCTTGGCAAGATGCTCAATCAACAATGATTAATGGTGAATCAGCAATGTATCTATTAGGTAACTTTATTACAGGAAACTTTAAAGCTGCAGAAATGTTAGATAAAGTAGATTATTTCCAATTTCCAAAAATTTATGATGGAGTAGGAATGGCTGAAGATGCACCTACTGATACTATGCATATACCTGCAGGAGCAAAAAACATTGAAGATGCTAAAAAATTCTTAGGTTTTATGTCTAACCCAGAAGCAGCATCTAAATGGGCTAAATCAAGAAGTTTCTTAAGTCCAAATGCAAATGCTGAACCACCATCTGATAGATTTCAAAAGATGGGCTTCAAAGTTTTAAATGAAGCTAGTGGTATTGCTCAATTCTTTGATAGAGATGCAAACCCTGATATGGCTAAAACTGCAATGGAAGGTTTCCAGGAATTTATGGTTAAACCAGACAGAGAAGCTAAGATCAGAGCTAGACTTGAAAGAGAGAGAGAACGTATCCACGGATCTCTATAAAAATAAAATGGAGAGGCGAATTCAATTTCGCCTCTCTGAATTAATATCAATATTTAGAATTGATTATTTAAATTTTTAATAAACATAATAATTATGAGTTTTTGGGAAAGAAATCAGTTAAAATTAGCACCTTTTATATTTTTAACACCAGCGGTAAGTCTTTTTTTGCTTTTTGTTATATATCCAATTATTGACTCAATTTGGGTAAGTTTTCATGATTGGTCTGGAGTTGCAAGATATGCACTTAATGAAGACGGTACTTATAAAAACTTTAAATGGGTTGGTCTTAAAAATTATATTGATTTATTTACTTACGATGATGAATTTTATGTTTCTTTATTAAACAATCTTAAGTGGTTTGTATTTAGCTTACTTGCAATTCCATTAGGATTATTGTTGGCCCTATTCTTAAATCAAAATATTTTTGGGATGAGGTACATTAAATCTTTTTTTTATTTCCCCTTTGTAATTAATGCTGTTGTTATAGGTGTAATATTTTCGTGGTTTTATAATCCTAAATATGGTTCGTTGGCTTATCTACTAAATATTTTTGGATTAGATCCTATACCTGTTCTTTCAGATGAAGTTTTAGCAACTTACGGAATAATTGCTGCTTCATTTTTCCCAGGAATAGCATATACAATGATATTATACATAACCGGTTTGACATCTGTA
This sequence comes from uncultured Alphaproteobacteria bacterium, assembly GCA_902553005.1. Lineage (GTDB taxonomy): Bacteria > Pseudomonadota > Alphaproteobacteria > HIMB59 > CACPNW01. The sequence goes on along the minus strand of CACDIK010000006.1, from coordinate 52,402 downwards.
AGTAAGGAGATGGTAGAAGCAGGAAGAATAGACGGAGCTTCAGGCTTAACAATGTTATGGCACATAATTATACCTCAATTAAGGCCAGCAACTTTAATTGCTGTTGTTGTTACCATTGTTGGAGCTTTAAGAAGTTTTGATTTAATTGCTGTAATGACGCTTGGAGGTCCTTGGGGTAGTACTAAAGTTTTAGCATACAAAATGTATGAAGAAGCATTATTTAATTTTCGTATGGGATATGGTGCTGCAATAGCAGTAATACTTTTTTTATTAATGAGTATTTATATAGCTTGGTTTTTATATAGATTGTTTAAACAAGAAAAAGGTGAAAAATAATGTTTCCAACACCTATTCAAAACTACTCATTAACAACAAATATAGTTTATAGAATTTTATTAGGAGTTACACTTTTCATCTGGCTGCTTCCATTAATAGCTGTGATGTTAACTTCAATAAGAACATTTGAAGATATTTTGGTTGGAGATTATTGGAGTTGGCCAGAAGAAACTGCAATAATTTCAAATTATACTGCTATTTTTGAAAGTGGTAAAATGTCGAGATTTTTTTTGAATAGTGTCATAATAACCTTACCAACAGTTTTCGGTACCCTTTTTCTTAGTTCTATGGCAGGATATTCACTAGCAGTTCATAAATTTAAATTAAATCTTCTTCTTTTTTGCATGTTTATAGCTGGTAATTTTGTTCCATTTCAAATTTTAATGATACCTGTCAGAATGCTTACTATAGATTTAGGCATTTACAATTCTCACTTTGGGTTAATTATTTTTCATATTGCTTTTCAGACTGGATTTTGTACATTCTTCTTAAGAAATTTTATTAAAGAGTTACCATTTGAATTAATAGAAGCTGCTAGAGCTGATGGAGCATCAGAGTGGCTAATTTATAGAAAAATAATTTTACCTTTACTAACTCCTTCTTTAGCGGCTCTTGGAGTTCTAGAATTTACTTTTATTTGGAATGATTATTTTTGGGCATTAATATTAACACAAGGAGATAATGTTAAGCCTATCACTATTGGATTAGATATGCTTAGAGGACAATGGGTTGCTACATACAATTTAATTGCGGCAGGTTCAGTTTTAGCAGCCTTACCTCCAGTAATAATGTTTTTTGCAATGCAAAGACATTTTATAATGGGTCTAACTTTTGGTGCAGTTAAAGGATAATTAGTTGCAATTAAATTCTTAAAATATAAAAGATTTCAATGTCTTTAATTTCACTTAGACAACTTTTAGATCATGCAGCTGAAAATAATTATGGAGTACCTGCATTCAATGTTAATAATTTAGAAGCAATTAGAGCGATAATGGAAGGTGCTAAAGAAATGAATAGTCCTGTAATACTTCAAGCTTCAGGTGCTGCACGCAAATATGCTGGACCAATCTTTGTGAAAAAACTGGTAGAAGCAGCAATGGATGAATTTTCAGAAATTCCAACTGTTTTGCACCAAGATCATGGTGGTTCTCCAAAAGACTGTAAAAATTGTATAGAACTTGGTTTTACATCTGTGATGATGGATGGTTCACTATTAGATGACCAAAAAACACCTTCAGATTTTGAATATAATGTAAGAGTTACAAAAGAAACAACTGATATGGCTCATGCATTAGGAGTTTCAGTCGAAGGGGAAATAGGCTGTTTAGGCTCTTTAGAAACTGGAACAGGTGAAAAAGAAGATGGAGTTGGCGCTGAAGGTAAACTTGATCATGATCAACTATTAACTGACCCTGATGAAGCTTCAGATTTCGTTAAAGCTACAAATGTTGATGCATTAGCTATTGCTATTGGTACAAGCCACGGTGCTTATAAATTTTCCAGACCACCAACTGGAGATATTTTAGCAATAGATAGAATAAAAGAAATACACTCAAGACTTCCAAACACACATTTAGTTATGCATGGCTCATCTTCAGTTCCACAAGATTTAATAAAAACAATTAATGAATATGGTGGAAAAATTAAAGAGACATATGGTGTACCAGTTTCTGAAATTCAAGAGGGTATAAAACATGGTGTAAGAAAAGTTAACGTTGATACTGATTTAAGATTAGCTGCTACTGCTGCAGTCAGAAAATACTTTCATGAGAATCCTTCACAATTTGATCCTCGTAAATATCTATTACTTTCTAAGGATGCTATGAAAGAAGTTGTTAAAAGTAGATTGCAAGAATTTGGAACTGCAGGAAATGCTTCTTCTATTAATGCAATTTCTCTTGGCGCAATGGCTTCAAAATATAAATCTGGAGAGTTTACAGCAGTCATAAATTAAAATTTTTTTATTGAAAAAATAAATTTTTTATTTCACAATATTTTAATGAAAAAAATTTCAAAACTTGATGAATATCTTTTTGATTTAAATGGATACCTTATTATAAATAATGCATTAAATAAAAAAGAACTAAAAGATCTTAATAATATTCTTGATAAGTTAAAAAATATTAAAAACGATGAATGGGCAGGCCATGTTCATGGTCATAATTATGGTGGAAAAGAGGGTTTAAATCTTCAGCAAATATATGAAGCTGGAAAACCATTTGAAAAATTAATTGATCATCCATCATGGATAAATCATATGTTACATTTTGTTGGAGGAAAGGGTACTTTTGATCATCTTCATGGACCCCTTTTTATTGATGAAAACTTTGCCAATATTCGTGGACCTGGTGAAGCTATTGGTATTCATTCCGGCAATCCTGAGGGTTTGCAAAGAAATCATTATAGGTATCAAAATGGAAAATTTCATTGTTCACAAGTCAATATTCTTCTTGCACTAACAAATATTGGTCCAGGTGATGGTGGAACTGTCATAATTCCATCTTCACATAAATCAAATATTGTACATCCAGAATTTAAAGATAATAAAATGTTAAAAGGAGGCAAAGTATCTTCAGCAGAAGGAATGACAGGAGCTAAAGAAGTTTATATGAAAGCTGGAGATGCTCTTTTATTTGTTGACTCACTCTGTCATGGATCAGCAAAAAGAACAAATAAAGGTGAAAGAAGAATAGTTGTTTATAGATATGGACCTTCTTGGGGTTTCTTTAGGCATCCATACAGACCATCTAAAGACCTTTTATCAAGACTATCAAAATTTCAAAAAAAAATAGTTATGCCTCATCAAAATGTGTTAACACCTAATAACAAATAAAATGGAAAAAATTAAATGGGGTATCATTGGCCCTGGAAATATTGCAAACAATTTTGCCGATGGATTGAAAGGTTCCTATTCTGGACAATTAGTTAGCATAGCGAGTAAAAGTGAAGATCGCAGGAAAAATTTTGGGGACAAATATGATATTCATCCTGATTTTAGATTTGATTCTTATGAAGATATAATAAATTCAGAGCACATAGATGCAATTTATATTTCTACACCTCATACCTTACATGCTGAATGGACGATAAAAGCAGCTGGTAAAGGCAAACACATTCTTTGTGAGAAACCTGGAGCTTTAAATTTTAATGAAGGAAAGAAAATTATTGATGCGGTAAGAGAAGCTGGTGTTTTTTATATGGAGGGCTTTATGTATCGTTGCCATCCACAAATCCCAAAACTAGTTGAGATAATTAAAAACAAAATAATAGGAGATGTAATATCTATTGAAACCTCTTTTGGTTTTGATATGGGTAAGATTATACCTGATCACAGGTTATTTAATAAAAATTTAGCAGGCGGTGGTATACTTGATGTTGGGCTATATCCAATTTCTTTTTCTAGACTAATAGCAGGAGTAGCAACAGGAGATAAATTTTCAGAACCAAAATTTTTAGATGCTGAAGCAAAAATAGGAGAAACAGGTGTTGATGAAATTGCTCATGCAAATTTAGAATTTAAAAATGGTATAAAAGCTAAAGTATCTACGGCCATTAGAGAAACAATGAAAAATAATGCTGTTATTATTTGTTCAAAGGGTAAAATTGAATTACCAGACCCTTGGATGCCTGGTAGAGATGGCGGTCCATACCATTCAAAAATTATTATAAATAAAAATGTAAATGAAGAAATAGTTGATGTCAAAGGACCTGAGCATCTTTTTTTCTTTGAAGGAGAACTTGCTAGTCAATGTATTGCAAAAGAAAAAACTGAACCTCCTCATCCAGCAATGACCTGGGAAGATACATTAGGAAATCTTAAAGCTCTTGATACTTGGAGAGAGAAAGTAAATTATAAACTACCACAGGATGAAATATGAAGTACGATAGAATAGAAGGAATAGACAAAGACATATCTAAACTTGTAATGGGATGTGATAATCAAGATGACATCAGTGAGGCTTCAAAGTTATGGGATCATTGGATTGAAGTTGGTGGAAACATGTTTGATACAGCTTTTATTTATGGCGGTGGTAACCATGAAAAAGTTTTAGGACAATGGCTAACAAATAATAATAATAGAGATGATGTTCTAATTTTGGGTAAAGGTGCTCACACACCTGACTGTAACCCTGAAGCTATCTCAAAACAGTTAACTATATCTCTTGAAAGAATGAATACAGATTATGTGGACATTTATATTATGCATCGAGATAATAATGAATATCCAGTTGATGAGTTTATTGATGTTTTAAATGAAGAAAAAGAAAAGGGAAGAATTAAAATATTTGGAGGTTCTAATTGGACTATTGAAAGATTCAAAAAGGGAAATGAATGGGCACAAAAAAATAATAAACAAGAAATGTCTATATTAAATAATAATTTAGCTCTTGCTAAAATGATTAATCCACTTTGGAATGGATGTTTATCATCAAATGATAATGAAATTTTGGATTATTTAAATACTACTCAAAAATCCCATATGTCATGGTCAAGCCAAGCAAGAGGCTATTTTTTAGATGATAATATTACCAATGAAATAGAAAGAAAAATTACAAAGGCTGAGTCATCCTGGAGAAAACCAGGTGAAAATTCTAGTGGACCTATTAGTTGTTATGATAGCGACGATAATAAGGAGAGAAAAAAAAGAGCTAGAGAATTAGCAGAAAAAAAAGGATGCTCTGCAAATAATATTGCAGCAAGTTGGACTTTAAGCCAATCTTTTCCATCTTTTGCTTTAATAGGCCCTAGATCAATTAGTGAGTTGGATACCACTCTTCCTTGTTTAGATATAGAATTAAATAAAGAAGAGATAAACTGGTTAAATTTAAATTAATGGAGAAAATTTAAAATGGAAAAAAAAGAAATATCAATGCAACTCTATACTACAAGACACTTTCAACCTTATGAACCAATACTAAAATTTTTATCAGATTCAGGTATCACTAATATTGAACTTTTTGGTTTAGAATCAATGAATATAGACGAATTTAAATCAATTATGGATCAATCAAATATTACATCGAAGTCTGCTCATGTTAGTTATGAATCTCTAACAAATCCAAGTGATATCATAAATCGGGCAAATAAAATGCAAATCAAACATGTCATCGTACCTGCTCCTCCAGCAAGAAAAGATGCTGAGTTTAAAAACACATTTAATATGAATGAGGAGGAATGGATGGAATTTGGAAAAAAATTATCTTCTTATGTAAATATTTTTGAAGATGCTGGATTAACTCTTGGTTATCACAATCATTCTTATGAATTCAAACCATTACCAAGTGGAAAGCTACCTATAGAGTGTATAATTAATCATAATGAAAACTTGAAATTTGAAATTGATTTAGGATGGACCATCGCAGGTGGTGCTGACCCTATTCCTTGGATAAATAAATATTCAAATAAAATTATTGCATGTCACTTAAAAGATTTTTACGATCAAAGTAAAAATTTATTAGAACATGAAGAACAATCTGCAGTTGGAGATGGATTTATTGATTGGCAAACACTAATTACTGAAGTCAAGAAAACACCTTGCGAAGTATTTGTTTTAGAGCATGATGATCCTAAAGACTATAAAGAATTCACAATTAAATCACTGGCAAATTTAGAAAATATATAATGAATATTGGTATAGTAGGCTGTGGTAATATTTCTGAGACTTATTTTGAATCTCAAAAAATATTCAATAATTTCAAAATAGTTGCTTGTGCTGATATTAATGAAGAAGCTGCATCAAATGCTGCAACAAAATATAATGTTAAAGCATTATCAGTTGAGGAAATTTTAGAAAATAATGAAATTGATTTAATAATTAATTTAACAATTCCTTCAGCTCATAAAGAAATAATAACAAAATCGCTTCTTAATGGAAAACATTGTTTTAGTGAAAAGCCACTTGCAATGAATTTCCAAGAGGGTCTAGAAATACAAAAATTAGCAAATGAAAAAGGTTTGTATGTTGGTTGTGCTCCAGATACATTTCTAGGAGCAGCAGGGCAAAAAGCTAGAAAATTAATTGAAGATAATAAGATAGGTAAAATTGTTCTTGGCACTTTTAATATAATGTCTCATGGGATGGAACATTGGCACCCCAACCCAGATTTTTTCTTTAAACCTGGTGCTGGACCAGTTTTTGATCTTGGTGTTTATTATATTACTCAATTAGTTAACTTAATTGGACCAGTTAAACAAATAAATGCAATCAGTGGAACTGCTACAAATGAGAGAACAATAACTAGTCAGCCAAGATATGGTGATAAAATTAAGGTTGAAACACCAACAACTCTGATGGGTTCTTTAGAGTTCATAAATAATGCTAAAATCCAGTTTTTTTGTACCTGGGATGTCTGGAAAAATAACCATTCAACAATTGAACTTTATGGACTTGATGGCTCAATGATAATTCCTGATCCTAATTTTTTTAGTGGTGATTTATTAATTTCAAAAAAAGATAGTGATTGGGAAACTATAAATAATGATAGTATGTTGCTAGGCATTCCCAATAAAACTGATGGAGAAGGTAATAAAAAAGCAAATTATAGAGGAATAGGTCTCTCAGAAATGATTGATTCTATAACCAATAATCGTAAAGCAAGATGTTCTCTTGAATTATCTCTTCATGTTCTTGAGATAATGGATGGAATTATAAAATCTGCTGAAGAAAATAAATCTTATCAATTATCTACTACTCCCAATCAGCCTGAAATATTGACAGAAGAAGAAATAAATAATCTAAAATCATAATTACAAATAAAATTTAATATGATTTTATTCAGTAATTTTTTGATAACTTAATTGATTTTGATCAAATAACACTTCATTAAATTTTGTAAGATCATTATCAACTTTTTTTAACATTGAGTTAAACTCTGATCTTTTTGTTACTACTAGTGAAATATCAGCAACAATTAAATCAATAACAAAAAATCTATCTTTTGATTCTTTTACCCTCCATGTAACAACAACTGAACCAGTATCTGAAAAGATCTCCATATCAATTAGAGTAACTTGATTTTTTTGATCGTATTTTGATTTTGTTAATTCATAGGTCTGGTCTGAATATCCTTGCATCATTGAAGCTATATTTAAAGCTAGATGTCTTTTAAAATTATCGATATAGATCTTTTTTGTATTTTTATCTGATTTTTTCCAAGCTTCTCCTGCAACAAATTTAGCAATACCTGTACCTGCAAAATTATTATTTATTGTTTTTTCAATTAGAAGAAATCTGTTTTCATTTGAGAGATTTTGATTTTTATAAGCTTCAAGAATAATATCTATTTCTCTTTTTAGCCATTCTGAAGTTTCACCAGAATATAAATTTTTTGAAATAAAGATTATAATAAAAAATACAATTAACTTAAACTTCATTATTCGAATTCAATGCTAATAAGAGGTAGGGGTGTTAATTCTGAGTCATCCACATTGTTTATTGCTGCCTTTCGGTTTTGATAATAAGAACTTCTTACTGCTGCATAATAATCTACTGAATTATCTCTTAATGCATTAACTTCATCAATTATTTGTGATCTTGTATCAACTGCATTAACTGCAGTTCTCATTGGCACTAGCCAAGCTTCTCCTTCACTTACTGCATATGCATTAATTGGATCTGTTAACATTGTTAATACCATGCCTGATGTGTCTCTTAGATTTGAAGGCCCAAATAATGGAAGTACAATATAAAAACCATCTCCAACACCCCAAGTTGCAAGTGTTTGCCCATAATCTTCTTCTTTTTCTTCAAGTCCAATCTTTTCAGCAATATCAAATAAACCAAATACACCTACGGTACTATTAACAATAAATCTTCCTGAAGATTGAACAGCGTTTTCAGATTGACCTTGTAATATTTGATTAACAACAACTAATGGAGCTCTTAAATTACTTAAAAAATTATTTATTCCACTTTGTACTGGAGAAGGTAATTTCTTGTATCCTTTTGCAATTGGTTCTAAAACAATTCTATCGGCTACATTATTAAAACTAAATATAGCTCTATTTAATGGTTCAAAAGGATCATATATTTCATCTTCTATTGTGGTTGTTTCAAAGTCGTCAGAATCAGTATTTACCTGATCTGCATCACTGGCAACTACTTTATATGATAGTAAACTAAAAAATAGAAAAAACAGAATTATAATTTTTTTACTCATAGGCTAACAACTAATATCTAAACTATTATTTAATATAGTTTATAAATTACATTATATATATATCTCTATTATAGCAAAAAAATGACAGAAAATTCGCAAAATTATCTTGATTTATTGAATAAAGAGCAAAGAACTGCTGTACAACAAACCAATGGATCTCTTCTTGTTTTAGCGGGCGCTGGTAGTGGAAAAACCAGGGTATTAACGTTCAGAATCTTAAATATATTAATTAAAAAACTGGCCACTCCAAGGCAAATATTGGCTGTAACTTTTACAAATAAAGCGGCAAGTGAAATGAAGTCACGAATCGGAGATGCATTAAATTTTCCTATAGATAATATGTGGGTAGGAACATTTCACTCTTTATCACTAAGAATACTAAGACAACATTATGAAGTAGTAGGATTAAGAAAAAATTTTTTAATTATTGATGTAGATGATCAGTTAAAATTAATAAAAAATATTTGTGAAATTGAAAAAATAGATACAAAAGAAACTTCACCTAAATATTATTTATCAGCAATAGATAATTTAAAAAATAAAGGAATAAGCCCTAATGAATTAAGTGAAAATAAATATCGGAAAAATGATAAAGAAATTCGAAAAATATATAGTATTTATCAGTCTGAACTTCTTCGATTAAATAGTGTTGATTTTGGTGATTTAATTTTATTTTGTATAAAAATTTTTCAAAAAAATAATAATATATTATCAAAATATCAAAATATTTTTAAATATATTCATGTAGATGAATATCAAGATATTAACCCTATACAGCAACAGTGGATTCAATTTTTATATAAAGGAAACAAAAATATATGTTGTGTTGGCGATGATGATCAATCAATATATTCTTGGAGAGGAGCAGATGTCACAAATCTATTGAATTTTGAAAAAAACTTTAAGAATGTAACAATAGTAAGATTAGAGCAAAATTATCGATCGACAAGAAATATATTAAGCTGTGCATCAACTCTTATTGCTAAAAATAAAGGAAGATATGGAAAAGAATTATGGAGTAAAAATCAGATTGGTGAAAAAATTACTATTAATGGTTTTTGGGAAACAAAAGAAGAGTCTATTTTTGTAACAGACAAAATAGAAAATATAATAAAAGAGAAAAAAAATTTAAGCGAGATCTCAATTTTGTTTCGTGTTGCTGCACACACTAGGTCTTTTGAGGAAAGACTAATCAATCTTGGATTACCTTATAAAATAATTGGAGGATTACGATTTTATGAAAGAAAAGAAATTAAAGATATTATTGCATATTTAAGATTAACAAATAACCTATCTGACGATTTAGCTTTTGAAAGAATAATCAACGTACCTAAAAGAGGAATAGGAAAATCTACAGTTAGTAAAATTAGTAGCTATGCAAGAATGAATAATATTTCTTTATTTGAATCTGCACAACAGTTGACATTTAAGGGTAATTCTAAGGCCAGAGGAGAATTATATAATTTTACTGACAATATTTTAAAATGGCAAAAAGTTAAGAAGAAATTTGATCATATTGAATTAGCGAAAGTAATAATAGAAGACTCTGGTTATTTAGATTACTTAAAAAAAGAGGAGGAGAACTCAAATAAACCTGACAGTCTATCAAGAATAGACAATTTAAATGAATTTATAGAAAGCTTAAAAGAATTTGAAAATATAGAAGGTTTTTTGGAACATGTGTCTTTGGTTATGGAAAACATAACAAATACCTCTGAAGAAACATTAACTCTTATGACAATGCATGCTGCCAAAGGATTAGAGTTTGATTATGTATTTCTAGCTGGTTGGGAGGAGGGTGTTTTCCCAAGTCAAAGATCAATAGAGGAATCAGGTAATCAGGGATTAGAAGAAGAAAGAAGGCTGGCTTATGTCGCTTTAACAAGAGCAAGAAAAAAAGTTTATATTACCTACGTTAATCAAAATAGATATTCTTTTGCATCACATGATTATAACTTACCTTCGAGATTTATAAGTGAACTTCCAGAAGATAAAGTAGAGATTAACGACTCCAAATATATTCAAGATAATAATTTTTTAGATAATTTTTTAGAATCTGACTCATTTAGTGAAGAAATTATCACACCTGGAAGAAGAAGATTATTAGAAAATTCAAAAAAAAATAATATTGATTGGGATTTTAATCAAGATTTTGAATTTGAAGATAGTATATCTAAAGGGAAAAATGTTTACCATCAAAAATTTGGTAACGGAAAAATTATAAAATTAGATGGTGACAAAGCTTTGATTGATTTTGAGAACTTTTCTTCCAAAAAGGTATATTTAAAGTTCTTGAAAATTATAGATTAATTTTTTCTAGAAAATCTTTCTCGTTTAAAATCTTTATTCCTAATTTATTTGCTTTATCTATTTTTGAACCTGCTTTTTCTCCAGCTATCAGAAAATCTGTTTTTTTACTAATGCTAGACAATATTTTTGCTCCTTTAATTTTTGCTAAGTACTTAGCTTCATCTCTGGAAAGTTCAGATAAAGTGCCAGTAAAAACTAAATGTTTATTTGAAAAATAATTATCAAATGATTTATTCTCTATATATGTAATAGATAAGTGATTTTTTAAATTTTTAATAGTTTCTTTATTTATATCTTTAGAAAAAAAATCTATAATGGAAGATATTGCTTTTGGTCCTAAACCATCAATATTTTCTAATAAGCTTATATTATTTGAAGATGAAATAAGCACATCTAACCCTTTAAATTCGTTTGCTAAGATTTCAGCATTAACTTCTCCAATAAATCTAATGCCAAGTGAATAAATAAATTTATCTAACGAAATTATTTTAGAATTATTAATAGAATTAATTAAATTAGAAAAAGATAATTCACCCCAACCATCTAATTTAATTATTTTTGCTTTGAACTTATCAAGATTAAATATATCTTCTATTTTATTTATATATTTTAAATTGAATAATTGTTTAACTTGTTTCTCTCCAAATCCATCAATATTCAAACTTTTCTTACTGACAAAATGAATTATTCTCCCTATTTTCTGTGAGCTACAACCATATGTATTCGAACATCTCAATATTGCTTCGTCTTTTTCTTTTAAAATATTACTCTTACAGATTGGGCAGTTCCTAGGAGGTTTAATTTTAGAATTTAATTTACTATTTTTTTTAACTAATTTAGTAACATATGGAATAACATCTCCTGCTCTTTCGATTTCAACAAGATCTAAAACATTTATATTTTTTTTATTTATTTCATCAAAATTATGTAAAGAGGCATTTGATATAACTACACCACCTAAATTAACAGGTTGCAGCCTAGCTACAGGAGTGATTGCACCAGTTCTCCCAACTTGGTAATCAACAGATTGAATTATAGTATTAGCTTTCTCAGCAGAAAACTTTATAGCAATTGCCCATCTTGGATTTTTTCCAACATAACCTAATCTTTCTTGTAGTTTAAAACTATTTATTTTTACAACCAATCCATCAATATCATAATTTATATCTGAACGTTTGTGATCTATTTGATTATAAAATTTAATAATTTCTTCAACTGAGTAACATTTCTTTCTTAAATCATTAGGAGCAATATCCCAACTTCTTAGTTGATTATAATAATCCTCAATTTTATCAAATTTATCTGAACATTTACCAATACCATGAGGTATAAATTTTAAAGGTCTGCTATGGCTTATAGAAGTATCAAGTTGTCTTAGGCTGCCAGCAGCAGCATTCCTTGGATTAGCAAATTTAGATTTATTTTCTAACTTAGAATTAAGTGTTTCAAAATCACTCTTATTCAAGAATACCTCTCCTCTTATTTCAATAAAATCTGGAAAATCTTTTTTTAATTTTGATGGAACATTTTTTATATTTAAAATATTTTCAGTAACATCTTCTCCAATAAATCCATCTCCTCTTGTACCAGCGGAAACTAAATTTCCATTTTTATAGACAAGATTTAAAGATAGTCCATCAATTTTTGGTTCACAGATGTATTGAAAATCATCATGATTATCTAATTTTAAAAATTTTACAGCACGTTTTATAAACTCTTTAATATCATTATTATCAAAAGCATTTGCAAGTGAGTACATTTGAGAGTCATGTTTTATTTTTTTAAAATTATCTTTTATTTTACTACCGTAATTTTTATTAGGACTATTTTTTAAAATCAAACTTGGATATTTTTTTTCTAGATCATCATTTTCTTTAACTAACTTATCAAATTCTTTATCAGTTATTTTAGGTTTATCTAATGTGTGATAATTATAATTATGTTTTTTAATTAAATCAGCAAGTTCTTTTAATCTTTTTAAAATTTTTTCTTCTTTATTCATTAAAAAAAATTTCTAATTTTTTTTAAAAATGTTTCTTCACCATTAATTTGCTCAACTAAGTTATAACTTAATTTATACCATTTAGAATTAGGATAATTATAACCTAGTAATGCAGCAGTATTATAGCTATCTTCATACATCCCCATTTCATAATAAGCCTCGACCATTCTGTGTAATGCTTCAGGTGTAAATTTTGTAATCGAAAACTCATTGACCACTATTTTAAATCTATTTAAGGCGGCGATATATTTTTTGTTATTTAAGTAAAATCTTCCAATTTCCATGTGCTTTGCAGCTATATTAGAATTAACTAAAATAATTTTTTGTCTACTATCTTTAGCATATTTACTCTCAGGAAATCTTTTAATTACTTGATCAAATGATTCTAAGGCTAAATTATTAAAATAACCATCTAAGGATTCATTTTGTAACTGTTCATAATAAGATACTGCAATCATATAATAGATATAATCCAGATCTTTGTGTGAAGGATATCTATTGATTATTTTTTTAAAATTTAAAATCGCAATATCATAATCCATTTGAATATAACTTATAAATGCAATCATTATTTCTGATTGTATAGCTTCATTAGATAATGGAAAAAGTTTTTTTATTTCTGAAAATTGTCTTCTTGCTAATTCATAGTTTTGCTGATCGAAAGTTATTTTAGCTATTTTGTAGAGATTTTCTGGATTATCTAATATAATTTCGTTACTATTGGTATTAGTATCTTTATTAGAACTCGAACAACTAATACATAGTAGTAATAATATTAGACAGCTAAATTTTTTTATCATAATTTATTTATATATTTTAATTTAGAAATTTGAATGAAATATATAACGAAATATAAATCTCCTAATTACAATTCAAGAAATAAATCTAAAATAAAGCTTATAATAATTCATTATACCGCATTAAGAAATACTAAAGAAGCTATTACATATTTGTGTACAAAGGAGAAAAAAGTAAGTGCACATTATTTAATCTCTCAAAATGGTCTAGTTTATAATTTAGTAAATGAAAAATTCAGAGCATGGCACGCAGGACAATCATTCTGGCAAGATATCGTTGATATAAACTCTTTTTCTATAGGAATTGAACTTGATTATAACCCTTATGGAAAAAATAATAAATTTTCTTCTAAAATGATATCTTCTTTAAAAAAATTAATTCTTAAAATAATAAATAAATATAAGATTAATAAAAAAGATATCTTAGCACATTCTGATATAGCACCATTTAGAAAAAAGGATCCAGGTAAATATTTTCCCTGGAAGTTATTAGAAAACGAAAAAATTATTTCAAAATTTCAAAAAATAACAAAAAATGATATGAAAATAATTGAAGATTGGTTCAACAAATATAATATTAGATCTAAAAAAAGAATTATAATTTTCGCTCTGTCATTAATTGGGTATGATACTCGTCAAGTTTATAAAAATTTAAAACATTATAAAATGTTAATTACTGCTTATAAAAGTAGACATCTAACTAAATTCACTTATGTAAATCGAGAAACTCTTTATAATAATATTATTAAGCATTTATTTAAAAATTTATTGACGAAAAATTAAATAGATTTATTACTCCATATTGATGGTGCGATGATCGCTTGAGAAATCAAGAGGAAAGTCCGGGCTCCACTGGAAAAAAAACCAGGTAACACCTGGCAAGTGAAAGCTTAGGGAAAGTGCAACAGAAAATATACCGCCTGCAAAGGTAAGGGTGAAAAGGTAAGGTAAGAGCTTACCGCTTCTTTGGTAACAAAAAAAGGCATTGCAAACCCTTTTTGGAGCAAGGTCAAATAGGAATAGCAATCAGTTCCAGCTGAGTTATTCGGGTAGACTGCTTGAAACAAATGGTAACATTTGTTCTAGATTAATGATCATCAATTTTTTATAAATTACAGAACCCGGCTTATGCACCATCATTAATTATTGAGAACATACAAAGAACATTTATGAATAATTCATATACCCATTGACGCCCATATAATCCCATGATAACCCATTTTTAATGGATTTGTTTATATCTAAATATTTTAATAAAATAGATAAAAAGGGAAGGATTTCTCTTCCATCAAGTTTTAGGAATGTGCTTCCTAAAGCTAACAGAAATGAAATTATTTTATACAAATCTATTAAATCATCATCTATTGAAGGATGTGGTGTTGGACGATTAAAAGAAATTGCAAAAAGAATTAATAACCTAGATTTTTTTTCAGAAGATTATGATGATTTCTCCACATCAATATTTTCTGAAATAGTCACAACTAATGTTGATAAAGAAGGAAGGTTTTTAATACCTGAAGAGTTAAAATTATATGCAGGTATAAAAACAGAGGCAGCTTTTTTTGGTCAAGGACATTTTTTTCAAATATGGGAACCTAAACAAGGTTTAAAAAATACTGAAGATTCAAGAAGACGTCTTTTAAAAGAAAAAAAATCATTACGAATGATGTTAACACAGCAAAAATAATATGGAAAATTTACATAGGTCAGTAATGATTAATGAAATAATATCCTTTCTACCATTAAAAAAATCAATAAATGTAATTGATGCAACTTTTGGTGGTGGCGGCTATTCAAAAACTATTCTTGAAAAATTTAATGTAAATCAGTTGTTAGCAATAGATAGGGATCCAATTTCAAAAATATTTGCAAAAGAAATAGAATCCAAATTTTCAAATTTTATTCTAATAAATGATAAATTTAGTAAAATTGAAGAAATAGTAAGTAATACAAAGTTCAAAGATAAAAAATTTGACATAATTCTTTTTGATATAGGTACAAGCTCAAATCAAATAGATAATGCACAAAGAGGTTTTTCATTCAAAAAATCGGGCCCACTTGATATGCGAATGGGTGCTTCAGATAAAAATGCTTATGATATAATTAATAATTATGAAGAAAAAAATTTAGCTGACATAATTTATCAATATGGAGAAGAACGTTATTCAAGAGTTATTGCAAAAGAAATAGTAAAAAACAGAAAAATAAAATTCATAAGTGACACGATAGAATTATCAAACATTATCAAAAAATGTTTACCAAAAAAGAATCAATTTAAAAACAAGACTCATCCAGCTACAAAAACATTTCAGGCAATTAGAATTTACGTAAATGATGAGTTAAGTGAACTAAAAAGGAGTCTAGAGAAAACTTTAAAAATTTTAAATAAAGATGGTTTAATTTTAGTAGTTTCTTTCCAAAGTCTAGAAGATAGAATTGTGAAAGATTTTTTTAACCACAATAGTGGTAAACGATGGCGTTCCTCCCGCCACTACCCGGAGTTACCTGATAAACTGGCAACTCAACTTAAAATAATCACCAAAAAACCAATATTGCCATCAGCTTCTGAGATTTTAAAAAATCCCAGATCTAGATCAGCAAAACTTCGGGTAGCTCAGAAAATTTAATAATGAAGTATACTAAATCAATTATATTCTTTTTAATTCTTAATTTAATACTTATTTTTTCTATGATTTTTATAGCCAACAATACAAGGGAAATTGAAAAAAACAATCTTAATCTTAAAATGAAAATTTCTAAGATTTCAGAAAACTTAAAAATCAATAAGATTGAACTAGCTACTCATCAAAATAGCTCATATTTAAAAACACTATATGAATTGTATTTTTATGAAACTCAAAACAATAATGTCCCTCTTATTGTAAAAATGAAAGAACTTTCAAATCAAGATAAAAATATTAAGCTTGTTAGTTCAAATAATTAATTAATGTTAAGTAAACTAAAATTATTTGATAGTGACTCTTTAAAATTACTTCATAGAAGAGTTTTTTTTTCAATTACAATTTTTATCTTTGTCTATTTTATTTCTATTTATAGAATTTCGTCAATTATGCTCTTTCCTGATCTGAATGATGATACCACTAATTATATAAAAAAAGATATTAGGGGCAGTATTTATGATAGGAATGGAAATATAATTGCTACTTCAATTGAAAGTATCTCTTTATCAATTAACCCTAATAAGATAAAAAATAAAAAAGAACTAGCCAATAAATTGGGATTAATTCTTGATTTAGATATAAAAAAAATAGAAAAAAAATTATTATCAACAAGTAAATTTCTTTGGATAAAAAGAAATATATCTCCAGTTGAATATCAAGAAATAATTAATCTTGGTGAAATAAACATCAAAGCTCATAAGGAATTTAAAAGAATATATCCTTATAAGAATACGTTGTCACATATTCTTGGATATGTAGATATTGATCAAATTGGTCAGAGTGGAATTGAGAGGTATTTTGAAAATGATCTCGCAAAATCACGAGATATAATTATTAGTATTGATACTAATTTACAGCAGTTGGTTAGAGAAAATCTCTTAAAAACCATAAATAATTATAAAGCTGAATCCGGTTTAGCTATAGTTATGGATATTACTAACGGTCAAATCTTATCATCAGTAAGCTTACCTGATTATAATCCTGAGGACAAATCCTCATATAATAACAATAATTTAATGAATAGAGTTTTTCAGTCTAATTATGAAATGGGATCAACTTTCAAACCAATAACTGCCACTATTGGATTTGATTTAGATATTATAGATCCTCAAATGACTTTTGATGTTACAAAAAAATATTTAAATATAAGTGATCATGATAAATACAAAGATAATGGTATTTATGATGTTGAAAAAATAATTGTTGAATCATCCAATATTGGTACAGCTCAGATTGCTACTTTGATAGGAAAAAAAAACCAAATAGAATTTTTTGAAAAAATAGGTTTCTATAAAAAAATAAATATAGAAAATAAAGAAAGCTCAGCTCCTTTAGGAAATAAATATAATTGGGGTAAGCTAGAAACAGCAACGATAGGATTTGGTCATGGATTTGCAATCACACCTCTTCATTTAGTTAAAGCTTATGCTTCATTAGCGAATAATGGGAATGAGGTTTTTCCTACACTTCAATTAAACAAACAATTTGAACAAAATCAAATTTTTAATCATAAAGAATCCTCTAAATTCTTTATCAATTTATTAAATTCTGTTGTTCTCAAGACCAAATACACTGGTCCTAGAGTAAAAGTAGATGGTTATTCTGTAGGAGGTAAAACGGGAACCTCAGAATTACTAAATCCAAATGGTGGATATTATAAGGATAGAAACTTAACGTCCTTTATTGGAATATTCCCAACAAATAATCCAAAATATGTAGTTTACACTGCTATTGAGTATCCAAAAAAGGAAACAGGTACTAAACAAAGAATGACTGGAGCAAGAGTAAATGCACCCTTGGTAAAAGATATTATAATTAATATTATAAACCTCTTTAATATTTCAAAAGATAAAAATGACGATCTTCTAAAAGTAGACACAAATTTTTTATACAGAAAATTAAATGCTACTGTCTAATTTATCAAAAGTTATAAGAGTAAATAAAACGTACAACTTTAATAAAAATAAATATTTCTCTGCAATTACCTCTAACTCAAAATTTACTAATAACAAAACGTTGTTTGTTTATGACAAAAATACAAAGGTAAAAAAGATTTATTTAGATGAAGTACTTAAGAATAAAACTCCTGCTATAATTTCAAATAAATATATTAAAAACTTAAAAATTCCTCAATTTGTTGTATCTAATATTAATTTTGAGATATATTATTTATTAACTAAGCTTCATAGTAATCTTCCCTTTAAAACACTAGCAGTTACAGGTACCAATGGAAAGACATCAGTTGTTTGGTATATTTCAAAAATTCTTAATTCACTAAAATATAATAATACTATTGTTGGTACTTTAGGACATTTTGTAAACGGAAAAAAAATAAATGATATAAATTTAACAACACCTGCCTATGAAGAATTATTTAGATATGGATCTTCGAATAAAAAAGAAAAAAATATTTTCATTTTTGAAGCTTCAAGTCACGCTCTAGAACAAAATAGGTTAAGAAATTATCCTATAAATATTGCAGCTATTACAAACATTTCAAAAGATCATCTTGATTACCATAAAACATTCTCAAATTATAAAAAATCTAAAATTAAACTTTTCTCTAATCATTTAGTAAATTCTGGATTTGCTATAATTAATTCAAGATTAAACATCTTATCTGAATTAAAAAAAACATTGATAAAAAAAAACGTAAAATTTAAATATTTCGGAAATAAAAATATAAAATTAATAAAAATCAATGATTTTGTATATTTGAATATTAACAATACAAAATATAAACTAGAAAATCTAAAACTTAAAACAAATATAGAATTAGAAAATTTAGAATGCGCAATTACTTGTTGCTTAGCACTTAATATTAGTCAAAGTAAAATTATAAGAGTATTATCAAAAGTTACAAATCCATCAGGTCGTTTGCAAACAATTGAGTATAAGAAAAAAAAATCAAAAATTATTATTGATTATGCACATACACCAGATGCTTTGAAAAAAATTCTACTTGCTTATAAAATCAAAAAAATGAAACCATCAATTTTATTTGGTTGTGGCGGTGATAGAGATAAAAGAAAGCGAAAATCTATGGCATTAATTGCAAATAAATATGCTGATAAAATTTATATAACGGATGACAATCCTAGAAACGAAAATCCATCTAAAATAAGGAAAAATATTCTAAAGTATTGTTCTAGAGCTATGGAAGTATCTGATAGAAGAAAAGCAATTAAATTAGCTATTAAAGAATTAAAAATGAATGAAATTTTGATAGTAGCAGGTAAAGGGCACGAAAAATTTCAAGTTTTAAAAAATAAAACAATTAAGTTTGATGATTTTACAGTTGTTAAACAATTATTAAATTAATGATCGAATTAAATCAATTAGAGAAATATATAATATCTAAAAAAGATAAAATTAAAATATCAAGTAAAGATATTAAAAGTGGTGATATATTTCTTGCTTTAAAAGGTAAAAGGTTTCATGGAAACAAGTTTTTAAGTGAAGCAATAGATAAAGGTGCAAAGTTTTGTGTAACTGATAATAAAAATTTCAAAAAAAATAAAAAAATTTTATATGTAAATAATATTTATAAATATCTTTTAGAAATAGCAAAAACGAAACGAGATTTATACAAAGGTAAAGTAATAGGCATTACTGGCAGTGCTGGTAAAACTACTTTAAAAGAAACTTTAGCATTTTTCTTAAAAAAAGATCATACCATTTCTTACTCAAAGAAAAGTTATAATAATCAGTTAGGTGTATTAATTTCTTTACTAAATTTAAATTTAAAATCAAATTATGCAATTTTTGAAATTGGAACAAATAATTTTGGTGAGATAAAATTTCTTAGTAATATAGTCAAACCATCAGAGGTATTTATTACAAATATACAATCTACTCACCTTGAAAATTTTCAAAATAAAAATAATATTGCCAGAGAAAAAGCTGATATATTTATTTCTAAATATAATAATAATAGGAAAAAACTATATCTCAATGTTTCTTCTAAATCTGAAAATATTTTAATCACAAAAGCAAAAAAAGAAAAAAATCTTAAAATAATTCGTATTGATAATTCTTCAAAAAAATATTTTATTAAAAAAATATCTCCCTATAAAAAATTGCATAAAGTAACTTTATCAATTAATAAAAAAAAGGTTAACATTGTTACTGATGCAATAGTAATGCATAGATTAAATAACTTATTATTTTGTCTTGCATTTTATAATGAAAATTCTCTGAACATTAAATCAGTTATAAATCGTTTCAAGTTTCTAAAACCAGTGGAAGGTAGGGGATTAGTTCATAAAATTTCTTTAAATAAAAAAAAAATAAATATTATTGATGAATCTTATAATGCTAATCCTGATACAATGATGCAAAGCATAAAAAACTTAGAAAATATCAAAGTAAAAAATAATAAAAAAATAATAATTCTAGGGACAATGAATGAATTAGGAAATAATTCTTATAAAATTCATTATAAATTACTACAACAACTAGATGCCACTATTTTTAAATTTGTAATTTTATGTGGCGAATTCTTTGAATTATCTGTAAAAAATTTAAATCCAAATAATGAATTTATCCATTTTAAAAATACAAATAAAATTATGCAATTTTTAAAAGAGACAGTGCATAATAATGACATTATTTTAATTAAATGTTCTAATTCGACAAAAATAAATAAGTTTGCAAAAATATTATTAAAACAGGTATCGATTTGATTAAATATTTGGCCTTTGAATACCAATCTTTATTTAGTTTTCTAAATATCTTTAGCTATATAACATTTAGAGCTGGCGCCTCTATCCTTACTGGATTATTTTTTTCTCTCATATTTGGAAATTATATTATTAACAAATTATCAAATGTTCAGCCAACTGGCCAGCCAATAAGAGATGATGGTCCAGAGTCACATATAATTGCAAAAAAAGGTACTCCTACAATGGGTGGCCTGTTGATAATTCTAAGTGTTTTTGTTTCAACAATTATTTGGGCTGATTTACAAAATATTTTTATATGGATTTTACTTTCAACTATTTTAATTTTTGGATCTATTGGTTTTGCAGATGACTACAGTAAAATCAAATCAAATACAAGTAAGGGTATTTCATCAAAAATAAGAATTATATTTCAAATCATTTTTTCTTTTTTCATTACATATTTAATTCTTATCAATTTAGATCCAAGTATAAGCAAATCTATGACATTTCCTTTCTTTAAAAATTTAATTATAGATTTTGGAATATTTTATTTTCTAATTTCCATATTTATAATTATTGGATCGGCTAATGCAGTAAACCTAACTGATGGACTTGATGGTTTAGCAATTGTCCCTGTAATGATAGTTGCTATGTCTTTTGCTTTCATAGCCTATGTTTCAGGTAATATAGTTTTTTCTAATTATTTACTTATCCAATATATTCCTGGAACCGGTGAATTAGCAGTTTTTTGTGGTTCTTTAATTGGAGCCGCTTTAGGTTTTCTTTGGTTTAACGCACCACCTGCAAAAGTTTTTATGGGTGATACAGGATCTTTAGCATTAGGCGGCTCTTTAGGCTCAGTAGCAATAATATGCAAACATGAAATTCTTCTTGCAATAATAGGAGGTTTATTTGTTCTAGAAACCTTGTCTGTAGTAATCCAAGTATTCATTTTTAAAATGACAGGAAAAAGGGTTTTTTTAATGGCTCCACTACATCATCATTTTGAAAAAAAGGGATGGCCTGAGTCAACAATAGTTATTCGTTTTTGGATTATTACTATTGTATTAGCTTTGATAGGTCTCGCAACTTTAAGAATAAGATAATGTATTTAATTTATGGAATTCAAAAATCAGGACTTTCTATAGTAAATTATTTTGAAAATAAAAAAATAAAATTTAAGATGTGGGATGATAATCCAATAGTAAGAAAGGCTATTAAAAAAAATTATAATAAAGATTATTTTTTTAATATAAAAAAAGATAATTTGAATGATTTTAAAAAAATTTTTGTTAGTCCAGGAATATCTTTAAGACAAAAAAAATTTAAAAGAAAAAATATATCTAAAAAAGTAAATAGAGATTTAAATTTATATATTTCGAATTTAACAAATCAAAAGATTGTAGCTATTACTGGCACAAATGGGAAATCAACTACAACCAAATTAATAGGAGACATTTTAAAAAAAAATAATATTAAAACATTTGTTGGGGGCAATATTGGAGAATCATTATGCAATGCTTTTCTTTTTAAAAGAAAATATAAAGTTCATGTTATCGAATTAAGTTCTTTTCAATTAGAAACAGTTAAGTCACTTGATAGTAGAATATCAGTAATAACAAATTTATCTGGTGATCATTTAGATAGGTACAAAGGTATTAGTGATTATGTTAGTCAGAAGAAAAATATTATTACTAAAAATGGAATTAATTTATTATCAATTGATGATATTTATTCAAGAAAGATATTTAATCAAAAAAAAATTAAAAATAAAATTAGTTTTTCTTTAGTCGATAAATCAGCTGATTGTTTCGCTAACAATGATTATATTCTAGATAATTACTTCAAAAAAAACAAAAAATTATTAATAAAAAAAATCTCAAAAGATTTAGAAGGTAATTTTAATATTCAAAATATTTTAATAGCATACATATGTAGCAAAATATTAAAAATTCCAGAGTCTAATTTTCTTAAGGTTATTAAAACATTTAAGGGTCTGCCATTTAGATCATCTACAATTTTTACAAATAATAAATTAAAAATAGTAAATAATAGTAAATCTACTAATTTAAATTCAACAATAAATTCAGTTGTAAATTATAATAATATTTACCTAATCTTAGGAGGCATAGCTAAAGAAAAAAATTTTGAAATTCTTCTAAAATATAAAAATAAAATTAGTTGTGTATATACTTACGGAAAATCTGGAAATTTCATTGAAAAAAAATTAAAAAAAGAATTAGTTGTAAAAAAATTGGCAAATTTAAAATCAGTTATCAAAGAAACCTTCAAGGATATTAAAAAAAATTCGAATCAATCAACTATATTGTTCGCTCCTGCATGTGCCTCTTATGATCAATACAAAAATTTTGAAGAAAGAGGCATACATTTTAATAAATTAATTAAAAATTATATAAATTAAACATGGAATATTTAAAGAATTGGTGGAGTTCAATTGATAGAATTAACATCATATTAATATTTTCATTGGGTTTTACGGGATTAATACTTTCATTTTCCATAGATGAAAATTTATCCATAAATAGACACTCTATTTTTTTTCTTTTTTCAGTTTTCTTACTTATTGCGTTATCAAACTTAGATAGTAAAAATATTAGGAGAATTTCATTATTTTCATTTATTATTTTATTAATAATAATACTGCTAATACTTTTTTTAGATTACGAAGTTAAAGGCGCTAAGAGATGGTTTCAAATATTTAACTTTACACTTCAACCTTCAGAGATAATTAAGCCTATTTTTGTCATATTGACTGCATGGTGTATAAGTAAATCTATAGAAGATAAAAAATTTTATTTACCTTTATTGTTTGTTTTTTTCTTCTTGCTTTTATCTTTAATACTTATGCAGCCTGATTTGGGAATGACAGTTTTACTGTCAGCAACTTTTTTTTGCCAGTTATTCGTTGCTGGTTTATCAATTTCTTTAGTTATAGTTGCATTTTTATTTATATTAGGAATTTCAATTTTTTCTTATTTTATTTTTGATCATGTTCAATCAAGAATTAATTCATTTCTTGGCGGATTGGGTGGGACTGATACATACCAAATAGATTTAAGTATTCAAGCATTCAAAAATGGTGGGCTACTTGGAAAGGGTCCAGGGCAAGGTATTTTAAAAGAAAAAATTCCTGATGCTAACACTGATTTTATTTTTGCTGTTGCTGGAGAAGAATTAGGATTTATTTTTTGTTTAATAATTATTTTTATAATTCTATCTATTATAATAAGAAGCTTATTAAAAGTTCTACAACTTGAAGATCCATATAAAATTATAGCAATTAGTGGTTTAATTTGTTCATTTGGATTACAATGCTTAATTAATATCTTTAGCTCGCTGGGCCTTATACCAACAAAGGGTATGACACTGCCATTTGTAAGTTATGGAGGTTCTTCCATGATATCAATAGCAATTTTATTTGGTTTTTTATTATCTCTTACAAACAAAAAAAATGAAGAATTATGAAAGAAAATTTTTTACTAATTACAGGAGGAACAGGTGGACATGTTATACCAGCAAAAAATTTTGCCAATTATTTGTCTCTTAAAAATATAAATTGCTCAATTATAACTGACAAAAGAGGTTATAAATATTTTGAAAATTATAATGGAAAAATTTATACAATTAGCTCGTCAAATTTGAATGGAAACCTAATATTTAAAATCTTTGGGATATTTCAAATTTTATTAGGATTAATTCAATCATTCATTATTATATTTTTATTAAAACCATCTCATTCTATTTCTTTTGGAAGTTATGCTTCGTTTTCTCCAATGTTAACATGTATGTTATTTAAACCAATTTATAAAGTTAAACTTTACATACATGAACAAAATTCAATAATAGGAAGAACGAATAAATTTTTTTTGAATTTTTCAAATAAATTATTTTTAAATTTTGATATTAAATCTAAAATCAATTCAAAGTTTAAAGATAAAATATTTGTAGTTGGTTCTCCAGAAAATAATTTTCAAAAAAATAATAACATAAGCAATAAAAATTCTGATAGTAAATTTACAATTTTTATTTCTGGTGGCAGCCAAGGATCAGAATTTGTATCAAATTTTGCAATAAATCTAATTAAAATTATAGATGACGAAAAAATTATAAAAGCTAAATTTATATTTCAGTGTTCTAAACATTTGATAAAAAAATATGAAGCAGAATTACAAAATATTAAATCACCAATAATTTTGAAAGATTTTTTTATAAATGTAGATGAAATACTAGCTAATTCTAATTTAGCAATATGCAGAGCTGGAGCAGGAACAATTGTTGATTTAATTAACTTTAAACTTCCCTCGATATTAATTCCTTTACCTTCTTCAAAAGATAATCATCAATTTTTTAATGCTGAAATATTAGCTAAACATGACTTAGCCATAATTTTTGATCAAAATAATGATGATTTAGACAAAGCAAAAAGACATATTTATGAAACATATAGTAATGAAAGTAAATTAGAATCAATGAATAAAAAATTTGATATGATTAAAGTTAAAAACTGTAACACTTTAATTTATAAATTAATAGTAAATGCAAATTAACAGTAAAATTCATTTTATAGGTATTTCAGGAATAGGAATGTCTGGTATTGCAGAATTGATGCTAGATAAAGGATATTCGATCCAGGGTAGTGATATATCAGTAAATGACAATACTAAAAGATTAAAGAAAAAAGGTATAAAATTTTTTTTAGGACATAATAAAAAAAATATTAAAAATGCTCATGCTATTGTTTATTCATCAGCTATTAAAAAAAATAATCCTGAAATAAAAGAGGCATATATCAAAAAAATTCCTGTTCTTTCTCGAGCTGATATGCTTGCAGAATTAATGAAAAATAAAAAATCTATTGCCATAGCTGGATCTCACGGAAAAACTACTACTACTAGTTTGGTAGGAAATATTTTTAATGAAGCAGGTTTAGATCCTACTATTGTTAATGGTGGTATTATAAATTCTTTTTCTAACAATAATCGTTATGGAAAAGGGGAGTGGATGATTGTTGAAGCTGACGAAAGTGATGGAAGCTTTTTAAAACTCCCACATCAAATATCAATAATTACTAATTTAGATATTGAACACATGGATTTTTATAAATCAAAGAAAAATTTAATTAATGCCTTTGAAAAATTTATAAACCTTCTTCCGTTTTATGGAACTACAATAATGTGTTACGATGATAAGAATCTAAAACTATTAATTAACAAAATAAAAACTAGAAATATTTTAACGTATTCAATAAAAAATAAAAAAGCAGACGTATTAATCTTTGATATTATACAAAACAAACTAAAAACTTCCTTTAAATTAAAAATTAAAAATAAAATTATTCATTCTTCTAATTATAAATTTACAATAAATGCAATCGGCAGTCACAATATTTTAAATGCAACAGCAAGTATTGTTGCAGCCAAACTAAATGGAATTAAAAATAAAGATATTAATAATGCATTGATTAATTATGTAGGTGTAAAAAGAAGGTTCTCATTTATTGGAAAAAAAAATAAGTCCTTTGTGTATGATGATTATGCACATCATCCAACAGAAATTGCAGCTACATTAAGCGCAGCTAAAAGTTTAAAAAATAAAGTAATAATTGTTTTTCAACCACACAGATATACTAGAACTAAAATACTTATTAAAGAGTTTATAAAAGTTTTATCTAAAGTCGATTATTTATTTTTATTAGAAACCTATTCAGCTGGAGAAAAGATTATCAAAGGCGCAACTTCAAAAGATTTATTTTCTAAAATATTAAAAAAAAATAAAAATACTATATATTTAAAAAATATAGGTGATTTAAATAAATTAATAATGCCTTATACAATAAATCAAAATACCATTGTTTTTATGGGTGCAGGCTCAATATCAAATATTGCAAAAAATTATTTAAATAGCTAATGTCTAAAAAAATTCTAGAACTAGCTGATAAACTCAAAAGTAAAATTTACTTTGATTATAATGCTGCAAAACATACTTGGTTCAGAACTGGAGGTAATGCAAAAATTTTTGCAATAGTTGAAGACAATTTAGAGTTAGAAATTATACTAAATGAAATAAATAATGAAAATTTTTACATAATTGGTTCAGGTTCGAATCTTTTAATAAGAGATAATGGTTATAGTGGAACTCTTATAAAATTAGGTAAAGGTTTTAATACTGTTAATATTAATGATAACAAACTTGAAGTTGGTGCTAGTATTTTAGATATTAATTTATCAAATTATGCATTGAGACAAAATATAGAGGGTTTTGAATTTTATAGTGGTATTCCAGGATCAATAGGTGGAGCAGTTAAAATGAATGCTGGTTGTTATGGATCAGAAACTGTAGATGTTATAAATAGTATAGAAGTTTGTGATAATTTTGGTCAAAGAAAAATAATTACAAAAGATAAACTAAATCTAAAATATAGATCTTCAAAAATAAATAATACAGATATAGTTACAAAAGCTATATTTAATTTTAATTATGGAGATAAAAATTTAATAAAAGACAAGATTAATGAAATAAAGAATAAACGTTTAGAATCTCAGCCAATTAAAAATAAAACTTCTGGTAGTACCTTCAAAAATCCTGAAAATCTTCATGCTGCAAAACTAATTGAGGAAGCAGGATGTAAAGGTACTAATTATGGAGATGCATATGTGAGTGATAAACATGCAAATTTTTTAATAAATAGGGGACGCGCTTCAGCAACAGATATAGAAAACCTAGGTAAAAGTATTGTTGAAAAAGTATATGCTAAATTCAATGTAAAATTGGAATGGGAGGTAAAAATAATAGGTGAGTAATAAAAAAATTTTAATTTTAGAAGGTGGTAATAATGAAGAGCATGATGTTTCTTTAGTAACTTCTAAAGAAATTCAAAAAATTCTCAATCAAAATAAATTGAATTTTAAAACATTAAGAGTTAATCCTAAAAACTTTCATAAAAAAATAATTAATTATAAAAATTTTGTTTGTATTAATGCTTTACACGGACCTTTTGGTGAAGATGGACAAATTCAAAAAATTTTAAAAAAAAATAAAATTCCCTTTTCTCATTCAAATATAAAATCATCTAATCTATGTTTTAATAAATCCGCATCAAAGAATAAAATTATTAAAAATAAATTAATTTCACCGAAATATTATCTTTTAAATATAAGTGATTTAAATGAGAAGAAATTAACTACTATCAAGAGTAAGTTAAAAAAATTTGTTATTAAACCCAATAGAAGTGGTTCAAGTTTTGGTATAAAAATAATCAAAAATCAAAAAGAATTTGATATTTTAATTTCTAATTTAGAAGAATTTAAAAGGAAACTTAATAATCACAAAGAAATTTTAATAGAAGAGTATATATCTGGAAGGGAGCTTACAGTTTCAACTATTAAATTGGATAAAAAAATTTTTGCACTTGCTGTTACAGAGATAAAATCAAAAAATAATTTCTTTGATTATAAAGCAAAATATTCAAAAGGTTATGCTAAACATATTTTGCCAGCTAAGTTAAATAAACTAAATTATGCTAAATGTCTTAAATTTGCTACTAAAGTTCATAAACTCTTAGGTTGTAATTCACTTGCAAGAACTGACTTTATTTTTGATACAAATAAAAATAAAATTTTTTTTTTAGAAACAAATACTCAACCTGGACTTACTCCTATATCTCTATTACCTGAACAAGCAAATTATAAAGGATTACCTTTTTCAGAAATTATTCTTATTTTGATCAAAAATTTAAATTATTAGTATGAACAATATTAATAGAAGAAGATATGTTTTAAGTTTCAGAACATTTACTTATCTTTGTATTTTCTTATTTTTAATTATTTTTTCTTGTTTGCTATATTTTAACAAAAATAATTTAATTGATACATCTAAAAATATAATTCAGAGTTTTTCAGAAAACTTCCAATATCAATTTACAAAATTTGATATTTCAGGTTTGGAGAAAATTGAATCAAAATTTCTAGAGAATAAGTTGCAAAATTATATAGGATTTTCAATTTTTTTATTACCATTGGATAAAATTAATGACTCAATAAAAGAAAATAATTGGGTCAAAGAAATATATTTAAATACAAATTATAAAGATACTCTATTTATTAGGATTGAAGAACATAAACCAATAGGTATTTATTTTTTTAATGAAAAATACTTTTTTTTTGATGTAAATGGAAAAATCATAGATGAAATTTACATTACAAATTTGTCTAATCAGTCTCTACTTATTTTCCAAGGTAATTCATCAAATTTACAAGCTAATTCAATAATAAAAATTTTAGAAAACAATAATTTTGAAAAAAAATACAAAATCAAGAGTTTGGAATTTGTCAATAAAAGAAGATGGGATATAAATTTATACAATGATGTACAGTTATTGCTTTCAGAAAAAGATCCAAATAAATCTATTCAGAATTTTATGATGATACAAAATAAACTTAGCGAAACAGATATTATTAATATAAAAACTTATGATTTAAGAAATTTAAAAAAAACAATCCTAATTAATTTAAATGATTAAAGCTGGTCTAGATATAGGTAATTCAAAAATATCATGCGTCATTGCTGATTATAAGAATACTGAAAATATTAATATATTATCAATTGCTAGTGTTCCTAATAATAATATAAAAAAAAATATTATTTTAAATTTTGATAATTTACATGATCAGATTAAATCTTTAGTAATAGAAGCTGAAAAACAATCTCAAACTAAATTAAATTCTATTAATCTTAATTTATCTCTTTTGAATTCTAATTCTCATTATTACAATTCAGAAATAGAATTAAAAAATGAGAGAATTTCTGAGTTACATCTGAAAAAAATAATTAATCAATCAGAATATTTTAACAATCAGAGTGAAAAATTTGAAATATTTAATAACATAACTTCGTATGATATTGATAATAATCTGTATTTTAACGCCCCGATTGGAAATTATTCAGATAATATTAAAATAAACTTTTATAAAATATATATTAAAAAAAAATATTCAGATAATATTTCCAGTGTTATAAAAAAATTGAAACTTAATATAGATAATTATATTCCTTCGCCATTATCTTCCTCTTTATCATCACTTACAAAAGATGAAAAAGAACTTGGAACTATATGTGTTGATTTAGGTCATTCAACTTCTTCTATATCAGTATTTGAAAATAATAAGTTTGTTTATGGAGATGCAATAGGTGTTGGAAGTAATAATGTTACATTAGATATTGCTCGAGGTTTATCAACTACTATTTCCAGTGCTGAGAGATTAAAAACTTTATACGGCTCTTTAGTTTCGTCGCCCAGCGATGATCATGAAATAATAGAAATACCAATTATCTCAGGTGATAAAAATACATTTAAACAAATAACAAGATCAAGCTTAAACGCTATTATCAGACCGCGTATTGAAGAAACCTTAGAGATGATATGGCAAAAAATTAATGACAACAATTTGAAAAATAAAAAATTAAATAATGTAGTTCTAACTGGCGGTGGTGCAATGTTGGATAATATTGAAAAATATGTAGAAACAATTTTTGCAAGCGGTGTAAGAGTATCAAATCCCTTAGAACAATTAAATTTGGAAAGTCATTTTAAAAGACCCAATTTTTGCGACATTATTGGATCTATATTGTATGACCAAGATTTATTTAAAATTGATTTTCTTGCAAATCAATCAAAAACTTCAAAAAAACGAGGTATTTCAAGCTTTTTTGCTTGGCTTGATCAGTATATTTAGATAATACTATATGTAGTAAATTATGTTGACGATTTCGAATATAAATCGTTAAAAACTATTTAAAACGGCGGAGATTACAATGACTATCAATATTTCAATACAAGATGTAGCACAAAACTTACATCCTAAAATAACAGTTTTAGGAGTAGGTGGATCTGGTGGAAATGCAGTTAACAACATGATTAATGCTAATTTAGAGGGTGTAGATTTTTTAATAGCTAATACAGATGCACAAGCTTTACAAATTTCAAGTTGCCCAAATAAAATTCAATTAGGATTAAATAGCACTAAAGGTTTAGGTGCAGGAATGAGACCTGATATTGGAAGACAAGCTGCAGAAGAAGCAATTCAAGATCTAAGTGAAAAGTTTGAGGGTAGTCATATGCTTTTTATAGCTGCTGGAATGGGTGGTGGTACAGGTACAGGAGCTGCACCAGTAATCGCAAAATTAGCAAGAGAAAAAGGAATACTAACTGTTGGTGTAGTAACTAAACCTTTTCATTTTGAAGGCTCTCAAAGGATGAAGTTAGCTGAGAAAGGAATTGAAGAACTGCAACAGTATGTTGACACATTACTTACAATACCTAATCAAAATTTATTTAGAATTGCTAATGAAAAAACAACTTTTTCTGATGCTTTTAAAATGGCAGACGATGTTTTATATGCAGGTGTTAGGGGAGTAACTGATCTTATGGTTCAGCCTGGAATGATAAATTTAGATTTCTCAGATATCAAGACTGTAATGTCTGAAATGGGTAAAGCTATGATGGGTACTGGTGAAGCACAAGGTGAAGGAAGAGCAATTGCAGCTGCTGAAGCAGCTATTGCAAACCCATTAATTGATGACGTTTCTCTTAAAGGTGCAAAAGGTCTAATAATTAATATTACTGGTGGTAAAGACATTACATTGTATGAAGTTGATGAAGCAGCAAATAGAATCAAACAAGAAGTTGATGAAGAAGCAAATATTATTTATGGAACAACATGTGATGATAGGCTTGAAGGTGTTGTTAGAGTTAGTATTGTAGCCACTGGCATCGATGCAAATAATAATATATCAGCTAAACCGATTGAAAACTTTGCTCCAATAAATATAAATAATGATATTTACAAACAAGATATAGAAAAGCCCGTGTCATTGACTGAAAGTACGGCACTACATGAACATTCATTACAAGATGGAAGTAACTTAGACGAAGAGATTAATGGAATTTCAAATGAAGAAATTCACAATAACCAAAATTCTGAAAATTTTGATTTAGATGAGCAAACAAATATTAATCAAATAGAGACTTCAAGTTTAGAACAAAATATTGATTCTATAGATGATAGAGCATTTGAACAAAATGAAGTTTCAGAACCTGGAGACCAAATTGAAACTGATGATATTTTTGAGAAAGTATCAAGTTCATCTTCACATATTGAAAAACCAAATGAAACTAGTGTTAGAAGATTGAGCTTATTTGATACTCTATCAACTGAAAATAAACCTGAAGATACTTCTTCAGAAAATGAGGTACTAGGAAAAACTGAACCTATTTTTGCATCTTCAGAAAAAAATGAATCAGAAGATAAAAACTCTGAGAATAATAATTCAAGTATCGATGAAAAAGAGGAGTTTAGTGCTGAAGAGATTGAGTCTTCTGAAATTAATGATGAGTTCAATCAGGAAACGGAGGAAGAGCTTCTGGATATTCCTACCTTTCTTAGAAGACAAGCTAACTAGTAATTAGAGTATTATTTGCAATATTTTGAAATATTAGGTTAGTTGTTAAGATCGCCAAAAATATATATTAAAAAAAGTGCTGTTTTTAGCACTTTTTTTTAAAATGATAGACATATCAAATACATCTAGCAATCAACAACAGACTATTGGTAAACCAGTATCAATAAAAGGAATTGGACTACATACGGGAGCTGAAGTAACTATGAAATTATATCCCGCTAAAGTTGATTACGGAATAAAGTTTATTCGAAAAGATATCGAAGATAATAATGTGATTGAGGCTTTATGGTCAAATGTAAGTAGCACAAAACTAAGTACAACTATAAGCAATCAAAAAGGTACTAGTGTATCAACTATAGAGCATTTAATGAGTGCTTTATCAGGACTACATATAGATAATATTAAAATTGAGATCGACGGACCAGAGGTACCAATCATGGACGGTAGTTCAATAAAGTTTGTTGATCTTATTGATCAAACTTCTACTCAAATTTTAAATAAAAGAAGAAAAATTTTAAAAATTAAAAAAAATATTAAAGTTGAAAATAATGATTCATCTGTACAATTAAAACCTAACAACCAGTTTTCAATTGATTTCGAAATCGATTTTCCTAGTAAGATAGTTAGTAAACAAAGCTGTCATTTACAATTAGTAAATGGGAATTATAAAACTGATATTGCCTCTGCCCGTACTTTTGGATTTGAGAGAGATGTTGATATGCTAAGATCAAATGGCTTAGCACTTGGCGGCTCTTTAGATAATGCTGTTGTTGTTGGAGAAAGTAAAATACTAAATTCAGATGGTTTGCGTTTTAAGGATGAGTTTGTGAGACATAAAATTCTTGATTCTATTGGAGATTTGTATTTAGCAGGAGCACCAATTCAAGGTTATTTTTTAGGAAATAAATCAGGCCATCATCTAAATAACTTACTATTAAGATCTTTGTTTGCTGATAAAAATAATTACGAATATATATAGTTAAATCATTTTTTTTGGATCAACTATTTTATCAAAATCTTTTTCAGAAATTAATTTCAATTTTAAGGCCGCTTCCTTAAGAGTTAAATTCTCATTAAAGGCTTTTTTTGCAATTTTTGC
Organism: uncultured Alphaproteobacteria bacterium; assembly: GCA_902553005.1. GTDB lineage: Bacteria > Pseudomonadota > Alphaproteobacteria > HIMB59 > CACPNW01. Next base: position 18,876 of record CACDIK010000006.1, on the reverse strand, counting down.
AGCATTATCATATCCAATATTTTTGTTTAAAGCAGTAACAAGCATTAAAGAATTATTTAAATGAGTATCAATAATTTCTTTATTTGCTTTCAATTCTTTTAAACAATTATTACAAAAACTTTTAATCCCATCACTAAGTAGGTTTACTGACTGAATAATATTAAAAGCAATAACTGGTTTATAGGTATTTAATTGAAAATGACCATTGGATCCTGCAAAATCTACAGTAGTACTATTGCCAATTACTTGAACACACACCATACTTAATGCTTCAATTTGTGTTGGATTTACCTTGCCAGGCATAATTGATGATCCAGGTTCATTAGCCGGTAAAATTAACTCTCCCAAACCAGATCTAGGCCCAGATGCTAAAAATCTAATATCATTTATTATTTTTAATATTGAAAGTGATAATGTTTTTAAAGAATTTGAAAAATTAATTAATGGATCATGAGAAGCTAATGACTCAAATTTATTTGGAGAAGGTTTGTAATTATCTTTAGTCTGTTTATTCAAATATTTGCAAAATACTTTATCAAATTTTTTTGGAGCATTAATACCTGAACCTACAGCAGTTCCACCTTGAGCAAGATAATTTAATTCTGATTTTGCAATTTCTATTCTTTTTAAACAAGTTTGTAATTGAGAACAAAACGCTGAGAATTCATCACCTAAAGTAATCGGAGTTGCATCTTGTGTATGAGTTCTTCCTATTTTGATTATTTTTTGAAAAATTTTTTTCTTTTTTTGAAATTCTTTTATTAAAATTTTTAGATTTGGAATTAAGTCTTTTGTTGCCAATTCATTAATTGCAACATGCATTATTGTTGGAAAGGTATCATTTGAAGATTGAGATAAATTCACATGATCATTTGGATGAATAGGTTCTTTACTTCCAATTTTACCTCCTAATTTTTTTATTATATAATTGCTAATTACTTCATTAGCGTTCATATTTGTCTGAGTACCAGATCCAGTTTGCCATACTACTAAAGGAAACTCTTCGATAAGTTTTAAATTAATTATATCATTGCAAGCTTTTATAATTAATGTTCCTAATTTTCTGTTTAAGACACCAAGTTCAATATTAGCTTCTGCAGCAGCTTTTTTTTGTTGTCCTAATGCAATTATTAATTCAACAGGAATTTTTTCACTACCAATTTTAAAATTCTCAAGAGATCTTTGTGTTTGAGCACCCCAAAGCTTATCTTTATCAATTTTTTTTGAACCTAGGCTATCAAATTCTATTCTTTTTTTATTTTTCATTAATTATTAACAAATTTATTATAACATATTATATGAAACATATGAACAAACTTGTTTTACTTAGGCACGGCCAAAGTCAGTGGAATTTAGAAAATAAATTTACTGGCTGGAAAGATGTTCCATTAACTGAAAAAGGTATAAATGAAGCAAATAATGCAGGTCTTTTATTAAAAAAAAATAATATAAAAATTGATAAAATTTTTAGTAGTGTTTTAGAAAGAGCAAATAAAACAGCAGAAATTGCAATCATGGCATCAGAAATAGAAAATTTACATAAAAATGGAATTCTTATTTATGAAAAAGATCAAAGACTAAACGAGAGAGATTATGGTGATTTAGTTGGTTTAAATAAAGCAGAAACTGCTGAAAAATTTGGAAAAGAACAAGTGCATATTTGGAGACGTTCATATGACACACCGCCACCTAATGGTGAAAGTCTTAAGGATGTAGTGGATCGGGTTTCACCTTATTTTACTAAAACAATTCAACCATTTATTCTAGATAAAAAAAATGTTCTAATTGCTGCCCATGGTAATTCTCTAAGGGCAATAATGATTAAAGTTGGCATGTATAAGCCTGAAGAAATATCTTCGATAGAACTTCCAACTGGAAGTCCATTGTGTTTAGACTATGATAATGGTCAATTAAAAAAACATTATTATTTAGATTAATTTTTTTTATAATTAGAAAAATTAATTACATTATTTTTGTTTGATTTTTTCTCTTTGACTTTTTTATTAACTTTCTTTTGAACTTTATTTTTTTGCAAAATTAATCCAAAATTAGCTGAAGGATCTGCAAAGGAGATTATAGAATTATAATCTATTTTTAAATTTGTTTTTATATCATTAAATGAAAGTGAAATAGAAAAATTATTTTTATTTATTTGAAGATCATAATATTCATATTGAATTACAATAGTCATTTCTTCTGGATATTTTTGTCTTAACCAATTTGGTAGTTCAACATTTTGATGTTTAGTAGAAAATGTAACATAGAGGTGATTATTATTTGAGAGTCCTTTATCTCTGATATTGATCAGAATATCTTTAAATACGTTTAACATATTTTTATCTAATATATTTTGATATTCAATCATTTTAAGCTTTCTATGTAAGACAAAAAATTATTAATTTCTACAAACTTACACAATCCAATTGGAAACATTTCTCTTGTTGTAAATCCACCGCCAGTCATAGCCCAAACATCAACTCTCAATGAATTAAGTTCAATAGAATAAACTCTATCTCTAATATTATTTTCATTCGAAAATATGTTAATGTAAAATCGCTCTAAATCTACATCATAATAATACTCATCAATTGATGTTATTTTGTTAAGGTCTGTATTAATGACTTTGACTTTATTTGATGAAATAAACTCAAATCCCCATAATAATGTTGGACATAATAGTTGATTATTTGAAAAATCATATTTTGTAAGAGCTATACATGAGGACGAATATATAAATAAAGATATAAAAAGAGATAATTTCTTTATCATATCAGAAGAGTAATCCAGTTCTTTTCTGATTTAAACTTTTTAATTCAAAATTTATTGATTTAATTTAATAAAATTATTCTTTTAGTTTTTCCCATTCAGTCATACCACCAGTAATATTCTTTACATTCTTAATGCCCATGTCTTTCATTGTTTTAGTTGATAAAGTTCCTTGTCCACCAACACCACAAAATACAACATATTCTTTGTCAGGATTTTCTTTGAAAAATTTATTTTCTAAGGGACTACCTTCTGCTAAATAAAATTCAAGAAAAGCTCTATCTAAATGCATCGCATTTCCTATTGTTCCTCTATCAAAACTTTCTTTATCCCTAACATCAATAAATTGTACATTTGGATCATTTATTTTTTCTTTTGCTTGTGAAGCAGAAATATTTTCAATCTCATTTTTTACATTCATCAAATCTTCAAATTTTTTCATAATTTCCTATCCTCCATAAAAGGGGCGTTCTGTTGCTCGGTGTGTGAACAAGTCCTCATTCGATTACGCACACCCAAACACCCAAAAGTTTAAGCATTTCCTCGTGTTATCGCTCATTCTTTCTTAAAAAACTTATATCATATTTATTTTGAGAAGAGAGAATTTTTAATTTTATTACGCACATATTACGCACGATATATAATAATTTAATTAAATTATTTAAAATTTATTGTATGTTTAAATTATGTTTTTAAAATTAATAAAAAAAATCACAGTCTTCTTATTTTTTGTTAATCCTGCTCTTGCTTTTCATGATGTAGAAGTTTCTAATGAGGATATAGCTACTTTAGGAGGATTATGGCTTCAAATATTTGTTTATGAAGAAAACTGTATAGATAATCAATATTACACCCTAATAATAGAAAGATTAGAAGAAAGTCCTAGATTTGAAAGATACTCATCAGAGTTAGAGCATTTAACTGAAAGCCAAGAATTGGCTTGGGAAAATGGCGCTGAAGGCGCATCTTTAGTAATTGAATCAGGTGGAACAAGCTGTGATATTATTGCCGAAGTTATTTGGGAATGGTTTGGTGAAAATTAGAAAAAATTTTAATTTATTTACGCACATATTACGCACAAATTTAGAGCAACTTAAAAAAAACAAAAGAAATGAATCAAAATTTAAAAATATAGTGGGGCGTTCTGTAGAACAACCACTACATCATTATTAACAGAAAATAGGGACTTTTGGAAATATCTTCGTAGAAACTTCGTAGTAAGTTTTCGTTATTTGTCAGATTTCTTGTTTTGGTTCTTCGTAGTCTTTTTTATTCTTTAATTAAGTATAATAATTTCATTGCTAGTCTAGAAACTGCCTTTCTTCTATCTTTTGATAGTTTTTTAATAATTTTTATATTTTCTTTTATTGTTTTATTATCAATTTTATTGAAAGTTATTAGAGCATTCATTGATTGACATAAAACAATCCAATCACTGGAATTATTAAGATAATCAGATACAATTTTTTTTGCTTTTTTTTGCTCTTTATTTTCTAATTGATTAACTAATTCTGAAAATAATTGAGCGCAGGTCCATTGTGTGGAAGATTGTTTTATCTTTGAAATTTTGTTTAAGAAAATATGTTTAAAATCTAAAAACCATTCTGGTTTTTGTCTAAAAATTCTTTTAAAAGCATTTGATGTTCTTAACCTTACTATTTGGTCTGTGCTTGAATAACAATTAATTAATGAATTAATTCTATTTTTTTTAACAATAACATGTTCAACAACTTTTATTGTATTACCTAGTGAATTTGGATGACCACCAGTTAGTTCAGACTCATAATTCATTATCAATTAATTTGTTAAAATAGATCCAAAAATTTACATTATTTAATAATAAATTATATATTTTCCTTCGTAGAAACTTCGTAGTAAACTTCGTAGAAAGGTTTTTATAAAAAATTATTGATATTACTAGATAATATTAAAAAAGTGGGGCGTTCTGTTGCTCGGTGCCCCTGACCGCGCTCACCTAGAATCTAGGCAGCAAGTGCTAATCTATTATCGTTAGCGTTTATAAAATAGCCCGATAACGGTGGTACAATACCGGATAAAGTCTTTGTCTTTGAATTACCGTCAAACCTATTTCGTCCCCATATTTTGGTGGAGACGCCGGGTACCGCCCCCGGGTCCGAATAACTTATTGCACAAAGCATTTATTATCTTAGTTGCAAAGCAACGTTATTATTATACCCTAAACTAATTATACTTGAAAGTTTTGTCTTGAAACCTAGCAATTAAAAAAAAAAATTGTTACTAATTAAAACATAAAATAAAAAAAATATGATCAAAGCAATAATGGCAGTAGATGAAAAAGGAGGGATAAGTAAAGGCCAAAGTATGCCCTGGCCCAAAAATTCAATTGACTTAAAATGGTTCAAAGAAAATACTATAAATAATGTCGTTGTAATGGGAAGGAAGACCTGGGAAGATCCATTTATGCCTACACCTCTAAAATCAAGAATAAATGTTCTAATTACAAGCAAAGATAAAGAATTAATAGAAGGGGCAGATTATTACTTTAATGAAAACATAAATGATAAAATTCAAAATCTTCAATCAGAATATAAAGATATGGATATTTTTATAATTGGAGGTTCAGAAATAATAAATTTAACTTTTAAATCCATAGAACAATTTTATCTCACTAGAATCTACGGTAATTACAATTGTGAAAAATTTATAGACATTACTTCTATAGAAAAAAATATGAAAATGATTAAAAAAATAAATGGTGATTCAACTTGCCATTTTGAAATTTGGGAAAGATGAAACAATACCTAGATGCTTTAAGATATTGTTATGATAATGGCTCTGATGTTGATAGTAGAGCGGGTGGTGTTAGAAAGTCTTTTGGTTATCAAATGCATTATGATCTATCAAAAGGTTTTCCTGCTATTACCACTAAAAAACTAGCATGGAAATCTGTAGTTTCAGAGTTATTGTGGTTCATCGAAGGTTCAGACGATGAGAGAAGACTTGCTGAAATTTTATACAATGATTCAAGAGAAAATTTAAAAGATAAAAAAACTATTTGGACGCAGAATGCTCAAGCAGATTACTGGAAATCACAAGCTCAGTTTGAAGGAGATGTTGGTAAAATATATGGTGTTCAATGGAGAAATTTTAATGGAGAAGATCAAGTCTTAAATCTAATTAAAGGACTCAAAGAAGATCCAAATGGAAGGCGCCATATTATTTCAGCTTGGAATCCTCCAGAGATTAAAAATATGTCATTGCCAGCATGTCATGCATTTTCGCAATTTTTTATTTCTAATAACAAATTAAGTTGCCAATTATATCAAAGATCATGTGATATGTTTTTAGGAGTCCCTTTTAACATAGCTAGTTATAGTCTTTTAACTCATATGTTGGCAAGAGAGTGTAAATTAGAAGTTGGAACATTTATTCATTCTTTAGGAGATTTTCACATTTATAAAGAACATTTTAAGCAAGTTAAAATCCAATTAGAAAGAGCGCCTAAAAAATTACCTGAGCTTCAATTCGAAACAAAAGATTTTTTTAAATACAACGTAAATGATTTTAAATTAATAAACTATCAGCATCATGAAAAAATTGATGCTCTGATGAATGTTTAATCAAGAGATTTTTTTAAGTTTTTTGCAATTGATATAAATTTTTTTGAAATTTCACCATCTGGATCATCTATCAAAGTAGGTATTCCATTGTCTGATTGAATTCTTAAATTTGTATCAATAGGAATTTCTCCTAAAAAAGGTATTTTAGATTCTTCAGCTTCTTTTTTCACACCATCTTTTGAAAATATATAATGTTTTTGATTACAATTATCACACTTGAAATAACTCATGTTTTCCACAATACCAAGAATATCAACATTAACTTTTTTAAACATATTTATTCCTTTTCTTGCATCAGTAAGAGCTACATCTTGAGGTGTAGAAATTACAATTGCTCCAGAAAGTTTTGAACTTTGAGCCAAAGTAAGCTGAGCATCTCCAGTGCCTGGTGGTAGATCTATTATAAGGTAATCTAATTCACCCCATTCAACTCCATTAAACATTTGCTCTAAAGCTTTCATAACCATTGGTCCTCTCCAAATTGTTGGAGCTTCAGAGTCTACAATAAAACCAATAGACATTAATTTTATTCCATAATTTTCTAAAGGTATAAGTTTTTTGTTTTCATTCATTATAGGTTTTTTTGAAATACCCATCATTCTAGGAATGCTAGGACCATAAATATCTGCATCAAGTAAGCCAATTTTAAGATCTAGCGAGCTTAATGCTGTGGCAAGATTTACTGAAAATGTTGATTTACCAACCCCTCCCTTACCACTAGCAATTGCTACTATATTTTTTGCATCAATTTTAAATCTTCTATTATCTTTATTATTTGTTTTAGTACTTTCCACATCGGAGTTTATAATTACATTCACAGAAAGTATTCCAGAAATTTGTTCAACATTATTTTTAAGCAATCTTGCTATATTTAGATAAAGATCTTCTTTTTGACCTTTTACAAGTAAAGAAATGTTTACATTTCCATCTTTTACAACTGCTGAAATATTTTGATTTTTAGGATCAAAACTAAGATTTGTTTCAGGATCACTAAATTTCTTAGAAAATGTATAAATTAAAGATAAAATTTCATCAGACATACTTGATTTTTCCAGATTTACTCAAATATTAGTTATTAAATAATACAATTAGTGTTAGTAGATAGAGCCAATATTATCAATAATATATGAACTGGAATAAAAATAACAACGACAATAATCCTTGGGGATCAGGGGGAAATAATAACCCCTGGGGTTCAGGAGGGTCTGGAGACGGTCCAAATAGAAGAGACTTTGAAGATTCCATTAGAAAAGCAAAAGATAGATTCGGCAACTTTAAATTTGGCGGAAGACGCAACTTTTCAATATTTATAATAGTAGCTATTTTACTATGGTTAGCTACTGGCTTTTATAGAGTCGAACCTGATGAACAAGGTGTAGAGCTTTTATTTGGAAGATGGAATGGTCAAACAACCGAGCCTGGATTACATTACTTTTTTCCAACTCCAATCGGTCAAACTGTTACACCTAAAGTTGAAGTAATTAGAAAAATCAATGTTGGATTTAGAAGCGCAAGTGATCTTGGTTTTGGCTCAAATTCAAATGCAGAGCGAAAAGTAATTGAAGAAAGTTTAATGCTTACGGGTGATCAAAACATAGCAGACGTTGCATTCACAGTACTATTCAAAATAAAAGATGCTGGAAATTTTCTATTCAAACTCAGAAATCCAGAACTTACCGTCAAAGATATGTCTGAAAGTGTTGTACGTGAAGTTGTCGGTCAAAGAGATCTTCAATTCTTACTTACCGAAGGTCGTCAAGAAGTTGAACAAGTTGTAAGAAATGAATTACAACTAGTTTTAGATTCCTACGAAAGTGGTGTTTTGATTCAATCAGTACAGCTTCAAAGTGTTGATCCGCCCGATCAAGTTATTGATGCTTTTGATGAAGTTCAAAGAGCAAGACAAGATAAAGAAAGACTAGTTAACGAAGCAAACACCTATTTAAATAGAATTGTACCTAACGCTCGTGGTGAAGCAGCCAAACTTGTTGAAGGTGCGACAGCATATAAAGAACAGGTAGTTAAACAAGCAGAAGGTGTGGCACAAAACTTTATAGATGTTTACAACAGTTACAAAGATGCGAAAGAAGTAACTAAAAGAAGAATTTATTTAGAAACTTTAAGAGAAGTTTTAGAAGGTAAAAACAAAATAATTTTAGATGATACTGGAAATGGACAAGGTGTAGTTCCCTATCTTCCATTGAATGAACTCAAAAAATCAGGAAATAATTAAGATGAGATTTAGTGCAAGAAATTTACTTATAGTTTTAGTTTTATTTATTCTTTTCCTTACTTTTACAGGAGCTTTTTTTATTGTAAATGAAACTAAGCAAGCTTTGGTGCTTCAATTTGGTGATCCAAGAAAAGTTGTTACAAAACCCGGCCTTCAATTTAAAATTCCATTTATTCAAGATGCTGTTTTTTTAGATTCTAGATTACTTAATCTCGATCCCCAACCTGAAGAAATGATACTTTCAGATCAAAAAAGAATTATTGTTGACTCATTCGCTAGATACAACATTGTTGATCCTCTAAAGTTTTATCAGACAGTTAGAAATGAAACTACTTTTTCGGATAGATTTGGAAGAATTATAAATGCGGCGGTTAGAGGTGTAATAGCACAATACTCTTTAACATCACTACTGAGTGATGAACGTATTAACATTATGAATGAAATTGAAAAACAAATTAAGGTTAATGAGAACTCTTTTGGCGTTAAAATTGTAGATATCAGAATTGGTAGAACAGATTTAACAGAACAAGTATCTAATAACGTTTATCAAAGAATGCGTTCTGAACGTGAAAAAGAAGCAAATTTACTAAGAGCAGAAGGCGAAGAACTTTCTAAAGAAATCGTTGCATCAGCAGATAGACAACAAACAGTAATTCTAGCCGAAGCTGAGAGAACTTCATCAATACTAAGAGGTGAAGGGGATGCTGCTAAAAATAGAATATTAGGTGATGCTTATAGTCTTGATGAGGAATTTTTTGATTTTTTAAGAACAATGCAAGCTTGTAAAGATACTTTTGGAGACACAGAGATGTCCATGGTAATTGCTCCTGGGGAAGTTTGTGAAAAATTTTTTGGTGAAATAGATATCCAAAATTAATGTTTGAAATATTATTAATAAGCATAGGTCTAGTGCTGATCATTGAAGGTATACTCTATTTTTTCTTAGCGAACAATTTAAAGAAATATCTCGATATGCTTTCCCTTATTAATCCACAAACTGTAAAAAATATTAGTTTATTTTTTGCTCTTTTAGGACTGTGCCTTATTTATTTCACCTTAAAATACTATGACAATTAATATGAGAATTAAATTTATATTCTTAATTTCTATTTTATTTTCAAAACCATTACTTGCAGTACCTGAGAGTTTTGCTGATTTAGTAGAACAATTATCTCCTGCAGTAGTTAGTATTGCTTCAACTACTATTGTTGAAAATAATAACCAAAATCAAATACCACAATTTCCGGAGGGATCTCCCTTTGATGATTTTTTTAAAGAATATTTTGACCGTGATCAAAGACGGTCACAACGACCAATGACAGGACTTGGGTCAGGTTTTATAATAAGTGAAGACGGTATAGTTGTTACAAATAATCATGTAATTGAAGGAGCTGATGAAATAACTGTTATTCTAAATGATGAAACAGAGTTTACAGCTGAATTACTTGGAAGAGATCCTAAAGCAGACATAGCTGTATTGAAAATTGATCCAAAAAACAAAAAACTTACATATGTTGGTTGGGGAGATTCGGATAAGATGAGAGTTGGAGATTGGTCAATTGCAATCGGAAACCCTCTTGGTTTGGGAGGAACTGTCACAGCAGGAATTATATCTGCTATCTCAAGAGATTTAGGTAGTGGACCATATGTTAAATTTTTACAAACAGATGCATCTATTAACCGCGGTAATTCTGGTGGACCATTATTTAATTTAGATGGAGAAGTAATAGGAATTAATACGGCAATTGTTTCGCAAACAGGTGGAAGTATTGGTTTAGGATTTGCAATACCTTCGAACAGTGCCAAAAAAATAGTACAACAATTAAAAGATTTTGGAAAAACTAAGAGAGGTTGGTTAGGTGTACAAATTCAACCTGTAACTCAGGATTTCGCGGAAAGTCTTGGATTGCCTGATCAAAAAGGTGCATTCATATCCAATGTCAATCCTAATGGTCCCTCTAAAACTGCTGGGTTAGAACCAGGCGATGTAATTTTAAAATTTAACAATATTGAAATTAAAAAGATGCCTGATCTGCCAAGAGTTGTTGCAGAGTCAGATGTAGGTTCTACTGCAATATTAGAAGTTTGGAGAAAAAATAAAAAGATTAATATTGAGGTAATATTAGGTGAATTACCTGGAGAGGTAGTTACGGAAAGAAAAACAACTTCAAACATTGAAAGAAATTTGAAAATAGAATCTTTGGGAATTACTATTGAAGATCATGACAGTGGAGTTAAAGTAATTTCAATTGATGATGTTGATAGTAGTTTGCAAAATGGAGATATAATTACAGAAGTTAATAGAGAGATTATTAGTAATATGAATTCATTTGAAAAATTAGTAAATTCTTTGGAAAAAACAGGTAGATCCTCATTATTACTAAAAATAACTAGAGATGATGAGCAAAATTGGGTAACAATTAAATTTAAGAATAATTGAAAACTCAAATCTATTTTGTATTAGGACCCACTGCATCAGGAAAATCAAAATTTGCTTTAAGCTTAGCCAAAAAACTAAATGGTGAGATTATAAATGCAGATAGTATGCAGATTTATAAAGAGTTAAGTATTTTAACAGCTAGACCTACTATACATGATCAAAAAAAAATAAATCATCATCTTTATGGGTTTGTAAAAGGTGATATTAGATTTAATGTACAAAAATGGTGTGAGGAAGCATCAACAAAAATTAATTATTTGGTTGATAAAAACATAACTCCTATTTTAGTTGGAGGTACAGGTCTTTACATAGAGTCTTTAATTAATGGAATAGTTTCAATTCCATTTATTCCAGAAAAAGTAAAAAAAGAATCAGAAAAAATGATTTTAAAAATCGGTAAGGAAAATTTCTTTAATTTAGTTAAAGAACATGATGATGATGCAATGAAAAATATTTCACCCAATGATATTCAAAGAATAAGAAGAATTTGGGAAGTAAATTTTTTTACTAAGAAAAAATTTAGTGACTGGAAACAAAATAAAAATAAAAAATTAATTAATTTAGGAGATTATAAAATTTTATTATTTCTTCCTGAAAGAAAAGAAAATTATAAAAGAGTAGACCATAGAACACATCTAATGATTGAAGATGGTGCGATAGATGAAGTTGAAAATTTGCTTAATTTAAATTATAATAATAGCTTACCAATAATGAAAGCTCACGGAGTTCCTGAAATTCAATCTTATCTTAATAACGAGGTATCAATTGAAGAATGTATTTCTAAAATTCAGCAGGTCACAAGAAATTATGTAAAAAGACAACACACTTGGTGGAGATCTTCAAATCTTAATTTTTTTAAAAAATTTGATCAATTTCCGGACGAAATTGACATAAAATCCATTAATTTAGACCAAATTTAAACTAATTTATTGATTTTATTTTATCCACAGCCTATGAGCTAAAGTCAATGAATAATGAAATTACAGGCGCTGAAATTGTCTTAAAAAGCTTAGCTGAACAAGGCGTAGAAGTTGTATTTGGATACCCTGGCGGAGCGGTATTACCTATATACGATACTTTATTTAAACAGAATTCAATTAAGCACGTTTTAGTAAGACAAGAAGGTGGTGCGATTCATGCAGCTGAAGGTTATGCTAGGTCTACTGGTAAAACTGGAGTAGTTTTAGTAACGTCAGGACCTGGAGCAACAAATGTTGTAACTGGTTTAACTGACGCTATGATGGATAGTGTTCCGATTGTATGTATTACCGGACAAGTTCCACAACACTTAATTGGTAGTGATGCATTTCAAGAATGTGACACAACTGGTATTACAAGACCTTGTACTAAACATAATTACTTAGTTAAGGATGTAAATAAATTATCTTCTGTGTTTCATGAAGCATTTACTATTGCTCAAAATGGAAGACCAGGTCCTGTATTAATTGATATACCTAAAGATGTTCAATTTGCTTCAGGAACTTATGAAGAAAAAAATAAAATTATTATTCCTTCACATAGATTGTTTGAGCCAAGTCCTGATTTTGAAAAAAATAAAATTGAAGAAGCGGTAGAATTAATTTCAAAAGCAAAAAAACCAATTTTTTATATTGGTGGTGGATGTATTAACTCAGGTCCAAAAGCTTCAACATTAGTCAGAGAATTTATAAATATGGTTGGGTCACCAGTAACAATGACATTAATGGGTCTGGGGGTAGTAGGTTCATCAGATAAAAACTCACTTGGCATGCTTGGTATGCACGGAATGTATGAAGCTAATATGGCTATGCATGAATGTGATGTCATGATTAATATCGGTGCAAGATTTGATGATCGAGTTACAGGAAGACTTGATGCTTTCTCACCTAACTCAAAGAAAATTCATATTGATATTGATGAAAGTAATATCAACAAAACAATAAACGTTGATGTTCCAATTATAGGTGATGTTAAACAAGTTGTAGAAACAATGATTTCAGTCTGGAAAGACAGAAAATATAAAATAGATACTGATTCATTAAAATTGTGGTGGGATAAAATAAATAAATGGAAAGAAGTAGATTGTTTAAACTACAATAATGAAGGCAAGCAGATTAAACCGCAGTATGCGGTTCAAAGACTTTATGAGTTAACAAAAAATACAAAAACATTTATTACAACTGAAGTAGGTCAACATCAAATGTGGGCTGCTCAATTCTATAAATTTGAAGAACCAAATAGATGGCTAACTTCAGGTGGTTTAGGAACTATGGGATATGGTTTTCCTGCTGCTATTGGAGCTCAGGTTGGACATCCTGATGCTTTGGTAGTCGATATAGCAGGAGATGCTTCAATCCTTATGAATATTCAAGAAATGAGCACAGCAGTTCAATATAGATTGCCAGTAAAAATTTTTATTTTAAACAATGAATATATGGGAATGGTAAGACAATGGCAGGAACTGTTACATGGTGGAAGGTATTCTGAAAGTTATACTGATAGCTTGCCTGATTTTGTTAAATTAGCTGAAAGTTATAAAGCTGTTGGTTTAAGAGCAAAAACAACTGATGAACTTGATGATGTTATAACTCAAATGATTGATACAAAAAATACAGTAATTGCTGATATCTGGGTTACTAAAGAAGAGAATTGTTTTCCAATGATTCAAAGTGGATCTGCTCATAATGAAATGATGTTAAGTAAAGATCAAAAACAAGACAAAAAATCAGCCGAAAAAGGGAAAATTTTAGTTTAATGAATAAATCTGTTTACGCTTCTCCTGATCAAGTATCAGAGACTAAGAGACATATATTAACTGTATTAGTTGATAATGAACCAGGTGTTTTAGCTAGAGTAATTGGAATGTTTTCTGGAAGAGGATATAACATTGATAGTTTGAATGTAGCTGAAGTTAGTAATGATGAAAATATTTCAAGAATTACTATTGTAACTCATGGTACTTCAGAAGTTGTCAGTCAAATAGAAAAACAATTACTTAGAATTGTTCCTGTTCATAGTGTTACAAACTTAGATCAAGAAGGTAATTCTGTAGAAGCCGAAGTTGCATTAGTTTATATCTATATTTCTGATACAAATAAAAAGAAAGTTTATCAACTTTGTGATTTATATAGAGCTAGAAAAATTGAAAATGAAAATAACACCACAATTTTTGAAATTGCTGGTGCTTCAGAAAGAGTAAATAGATTTATTAAAGAAATTAATGAAATAACAAAAGTGGAAATTGTTCGAAGTGGTCCCGTTGCAATATCATCAATTCAAAAAAATGAGGAGGAATAATAATGAGAGTATATTACGATAGAGATGCAGATTTAAATTTAATAAAGGATAAAAAAATATCAATTGTAGGATATGGAAGTCAAGGACATGCCCATGCAATGAATTTGAGAGATTCTGGAATAGAAAATGTTTCAATTGCATTAAGAGAAGGTTCAAATTCAAGAAGTAAAGCAGAACAAGCTAATTTTAAAGTAATGACACCTGCAGAGGCAGCAAGTTGGGCTGATGTTATTATGATGTTAACACCTGATGAGCTGCAATCTGAAATTTACAAAAATGATATAGCTGAAAATATTAAAGAAGGGACAACAATTGCATTTGCTCACGGGTTAAATATTCATTTTGATTTAATCAAACCTAAAGAAGGTATAGATGTGATAATGGTTGCACCTAAAGGTCCTGGTCATACAGTAAGAGCTGAATATGTAAGAGGTGCTGGCGTACCTTGTTTAGTAGCTGTAGATAAAAATCCGTCAGGTAATGCTCTTGAAATAGGAATTGCCTATGCATCTGCAATTGGTGGAGGACGTGCTGGAATAATTGAAACAACTTTTAAAGAAGAATGTGAAACGGATCTTTTTGGAGAGCAATCTGTTTTATGTGGAGGTTTAACACATTTAATTTTAGCAGGTTATGAAACTCTTGTTGAAGCAGGATATGCACCTGAAATGGCATATTTTGAATGTCTTCATGAAGTCAAACTTATTGTAGATCTTTTATATGAAGGTGGAATGGCAAATATGAGATATTCAATCTCAAACACAGCTGAGTATGGAGATTATTCAAGAGGTCCAAGACTTATTACAGATGAAACAAAAAAAGAAATGAAAAAAATTCTTTCGGAAATTCAATCTGGTCAATTTGCTAAAGAATGGATGCAAGAGCATCAGAGTGGTCAAACTAAATTTAAAGTAATGAGAAAAGAACAAGCAGAACATCCAATTGAAGCAGTCGGAGAAAAGTTGAGAACTTTGATGCCTTGGATTGCTGAAGGAAAAATGGTTGATAAATCAAAAAAACTAGATGAAAGTTTAATAAAATTTTGATTAGTGTATAATTAAAGAAATGACTGAAAAAATTTATATTTTTGATACAACTCTTCGAGATGGAGAACAATCTCCTGGTGCATCAATGAATTTAGATGAAAAACTTCAAATAGCTGAAGTTCTTGATTCAATGAAAGTTGATATTATTGAAGCAGGTTTTCCTATCGCTTCTAATGGAGATTTTGAAGCAGTTTCTGAAGTTAGCAGGCATGTCAAAAATTCAACGATTGCCGGTTTAGCAAGAGCAAGCCTTAAAGATATTGACCGTGCTTGGGAAGCAGTACAACATGCTAAGTCTCCAAGAATTCATACTTTTATTGCAACCAGTCCTCTACACATGAAATATAAATTAAAGAAAACTGAAGACGAAGTTTTAGAGGCTATTCAAAAGACTGTCTCCCATGCAAGAAATCTTTGTGATAATATTGAGTGGAGTTGTGAAGACGGTGGAAGATCTGAGTTAGAATTTTTATATAAATGCATCGAACTTGCTATTAACTCTGGTGCTTCAACTATTAATATTCCTGATACTGTTGGTTATACATTACCAGAAGAGTTTGGTAAAATTTTTAAAAATGTAAAAAATAATGTTCCAAATATTGACAAAGCAATTCTTTCTACTCACACACATAATGATTTGGGTTTAGCGACAGCAAATAATGTTGCTGCTATTAAAGAAGGCGCTAGACAAGTTGAGTGTACAATTAATGGTATGGGTGAAAGAGCTGGAAATTCATCATTAGAAGAAATTGTCATGACTTTAAAAGTAAAAAAAGACCTTATGCCATTTCATACAGATATTAAAACGGAATCTATTATGAAAGCTTCTAGATTAGTATCATCAATAACAGGTTTTCCAGTTCAACCAAATAAAGCGATAGTTGGCGCTAATGCTTTTGCTCATGAAGCAGGAATACATCAAGATGGTATGCTAAAACATGCTGGTACGTATGAAATTATGACACCTGAATCCATAGGGCTTAACAAATCTTCACTTGTTCTTGGAAAACATTCAGGAAAACACGCTTTTTCAGAAAAGTTAAAAGAACTTGGTTATGAAGTAGGTGATAATGCTTTAATGGAGTTATTTGGAAGATTTAAAGATTTAGCTGATAAGAAAAAAGAAATATTTGAAGAAGATTTAATTGCATTAGCAGAAGACAGAACATCGTCATACGATGAACACATTAAATTTGTATCTTTAGAAGTAAATGCTGGATCTGTTGAAAAAGCTGAAGCTAAATTAAAGATTGAAATTAACGAAAAAGTGGAAAATACTAAAATTAATGGTAACGGTCCTGTTGATGCTACCTTTAACGCAATAAAAAAACTTACTAATACTGAATTTAAACTTAAACTTTACCAAGTAAATGCAATTACAGCTGGGACTGATGCACAGGGAGAGGTTACTGTTAGACTTGAAGATGATAATCTATCATCACAAGCAAAAGGAAGTGATCCCGACATAATTGTTGCATCTGCAAAAGCTTATATCAATGCATTAAACAGATTGATCTTTAAAAAAACTAAATCTATTAAAGAGAATGCAGCAAGTTTAAAAATAGAAGGGGTTTAATTAATGGTAATCGATCGTTTTTTCAGTTTATTTTCTAAAGATATGGCTATTGATTTGGGTACAGCTAATACTCTTGTATATGTCAAAGGTGAAGGTGTAATTCTTAACGAACCTTCAGTTGTCGCAACAATTGAAAATGATGGAAGAACTCAGGTTTTAGCTGTAGGAAATGAGGCTAAGCAAATGCTGGGAAGAACACCAGGAAAAATTAAAGCCATTCGCCCAATGAAAGATGGTGTCATTGCTGATTTTGATGTTGCCGAACAGATGATAAAAAGTTTCATTAAAAAAGTTCATAAAGGTAGATCTCTATCAAATCCTCAAATTGTAATATGCGTGCCATCTGGAGCAACAAATGTTGAAAGAAGAGCAATTAGAGAATCAGCCGATGCTGCCGGAGCAAGAAGAGTTTATTTAATAGAAGAGCCAGTTGCTGCCGCAATTGGAGCAGGTTTACCAGTGGCAGAGCCAACAGGCTCTATGGTTGTAGATATTGGTGGAGGTACATCGGAAGTAGCTGTTTTATCTCTTGGAGGAGTAGTTAATTCTACTTCTGTAAAAGCTGCTGGAGATAGATTTGATGAAGCGATTATGGAATATATGAGAACAACTCATAAACTAGCAATTGGAGAAACTACAGCTGAAAGAATGAAGAAAGATATTGGCTCTGCAAGTCCTCCAGATGATGGTGACGGTAGAACTATGAGTGTTAAGGGTAGAGATTTAATAACTGGTCTTCCTAAAGAAATTTCTATTTCACAAAGACAAATTGCAGAAGCTCTTGCTGAACCAGTAGCTCAAATAATTGATACGATAAAAAGAGCTTTAGAACAAACACCAGCAGAATTATCTGCAGATATAGTTGAAAGAGGTATAATGTTAACTGGAGGTGGATCACTTTTACACAATCTTGACAAAGTATTAAGAAGATCAACAAGCCTACCAGTTTCGATTGCAGAGGATCCACTATTATGTGTTGTTATGGGCACAGGTATGGCACTTGAAGAAAAATCACGATTGAGTGATGTATTTGCCTCTGATTAAAAATAAAAATGGCACCTAAGTTTCAAATAAAGGTTTTTCAGTTTTCAAGATTTTTAAAAAATTTTACGATTATTTCTGTTTTTAGCCTTTCATTTCTTTTAGTTTTTTTTTCAAAAACGGATTATTATGTTATTTATGGGATAAAAAATATATCGAGTTCTGTAGTAGTTCCATTTACAAAATTTATTTCTGCTCCTATAAACGCCTTTTCAAATATAGTTGATGAATATAATCAATTTAGAAGTTTAAAATTTGAAAACAAAATTCTTCAAGAAGAAATAATACGTCTTAAAAAATGGCAAACATTAGCAATACAAAATTCAAGAGAGAATAAAGTTTTAAAAAAATTATTAAATGCAACTGATAATAATCTAATTTTAATCAAAACCGCATCTCTCATTAACAGAAATGATACCATTTATAGTAAGCTTATAAATTTAAATGCAGGTTATGAAGATAAAATTAAGAAAAATATGTCAGCTATCAATGAACGAGGATTAGTCGGGAAGGTAATAGACACAACTGCTAAAAATTCAAGAGTAATACTTTTAACTGATCCCAATTTATCTATTTCAGTAAAATCTATATCAGATGGTATCTTTTCCTTACTTACTGGCAATGGAGATGGCAAATATCTAGTAAGTTCTTTTGTGAAAGAAAATAAAATGCCAAGATTAGGAGACATTGTTGTTACAAGTGGTACAGCGCAAATTTTCCCGGTAGATTTATTAGTTGGTAAAGTAGCTAAAGTTGAAAAAAATAGATTTTTTGTTCTACCATTTGTTGATTTTGAAAATATTGATTATCTTCAAATAGTTACTTCAAAATAATGGAGTTTTCCAAATTCCTTAATTCCTCTATAAAACTAAATATTATTTTAATTATAAGTTTTT
>CACDIK010000005.1 GCA_902553005.1 uncultured Alphaproteobacteria bacterium | reverse complement strand
AAGCCAGGACAAATATTAGTCAGCAAACTAGGAGAAATTTGGAGATGGGATGGCTATGTATCCAAAGGTAAACAAAATAATTCTACTAAAGCAATATTGGAGCAATTAAAAAATAGACGAATAAAACAATTAAGTGCAGAGGAAAAACAATGGAATGATATTTCTTCAAAAGCAAATCAAAGAATAGAAGAACTAAATTCAAGGCAAAATACATTGATTAGTGAATTATCTAATCTCCAATCCGTTCCCGAAGATGTATCAAGTGAAAAATTAAAAATACAAAAGTTGATTGATGAAAATAAGACTTCTTATGAGCAAATAGCTGAGCAGCTTCGTCAAACTGAACAAAACTCTAATGAGATCAATAAGAAATTAAAACTAGAAGAAATTAAATTAAATGAACTAAGAGAAGAAAGAATTAGGACTGAAGGTCAAATCAATACTATTAATGAAGCAATTAAATTATTAGCTACTCAAGTAAAAGAACGACTGAGTGTAGAATTAGAAGAACTTTACAATATTGGAGAAATCAATCCAAATAAAGTTTTAGGTGAGACAAGTGATTTAGAAAAGAAATTAGAAAGACTAATTGCTGAGCAAGAACGTCTAGGTGGTGTTAATCTTCTTGCAGAACAAGAATCCAAAGATTTAGAAGAAAAAGTAAATACGATAAAGAAAGATCAAAGTGACCTTTTGAGTGCAATTGCAAAACTAAGAGAAGCAATTGACTCACTTAATACAGAGGGTAGACAACGTTTACTTGCTGCATATGGAATAGTTAATGAAAATTTTCAAAAATTATTTACTAGGTTGTTTGGTGGTGGCAAGGCTTATCTTAAATTTACAGATGAATCAGATCCTCTTCAAGCTGGTTTAGAAATATTTGCTAGTCCTCCTGGAAAAAAATTACAAAATCTAAATTTACTTTCTGGTGGTGAGCAAGCTCTAACAGCATTATCATTATTATTTGCTGTATTTTTATCAAACCCAGCTCCAATTTGTGTACTCGATGAGGTTGATGCTCCATTAGATGATACTAATGTTGATAGATTTTGTTCATTAGTAGAGGAAATAGCTAAAACTTCTTCAACAAAATTCTTAGTTATAACTCATCATAGAATGACAATGGCAAGAGTAAATAGATTATTTGGTGTTACGATGCCTGAGAAAGGTATATCACAACTAGTTTCTGTTGATCTTGAAAAAGCAATCGAGATAAAAGAGCAAGATACTTCAAATGAATTATAAAAATAAAAATTTAGAAGAATTAGGTAAGAAAATTGATAATTTAGATAGTCAAAATAAAGAACCTAATATTAAAAAAAAAGAAAGTGGTGCTGGATTTGGTTTTAAAATTAGTACAGAAATTATCGCTGCACTAGTGGTTGGAGTTGGAATTGGGCTTATTGTGGATAATTACTTTAATACTAAACCAATAGGGTTAATTATTTTCTTCATATTTGGCGCATTAGCTGGATTTTTGAACGTTTATCGTGTAATGCGTCGCATTGAAAAGCAAAGGTAATTTTAATATTCAATAACTATTATGGCCGCAAAAGACAGTCCCCTAAAACAGTTCGAAATAGATCCAATATCCAATATTGAACTTGGTGGCTATAATATTTCATTTACAAATTCATCTTTTGCTATGCTGATTACTGTTTTAGTAATTACTCTTTTTTTAACTTTAACAGTGAATACAAGATCAATCATCCCTTCTAGGATGCAGCTTATCTCAGAATTGATGTATAATTTTATAGCTCAGCTTCTCTCTGATACAGTTGGAGATAATGGAAAAAGGTATTTCCCATTTGTTTTCTCTTTATTCATGTTTGTGTTAATTGGCAACATGGTAGGTATGATACCATACCAATTTACATTCACGAGTCATATTATTGTTACATTTGCGTTAGCTGCAGTTGTATTTATTGGTGTAACTATTCTTGGATTTATTAACCATGGCATTAAATTTTTTACATTCTTTTATATACCGGGTGTACCATTTTACATGCATCCACTGCTTATTCCTATTGAGGTAATATCTTATTTATCAAGACCTATAAGTTTATCAGTTAGATTATTTGCAAACATGCTGGCTGGTCACACACTACTAAAAGTATTTGCGGGCTTTGTTGTTTCCATGCCATTTTTTACAGGAGTTTTTCCTTTAGCTTTCATTGTAGCTTTAACAGGATTAGAAATTTTAATTGCTTTTTTGCAAGCATATGTGTTTGCAATACTGACATGTTTATATATTAACGATGCTTATCATTTACATTAATTTAAAATAGGAGGACTTATGGAAATTGAAGCAGCAAAAGTAATCGGAGCGGGTCTAGCCGTTATCGGTGTTATTGGATCAGGTATTGGAATTGGGAATATTTTCTCATCTTTTATTCAAGCAGTTGGAAGAAATCCAGCAGCAAGAGGTGAAGTTTTTACAATGACAATGTTAGGTTTCGCATTAGTTGAAGCGATTGCACTTTTCGCGTTAGTTATTGCGTTAGTTATTTTGTTTGGATAGAACACAATAATTAATTAATGCCTCAATTAAATCCAGAGTTTTTTGTTTCACAGCTCTTTTGGTTAGCTGTATTCTTTACCTTTCTATTTGTGTTTTTATGGAGGGTATCTCTTCCAAGAATAGCTACAGTTTTAGAGAAAAGACAAAATAAAATAGATGAGAATTTATCTTCAGCAAAAGAGCTTCAAGAACAGGCAATGGAAATTGAAAAAAAAATTAATGATCAAATCAATAAGGCTAAAGTAGAAACAGATGAAAAAATTAAAGAAACAATCAATGCTTTACAAGAAGATGTTTCTTCTCAACTTTCTTCACTTGATAAAGACTTAGAAAAAAAAGTTTCTGATGCAGAAAAAGAAATTTTAAAAAGTAAAGATGATCAAATTAAAAATATTAACAATGAAATAGCTAATATTACAAAACTGACTGTTGGAAAAATCACAGATATAGAAGTGTCAGACAATGAAATTAATAAAGTTATTGAAATACATAAAGGTAGTTTTAATTAATGTTTTCTGATCCACAATTTTGGGTTGCAGTATCTTTTATTCTATTTATTGCAGCTATTTTTAATCCAGTACGAAAAATTCTTACATCTAGTTTAGATGCTCAAATAAAAGATATAAAAAATAAAATAGATGAAGTTGAGAATATAAAAAATGAGGCTCAAAAAGCTTTGGATGAATTAAAAGATAGAGAAACTAAGGTAGAAGAAGAAATACAAAATCTAAAATTGGAATCTGAAAAAAGAATAGCTGAACTGAAAAATATATCTACTTCTAAACTAACTGACCAAATTGAAAAAAGAAAAATATTAGCTGAAAATAAGATTGAACAATTAGTGAGAGATACCAATAACTCTATAAAAAATTATATTTCAAGTATTGCAATAGAGGCTACGAAAAATATTCTAATACAAAATCTCAATAAAGATAAAAAGTCTGCTTTAATTGAAGAATCTATTACTGAATTTAACTCTGTTTTAAAGAATTAAAAGTAGATTAATCAGTCTAAATAATTGAGTATAATAATAAGAAATTAATATTAAAGGATTTGCAAAATCTATAGTATTATTAATTAACTGAAATTAAAATTAGCAAATTTAAATGACTAAAAAACTTAATATCTTTCTTGCAGGACCTCGAGGTTTTTGTGCAGGAGTAGATAGGGCGATTGAAATGGTTAAGGGTGCTCTAAAAAAATATGGGGCGCCAGTATATGTTCGTCATGAAATAGTTCATAATAAATTTGTTGTTGAAAATCTCAAATCACAGGGAGCTATTTTTGTAGAAGAATTAAATGAGATTGAAGATAAAAGCAGGCCAGTTATCTTTTCTGCACATGGTGTTCCAAAAGCTGTACCCGAGGAAGCGTTAAGTTTAAATTTAATATATTATGATGCCACATGTCCACTTGTTAGCAAAATTCATAAGGAGGTAGAAAATTTTGATAAAAAAAATCTCCCCGTAATTTTAATTGGTCATAGGAATCATCCTGAAGTTATTGGAACTATGGGTCAAACTAATAAAGAAATTTATTTGGTAGAAAAAGTTGAAGATGTAAAAAAGTTACCCTTTGAACAAAATGATAAGATTGCATATGTAACTCAGACAACTCTATCAGTAGACGATACGAAAGATATAATAAAAGAGATAAAATCACATTTTAAGAATGTTATAGAACCGAAAAAAAATGATATTTGTTATGCTACAACAAATAGACAAGAAGCTGTAAAAAAAATAGCTGATCAATGTGATTATTTTTTAGTAATTGGCGCAAGCAACTCATCAAATTCTTTAAGATTAGTTGAAGTAGCAAAAAATTATGGTTCAAAAAAAGCTATTTTAGTGGAAGATGTTGATTCCTTAAATTTAAATATATTTCAAGAATCTGAAAATATAGGAATAACAGCAAGTGCATCATCACCGGAAATACTTGTAAGAAAACTTCTTGATAATTTGAAAAAAAATTTTGAAGTTCAAGTAAATGAAGGGCATTATCAAAAAGAAGATGTATTTTTTAAAGTTCCACAAAAGCTAAACGTATAAAATGGCGGTCTTTACTAAATTACTTAAGGAAGATATCGAAAACTTTATCTCTGATTACGCAATTGGAAATCTAGAAAGATTTGAAGAAATTGTAGATGGTATAGAGAACTCAAATTTTAAAATTTTTTGTAACAATAAACCATATATTTTAACAATTTTTGAAAAAAGAGTGACTGAAGAAGAATTACCATTTTTTATAAATTTAAAAAACTTTTTAAATAAAAATAATTTTAAATGCCCTAAAGCTATCGTAGATAAAAATGGAAAAACATTAAAAAAAATAAAAAATAAAACTGCTGTTATTATTTCTTTTCTAGAAGGTAAAAGTATTGAAAAAGCTAATTCTGAAATGTGTGGAGAAGTTGGGAAGATGGTTGCTAATTTACACAATCTTACTGTAAATTTTGATGAAAAAAGACCTAACAGTTTAGACTTAAAGGATTGGAAAAATATTTACAAAAAGTGTCTTAATAAGAAATCTGAAGAATATAATGAAATAATGTATTTGTTAAAAAACGAAATAGATTATTTAGAAAATCATTGGCCAAGCAATATTCCCTGTGGTGTTATTCATGCTGATTTGTTTAGAGATAATATTTTTTTTAAAAATGAAAAAATTTCAGGAGTAATAGATTTCTATTTTTCTTGTTATTATTTTTATGTGTACGATATAGCTATTGTTATTAATGATTGGTGCTTTAGTGAAAATGGAAAAAATTTTCACAAACAAAACTGCCTTACAATTCTTGAGGAATATCAAAAATTGAGAAAATTGAGTGCCCTTGAAAAGGAATCATTAAATATTTTATTAAGAGCTGCAGCTGTTAGAATATTATCTACAAGAGTACATGACTATATTTTTCATCCACCTAATGCAATCGTTGTTAAAAAAGATCCATTTGAATATTTTAATATTTTAAAATGGCATCAACAAAATGGTATTTTTCAATAATGATTAATATTTACACTGATGGTGCATGTTCTGGCAATCCCGGTAAAGGTGGATGGGGAGTTGTAATTTTAGATAATAACAATGAGATATTATTAAATGGTGGAGATCAACTTACAACGAATAATAAAATGGAACTTACAGCAGCAATAAAAGCACTAGAATATTTTAAGATAAAAAAAGATTTAATCATTTATACAGACAGCAAATATGTTAAGGATGGAATTGAATCCTGGATTACAAATTGGAAAAAAAATGGATGGAAGACATCAACCAAAAAAATAGTGAAAAATAAAGAATTATGGATGCAATTAGATAATCTAATAAATAAACATAATGTAACTTGGAAGTGGGTTAAGGGTCACGCAGGTTTCGAGTTTAATGAGAAAGCTGATGAACTAGCAAGGAAATATATTGAAAATAATATTTAGTTTATTTTTTATTTTTCTATATTGTAAACAGAGTGTTGCAAATGATTTATGGACTATAGACAAGAATATTTCTAGTATAGAATTTGAAGTTCCAGTTTTGTTTGCAAAAAATGTTACTGGTAAATTTAATACATTTGATGGTTTCGTTTCCTTAGATTTATCTAATCAAAGTAATAATAAAGCACTTATAAATGTTGGTATTGATAGTTTAGAGTTAAATTATAAACGATATAAGGATTTAGTACTCAGTGAGGTTTTCTTTGATGCTAAAAAATTTCCCTTAGGCCTTATTGATACAAATAATTTTAAATTTAATTACGGAGAAAATAAAATTCTATTAATAGGTGAATTAACAATTAAAGGTAAAAGTCAAAATATTCCTATTGATGTTGAGATTATAAAATTGGCTAGTGATTTGGTTCAGGTAAAAAGTGAAATATTTTTTTCTAGGAATGAGTTTAATATTGGTACAGGTAATTGGAAAAATACATCAATTCTTAAAGATGAAATAACCATAAAAGCAAATATTTTTCTCTTCAAAGAATAGTTAGTCTATCTAAGCGTATATCCTCCATCTATAACTAATACTTCACCTGTAATATAACTAGAAGCAGGGCTACATAAAAAAAGTGCTGCAGATGCAATTTCACTTGGCTTACCCATTCTTTTGAGAGGTGTCATGCTATTCCAAGTTTCATACCAATGTTCGTTTTCTTTAGTTAACTTAGTCATTTCTGTATCAATATAACCAGGTGCAATAGCGTTCACACGGATATTATTTTCAGCAAAATCACTTGCTAAACTTTTTGTTAACATATGTACTGCAGCTTTTGATGCATTATAAGCCACTTGAGGTTGAGGAATATTTGATACTAATCCAGATATTGAACCTATATTTAAAATCACTCCTTCACCTTGTTTTTTCATTTGTGGTAAAACAGAACGACACATTCTAAAAACAGAATCAACATTTGTATTCATAATTTTATCTAATAATTTATCATCAAACTCTTCCATAGTACCATGTTGAGCAACACCAGCATTATTAACTAAGATATCAATTGAATTATATTTTTCTAAAACAAAATTTATTATTTTTTGAGGCTCATTAGGATTAGTAATATCACCTTGAACAAAAGAAACATCATGATTTGCATCTTTAAGACTTTTTAGACCAGAGTATTTATCTGTTCTACTTGTGACAATTAACTTTGCACCAGCCTCTCCAAGAGCATGTGCAATAGATAGACCAATTCCTCTTGTTCCACCTGTTACAATAGCAACTTTATTAGTTAATTTAAAATGATCAAATATCATCAATATATACAATATGTTAACAATGTAGAAATTTCATTAAAAAATATAATAATTTATATTTAAAAATATGCTATTTATTAACAAACATGAAAGCATTAGTTTTAGAAAAAAAACTCGAATTGAATTTAAGAGATATAGATTTACCAAGCAAGGTTGATTCAAATGATGTAAAGATCAAAATGCATACTGTTGGTATATGTGGTTCAGATATTCACTATTACAAACATGGAAAAATTGGGCAATGGCATGTTAATGCACCAATGGTTTTGGGACACGAAGGCTCAGGAACAATCATCGAAGTAGGTACAAATGTAAAAAATTTAAAAGTGGGTGACAGAGTTTGTGTTGAACCTCAGATTGTTAGTAAAAGTACAAAAGAATATAAACTTGGTATTTACAATTATGATCAAAAAGTAAAATTTTGGGCTACACCACCTATTCATGGTTGTTTAACACCTGAGGTTGTGTTTCCAAGTGATATGGTTTTTAAAATACCAGACAATCTCTCTTATGCTGAAGGAGCAATGGTTGAGCCTTTAGCAGTAGGTATGCAAGGAGTAACTAAAGCAAAAATAAAACCTGGTCAAATTGGATTAGTAATGGGATGTGGGCCAATTGGATTGGTTACAGCCCTTGCTGCTTTAGCTGGAGGATGTGCAAAAGTTTATATTGCTGACATTTTAAGTGAAAAATTAAAAATGTGTGATTATTATCCTGATCTTATTCCCATAGATATATCTAAAGAAAATTTAGAAACCAAAATTATGGATGAAACCAATGGATGGGGAGTTGATAGGTTTTTTGAATGTAGCGGAGCAGTAAAAGCATATGAAGCTATTTTTACTTGCTGTTCACCTGGAGCACATGTTGTCTTAATTGGAAATAATGCTGAACCAGTACCAATGAATTGGGCTATACTATTTTCTAAAGGTCTTGAGTTTCAAACTGTGCATAGGTATTCACATCAATATGAACCATCAATAAGACTACTTGAACGAGGAAAAATTGATGTTAAGCCAATGATTACACATACCTTTAAATTTGAAGAAAGTGTTGAAGCATTTTTAAGAGCAGCAGAACATAGGCCCACAGATGTAAAGCTTCAAATAAAAATTGATGAATAGAGGTGAACTAGCTATTTCATTTTTTAATAGAGAAAATTGTAAAACAGGTATTGTTCATCTTGGTGTAGGAAATTTTCATAGAGCTCATCAAGCAAGCTATATAGATGAATATCTTAATACAACTAATAATTTGAATTGGGGAATATGTGGAATTAATTTAAGAAAAGAAGATAGCAAAAATTTTGAAAATCTAAAATTAAGAAAAGGGAAATATATTCTGAAAACAATTTCTACATCTGGAGATGAAAAATATAAAGACATCAATTCAATTATAAAATTAATAGACTGGAGTAAGAAAAAAGATGAAGCTGAGGCTATTCTTTCAAATCCAGATATAAAATTAGTTACAATGACAATTACCGAAAGCGGTTACTATATAAATGAAAAAAATAAACTAAATCTAAATTTAGAACTTATTAAGAATAATATTCAAGGAAAAGAAAACAATATAATTTACTCTTTTCTTATGGCAGCTTTAAAAAAAAGAATGCTATCTATAAATCAAAAAATCACATTGCTATGCTGTGATAATATTAGAGAAAATGGAAAAATGTTACAAGACTGTTTAAAAGAATATTTATCAGCATCTAAAGAATACGAACTTTTAGAATGGATAGAAGAAAATGTTAGTTTTCCATCTTGTGTTGTTGATCGAATTACTCCTAGAACACCAGAATTTTTAAAGTCTGATATAATGGAAAAATTTAATTTAAAGGAAAATTGCGGTGTGATAGCTGAACCCTTTATTCAATGGATAGTAGAGGATAACTTCATAAATGAAAGACCAAAGCTTGAAGATGTTGGTGTGCAGTTTGTGAAGGATGTGTTTCCTTATGAAGAAGCTAAAATTAGAATTCTAAATGGAGCTCACTTAGCATTAAGTTATTTTGGAGCATTAAAAGGTTATACAACTTATGATGAGGCAATATCAGATAAAAATTTAGAACATTTTTTCTTTGAAATTCAACAAAAGGAAATATTACCAGCGCTTGTTCATAAACCCTTTGATTTAGAAGAATATATGATCACAATTTATGAAAGATTTAAAAATAAAAATATTGCTGATAAATTAGAGAGAATTGCAATGGATGGTGTAGGTAAATTTCCTATATTTATATTACCAACTATACATAATTGTTTTGAAAAAAATATTATTCCTGAAAATTGTATTGATGCAATTGCAAGTTGGTATGTATTTATGTTGAAAATTAAAGATAAAAAATTAAGTTTTGAATATTATGAACCAAGTTGGGAATGGATCAAATATTTTCTAGAAGAAAATAAAATTGTTGAATTTACAAATTGTGTAGAACTATGGGGCAACACACCAAAACAATTTTCTTCATTTTCTGAAATTTTAGAAAAAAAAATAAATTTTTTAAAAAGTATTTATTAAAAATTCAAATTTTGAGCAATTTTTTTATTACTGTTGTATAAATCTTTCCAAATAGCATACCTTCGTAACAAACTATCCATAATATGTTTCTTTGGTTCATAAATTTTACTTATTTTTATTTCACTAACAATTTTTTCTTTATTATTGATTGTATCATCCTGAAACATTGCTAATCTTGCAACACCAAGTGCCGCACTAAATTCACTTTGGTCACAAACACTTAATTTTCTATTTAATAGTGATGCAATCAATTCAATCCAGAATAAACTTTTTGAACCTCCCCCAACCATGTATATGGTATCAAAGTTATTGTTAACTTTTAAAATAGAATTTACGCCATCTAATATACCAAAACTAACACCTTCAATTACTGCATACTGTAAATCTGTTGCATTTGTTGATGTTTTTATAGAGTGAAATGAGCCTCTAATATGTGGATCATTATGAGGAGTCCTTTCTCCAGAAAGATAAGGTAAAAAATAAGAAGATTTATTTATAGCATCTTCATCTGTATAAAATTTTTCTAGATTATTAAATGTTTCTGCAATTGAAGTGTTTGTAACAGCACAGATCCAATCCAAACAATTACTTGCACTTAACATAACTGACATCAAGTGCCATTTATTTGGTAAACAATGACAAAATGAATGTACTGCGTCCGCGGTATTACTTAAAAAACTTTCAGTAGGAGTAAAAAAAACTCCTGAAGTACCAAGAGATATGAATGACTGATTTTTATTTGTTATGCCCATACCAGTTGCTGCAGCTGCATTATCACCTGCTCCACCAACAACTTTCACATTATTATTAAAATTAAATTTGTCTTTTAACTCTTTTTTTAAATAACCAGTCAGCTCATTGCCTTCCACAAGATTGGGCATATGTTTTTCTTCTAAAAACGAACATGATAAAAGTTTATTAGACCATTTTCTATGTTTTATGTCTAACCATAATGTGCCAGATGCATCTGACATTTCAGAAAAAAATTCACCGGTAAGAATAAATCTTAAATAATCTTTTGGTAATAAAACTTTGAAAATTTTTCGAAAATTATCTATTTCATTGTTTTTAATCCAATTTATTTTTGGAGCAGTAAAACCAGGCATAGTGATATTTCCTGAGATTGATCGTACATCAAAGTTTTGTTTTTCAAATTCTTCACACTCTTGATGTGATCTAGTATCATTCCAAAGAATACATGGTCTAATAACATTTCCATCCTTATCTATTAAAGTAGCTCCATGCATATGTCCTGATATGCCAAGAGAAACGGTTTGTGAAAACTCTTTTGGTTTTTTTAGCTTCAAAGCTTCAAAACATTCCATAGTTGAGTCAATCCATTCTTGTGGGTTTTGCTCACTAAAACCATCATTTAGAGATTGTATTGTGAGACTTGAAGTAGCTGTGGCAAGAATTTTTTGGTTTTGATCAATTAAAATCATTTTAATTGAAGAAGTGCCAAGATCTATTCCAATAAACATGATGAAATTTATAACATTAATATTTTAAATCATACAAAGAAAATTAGGATCACTTATAAGAATACCTAAATATAAATACACCAGATGCGACAATAATAATTGCTCCAATAATTGTAAATATATCTGGTATTTCTTTATATACAACAAAACCAAAAAGTATTGCCCAAACTATTATTGTATAATTATAAGGTGCTAATACACTTGCAGGAGTAATACTTAATGCTTTAATTTGTAAAAATAAGCCCGCGCAAAAAAAGAAACCTAAAAATATAAAGAATATAAAAGAAAATGAATGAAGAGGTTGCCAAAAAAATATTGATAATATTGAAGTTATTATGACACCTATAAGACCATTGTAGAATAACATAGTTTCATTATCATCGTACTGAGCATTTAATCTTGTTGCTATTTGAAACAGTGAATAAAAAAAAGCAGCGAGTAAAGGAATGACAAGGTAAGGATTAAATATTGTTAAGCCAGGGCGCATAATAAGAATAACACCAAAAAAACTAATACCAATTGCTACCCAAGTAGCTAAGTTTATTTTTTCTCTTAGAATTAAATAAGAAAAAAAAACAACTAAAACTGGTGATAAAGATCCAATTGTGTGTGCATCTGCAAGAGCTAAATACCTAAATGATAATACAAAAAAACAAGCCTCACAAACAGATAGGACACATCTAGTAATTTGTATTTTATAATTATTTGATAGATAATAATTTTTAACATTATTTTTTTTTGCAATAAAAAAAGAAAAGATTAAGCAAAAAGTATACTTAACAAATAATAGTACAAATACTGAATGATACTGAACTGCTGTTTTTTGAATAGTATCTAAGATGCCAAAAGATAAATAAGTTAAAAGTATTAAAATAATTCCATAAGTATATGGGTTTGATTTATTATTCATTTAAGATTTTTGAAAATATTATTATAGAAGTCTTTTTTAATATTTTTATCTGCATCTAAAATTTGCATCATTACAACTGCTGATAAATCGTTCATTGGATCAACTAAGAAATACGTAGCTGCATAACCTGACCAACCAAATTCTCCAATAACACCAAATTTATTTTGAGATGTATTATTCATCAAAACTCTAAATCCAAGACCCCAACCATAACCATCTAAATCATTTTCATAATTTTGATCTTTAATTGTATTTGTTGATGTTATTTCGATAGGTAATAAGTTTGTATCTAATGAATTATGACGCATAGATTGAAGAGTTTCCTTATTTATTAGTGTTTTAGCATTCTTATTTTTGCCATTAATAAGCATGGTGGCAAATTTAATATAATCTGTTGCAGTTGAAAATAAACCATGTCCACCTCTACAGTAATTTTCATTATTTGCAGGATATCCATATAAAATTAGTTTTCTTGTACCCAAAGTTAAGTCAGTTAATTTTGATTTAACGCTATTATATTCAAAGGTTTCAATTAAATTTTTATTTTTATCTTCGCTAATAAAAAAATTTGTTTCATTCATTTCTAATGGATAAAATATATTTTCTTTTAAAATATTTAATAACTTATCTTTTGTTACAACTTCTAGAATTCTAGCTAAAATATCTATAGAAATAGAATAATGCCATTCTGATCCTGGTTCATAAAGTAGTGGCAACTCAGAAATACTTTCAATTTCCTCTTCTAAGCTTCTAGAAGATGAGTGAAATAACTTCTTTTCTTCATAACCTTCAGCTAAAAAATTATTACTACTATTGTAGGTAAAACCTGCTGTATGTTGCAAAAGTTGTCTTACTGTAGGAGTTTTATCTATTTTAATAGTATCGTCTAATTTACTAGTTAATGATTTTAGTTTTTTTAGGTTTTTAAAATTTGGTAAATATTTATCTATAGTATCATCAAGAGATAGAAAATTTTTTTCTATTAATTGCATCGCCGCAAAACCAACAATTGGTTTAGTCATTGACCAAATTCTGTAATATGAATTTTTATTAAGTTTATTATTTTTAACTAGATCATTATATCCAATTACCTCATGATAAGTATTATTTTTGTGATTTATTATCCACTCAGCACCAATACATCTTCCAGCATCAATATGTTTTTGAAAATCTAATCTGATGTTATCCATAAATGGATTAGATTAGACTCTTAATTTTTTCTATGAGCTCGGTATTGATATTTCTTGGACCTTTATCTTCTCTATTAGTATGTCTTCTTTGACCAGGTAAACGCACGCCGTCTAAGGATGTCATTTCTTCAAAAAATTTTTCAGCATGTTCATTCCAATTTTTTCCTGCAATAAGCTCAGGAGATAAAGCCATAATAAACTCGCCTCCTCGTGCTGGTCCTCCATCATTATTATCCTCTTCTTTTGCCTCAAAACTAAATAAATCTCCAACAAGACCTGCAGCTAGTAATTCAATCATCATAGCTATAGCAGAACCCTTATAATCACCAAAAGTCAAAAGCACTCCTCCATTTGCTATTTGATTTGGATCATCAGTTTTTTCACCATCTTTATTTAAGCCAGTTCCAAAGGGTACTTTATGACCATCACGCGCTGCAACTTGTACTTCACCCATTGCCATCGTTGAAGTTGCCATATCATAAACAACGGGGGTATTATTTTTTCTAGGCCAAGCAAATGATATTGGATTAGTTCCAAATAGTGGTTTTTTTGCACCAGCTGGAGCTACACTTGGTTTATATGCAGTGCAAGCGATACCAATTAAATTATTTTCTGCTAATTCTTCTGTCTCATGCCATAACGCAGCAAAGTGATGGGTATTAGTTATTGTTAAAACCCCTACTCCGTGCTTACTTGTTGTTTTTATTAATTCTGGTAAACCAACTTTAATTGAGACTGGAGCAAAACCATAATCACCCTCTACACGAATTGCATTTTGGGTAAGATAGTTGTTCGATGGTCGAGAAGTTCCATTTACTTTCTTACTTTTCAGAGATGCTACATAACCAGGAATGCGAAATAATCCGTGAGATACACTTCCATCTCTTTCAGCATGTGTGACCGTAGTGGCTACAGAATCAGCATTGTAATGATCACATCCATGTTTTGATAAGGCTTTATAAGCTAAATCATATATGTTTTCTAATTCGAGAGACGTTGTATTCATTTACTTTTATCAAAAAATTAATATTATTGAACAATGGATAGAGGATTATTAGACAATTTGAAAGAGATATTGCAAGAAAGAATATCATTTTCAGAAAGTGTAAGAAATAATCATGCTAAAGGAGAAGATGCTTATGATCCTGTACTACCAAGAGCTGTTTTGTTCCCAAAAAATAATGATGAGCTTTCTAAAATATTAAAAATTTGTGATGAATTTAAAGTACCTGTAACTGCTTATGGTACTGGCACATCTTTGGAAGGGCATGTCGTTGGAAATAATGAAGGTTTTACAATTTCAATGGAAAATTTTAACAACATTATTTCTATTAATGAGGCGGATTTTGATTGTCGTGTACAAGCAAATGTTTCTCGTGAACAACTTAATGAAACTTTAAAAGACAAAGGTGTTTTTTTTCCAATTGATCCAGGTGCAAATGCTGCATTAGGTGGTATGGCAGCTTGCTCAGCTTCGGGGACTATGGCAGTAAGATATGGGACAATGAAAACAGCTGTACTAGGCCTTACAGTTGTTCTTGCAAATGGTGATATAATTAAAACAGGTACGCGAGCAAAAAAAACTTCTGCGGGTTACAATCTTACTAACCTATTTGTTGGTTCAGAGGGCACACTCGGTATTATAACTGAAGTGCACTTAAGACTATCTCCAATTCCTGAGAGTATAATGAGTGCTGTCTGTCAATTTCCAGATCTTGACTCTGCAGTTGTAACAGCTCAAGAAATAATTCAATATGGGGTTCCAATTGCAAGAGTTGAACTATTAAATAAAGATCAAATGGATATAAGTATTAAATATTCAAAATTAGAAAATTTAGAAAGTTTACCAACTCTTTTTTATGAATTTCATGGTAGTGAAATTTCAAATAAAGAATCAATAGACGTTGTTGAAGAGATATCTAAAAATAACAATGGTAGTGAATTTAAATGGGCATCTAACACAGAAGAAAGAAACAAGATATGGAAAGCAAGACATAATGTTTATTATTCAGTTAAAGCACAAGGAGATGATGTGAGAGTGTATGCTACAGATGTTTGTGTTCCTATTTCCAACATTGTTGAATGTATTATGTTTGCAGAAAATGAACTTCAGGGTACCGGATTGAAAGCTCCAATGGTTGGTCATGTAGGAGATGGAAATTTTCATGTAACTATTGTCTATGATCCAAATAAAGAGAATGAATATAAATACATAAGAGAATTTAGTAATAAATTAATTGATAAAGCACTAGAAATGGATGGAACTATTACTGGCGAACATGGTATCGGCCTTCAAAAAAAGGAGTATCTACTTAAACAGCATCCAGATAATGTTCCTCTGATGAAATTGATTAAAAAAAGTTTTGATCCAAATAATATTATGAATCCTGGCAAAATTTTTGATTAGAAATTATACTTGCTCGACTTTCTCACTTTTAATTGATCTATAGACCGCATCTAATACTTTGACTGTTTTAAGACCAATATCGGAGTTTGCATGATTAATATAATTTTTATTTAAGCAAATATCAACAAACGTATTTAAAGGAGACTCAGTACTATAAGCCATAGTTCCTTGACCTTCTTTAATCTGATCCTCAATATCATTACCATCATTGAGTCTAATTAATAATCTTTCTCTCTTTATTTCCATATCTAAATAAAGTGTTCCTTTAGTTCCGTGAACATTTATATAAAAAGTACCTCCAAAATCTTTCGGAACATATGCACATCCAGAAAATGATCCAGTTGCACCATTCGAAAATTTTACAGAAATTGCATCTGTATAATCAACATTTGTTGGGGAAGGAACTGAAAAACAAAAAGCTTTTTCAGCTGTTAATTGAGTTATTTTAAAAACTCCTCCAAACATATGTGATAATTGACCCCATCCATAACCTCCCCCTTTACTAGGATCAGACCAAGTTGATGCTAAAGGTTGGAAAGTATGATCATTAGACTCACTTAAAGGTATTCCCTGAAATAAATCTACTAAAGAGGATGAAAAAGCAGCATCTATATGTTTTATTTCACCAATGACTCCATCCTGTATATATTTTTCAGCCTTTGGCATAAAGTGTGTAAAATTAAATCCATTTGGAACTAAAATTTCTTTTTTTACTTCTTTTGCTAAATTATAAAGTTTTTCTGCATCTGAGGAATTTGTTGTCATTGGTTTTTCAATTAAAACGTGACAACCCTTTTCTAGAGAAGCTTTTGCATTTTCGTAATGTGCAAAATGAGGTGATGCAATTACAACACCATCTAAAGGACTAAGACTTAACATTTCATGAAAATCTGTTGAAGCATGTTGAAAATTAAATTTGTCTTTTACAAAATTCAATTGATCTTCTTCTAATTTACAAACACTTACAAGCTCAACATCTTCCCTTTTTTTTAAATTTGGAATATGATATTCAGTTGCCCACCAGCCTGCACCAATAACTCCTATTCTAGCTTTATTCATTTTAATCTAAATGCATTTGAATAGGTAATAAATATGGAAAATTAGTTTTTGGATCAACTTCTGCTTTTAAAATATCAGACATATACTCGCCCCACTTTTTATTAACTTCACTTTTTACAATATGATCAATTGATTTTTTTAAATCATCAGTCTCAAAATAACCAAACAAAGTTAATCCATGACGAAAAATATTATAATTTCGCAGTCCAGCATCACTAAGCATTTGAACCATCTCTGGCCAAATTTCATCATGTCTTTTTTTATACTCATCTTCATAACCAGGTCTTACCTCTAAAACCCATGCATAATTACTCATATTATTTTTCCTTTCTAGTAAGTAGCTCTTCCTCCACTAAGATCAAACACTGCTCCAGTTGTATAAGAATTCTCCTCAGAAACCAACCATGAAACCATAGAGGCTAGTTCATCAACTTTGATAAATCTTCCACGAGGTATTTTTGATAACATATAATCAATATGTTCCTGACTGATTTGATCAAATATTCTTGTTTTTGCTGCTGCTGGTGTAACACAATTTACGGCTATATTTTTATCTGCTAATTCTTTACCCAATGATTTTGTAAGAGCAATCACTCCTGCTTTAGCAGCACTGTATGGCATGGCATTTGGATTACCTTCTTTGCCAGCAATAGAAGCAATATTTACTATTCTTCCATAATTGGCCTTAATCATGTGAGGTACTATAGATTTGCAACAATAAAACAAACCCGTTAAATCAATATCAATAACATTCTGCCATTGATCAATTGGATACTCCCAAGTTTTAAAACTTGGTCCAGCAATTCCTGCATTATTAATAAGAATATCAATTTTATTATTTTTATCTAAAGTGGCGATTGTTGATTTTTGAACACTATCATAAGATGTAATATCAACAATTTCATAGTTTACATTTTCAGGCAAAGTTAAACTTTTTAAAAGTTCTTCATCTTTATCCCAGATAACAACTTTAGCTCCAGATTTAGAAAATCTCTCAACCATTGAATAACCAAAACCTTGCGCCCCTCCGGTTATAATGGCAACTTTATCTTTTAAATCTATTTGATTCATTGTTATCTCCTTACTTTTGTGATTTGGAATAAATGTAATTGGTTAAAATAATTGCAATTATTAACATAGCGCCTAGTATGGTTAATTGTGATTCAATTTTTATTCTTGCAACATTTAAACCTGCTCTTAAAATTACAACGATCCAGAAAGCAATAAAGGTGCCAAAAATATTTCCTCTACCACCAAAAATATATGTTCCGCCTAACATAACCATAAGAACTATTTCTAATTCTGCACCAGTTGCCATATTGAATCTTGCAACTGCCAGTCTAGAAGTAGTTAAAACTCCAGCAATACCACAAACTAAACCAGATAAAGTAAAAAGTAATAGCTTGATACGATCAACTTTAATTCCAGAATATTTTGCTGTTTGTGGATTTGTACCTATCAAATAAAGTTGCTTACCGTAAATAGTTGAGCTCAAGAAAAAACCAACGACAATTGCAAAAACTGTAAATATTATAACTGGGATCGGAACTATACCAATGTAACGATAATCTATTCCAATAAACCAAGAAGGATAACCACCTAAAGAAAAATCACTAGCTAGAGATTGAGCTATTCCACGATATAAAGTTAATGTGCCTATTGTAAGTATTATTGAAGGTATTTGCAATTGTGTAACGAGTATTCCATTAAATAAACCACATAGTGTTCCAGAAAAGAGAGCTATAAGCATAGAGATTGGCATACCAAGACCCGCATTATATGCAGTACCAAAGATAACTGCAGTTAGAGCAATCATTGAGGCAATAGATAAATCTATTTCACCAGAAATTATTATTAAAGTTAGTATTATTGCTATTAATCCATACTCTACATAAGGTGTAGCAGAGTCCATTATAAATGCTAAATCAGCAAAGAAGGGGGATAGTTGTATTGATGAAATAATTGAAATAATCAACAATATCACAGCAACCCATTCAGGTCTTATAATCCAATATCTTAATGTTGGATTTTCATTTAAATAAATTGAAATTGTTTTAAGCATTAATACCACCACTTAATTTTTTCATTCTGTAAATTATTAATTGATCTAGTGCTAAAGCTACAACAATAATTAAACCATAAATCGCTTTTTGAAATTCTCCAGGTATATTTAAGACAGGTAGTGCAACATTTATAATACCTAATAAAAGTATTCCTAAAAATGTTCCTAATACACTTCCAGAACCTCCAGTGATACTTGTTCCTCCAATAATTACACCCGCAATTACGATAAATTCAATTCCAACACCTGTTACTCCAGGATTTACATACCCAAATCTTGATGCATAAAATAGCCCTGCAACTCCTGCTAACATTCCACAAATACCAAAACAAAACAGAGTAACTTTAGTTACATTAATTCCCTTAAGATGAGCTGCAACAGGATTACTACCAGTAGCATAAATCTCACGGCCTAAAACTGAATGACGCATTACCAAATGAGTAATTACTACAATTATTGCACTAAAAATTAAAATTCCTGGAATTGAAAAAAGGAAAGAAGTTTGAGAAAATGAAACTACATGCTCGGGAATATCATTTCTATCAATCTGTCTTCCTCCACTAACAATAAAAACTAAACCTCTGTACAAACTTAATGTTCCTAATGTTACTATTATTGAATGCACATTAAACCTAGTAACTATAATACCATTAATTAATCCCATCACTAAACCAACAAAAGCAGTGATGATTAGAGATAACCAAAGCGATAAACCAGGAAATTGAATATATAATAAACCAATTACAATAGCTGAAAATGCCAATATAGATCCAATAGATATATCTACATGTCGACAAATGATAACCATCATTTGACCCATAGCCATGACTAAAATTAGAGGAATTGCTAAAAACACAGCTCTCCAACTATCTAATGTCATGAATCTTGGATCTATTATTGCAGCGACAATGACAAAAACAACAATTATAGAAAAAATTCCAAGCTCTCTAATTCTTAAAAATTTATCAAATAATGTCATTCTTAATTTATTGCATAGCTCATAATTTTTTCTTGAGTAGCTTCCTTATTGTTTAGTATTTTTGTAATTTTTCCCTCTCGCATAACAATTATGCGATGTGACAAAGAAAGTATTTCAGGTAATTCTGATGATATTAAAATAATTGCAGTACCTTCTTCAGCTAATTTATTAATAATTTCATACATTTCTGATTTAACTCCTACATCAACACCTCTCGTAGGCTCATCTAGAATTAATACTTTAGGCTTTGAAAGTAACCACTTAGAAATTATACATTTTTGCTGGTTTCCACCTGATAATTCTTCAATTAATTGTCTTCCTGAAGTTAAAATAATATTAAATTTATTTATATAATCATTTGTCATTGTAGAAACAGTTTTAGAATTAATAAGACCTATGCTATTGGATATCTCTTTTGGTATCGCTGACGTTACATTATCCTCTACAGCAACGGGTCCAAAAATTCCCATTTGTTTTCTATCTTCAGGTACATAAGCAAAACCATTATTAATTGCTTCATTAGGTGAGTTATTTACAATAGTTTCTCCATTGTAAATTATTTCGCCTTTATCAAATTTTTCTGCTCCAAAAATACTTTTTGCTACTTCTGTTCTCCCAGCTCCAACTAATCCAGCAAATCCAAGTATTTCTCCTTTTTTTAAATTAAAAGAAATGTCATTAAATTTTTTTGATAAAGATAAGTTTTTAACATTTAAAATATATTCATCATTTTTAATAAATTGATTTTCTTTAACTTCTATTTCTTCAATATTTCTACCAATCATAAATTTTATTATTTCTTCATTTGAAACTTCATTTATATTTTTTGTAGTAATCAAATCACCATCTCGAAATATCGTTACTCTATCAGATATTTGTCTAATTTCTTCTAAACGATGACTAATAAATATAATCGCCATTCCATTAGATTTAAGCTTATTTACAATATCAAATAATTTACCAACTTCATTTGGTGTTAATGGTGATGTAGGTTCATCCATAATTAATACTTTTGAATTTTTAGAGAGTGCTCCAGCAATTTCTATCATTTGTTGATCAGCAATAGATAAACCTTCCATAATTATTTTTGGATCAATTTTTAATCCAATAGATTCTAAAATTTCATTTGATTTATTATTAATGTCTTGCCATTTTACTCTAGAAAAATTGTTACCTTCCATGTGTCCCATGAATATATTTTCTGCAACAGAAAGGTGCGAAAAAGATTGTGGCTCTTGATGAATTAATGAAACACCATTTTTTTGAGCTACTATTGGTGATGTAATATTTACTTGTTTTTCATCAAGAAATATTTTTCCCTCGGTTGGTGTATAAACACCACTTAATATTTTAACGAATGTAGATTTACCGGCACCATTTTCCCCAACAAGAGCGTGAACTTCGCCCGGTTTTAAGTCAAAGTCTACATTTCTCAAAACATTAACACCACTGAAGGTTTTCCCGATATTATTAGTCTTAAGTTGCATATTTTTGTTTAATTTATACTTCTATGATAGTTTTTTTAGAATAATAAGTGAAAATTTCAAATTATTCTTGATAAAAATTAGATTTTATTCAAAATGTTATTAACATTTCAATAGGAGGAATAATGAATAAACTATTCAAGATTATTTCTGTTAGTATTCTTGGTTTGTTACTAACAACTGGTGTTTTTGCAAAAACTGAAGTTGTATACATTCCAAAAAATACTGGTAACCCATATTTTGATTCAATTATTAAAGGATTTGAAGTTGGGGCAGAAAAATATGGTTATAATTTTTCAACAGTAGCTCCAGCTACAGCGGATGCTACTTCTCAATTACCATTTATAAAAGCTGAAATACAAAGAGGCGTTGACGTTATTGCAATTTCGCCAAACTCAAATGATGCTCTTAATACTGTTTTTGATCAAGCAAGAAAAAAAGGTATTATTATTATGGTAGTAAATGGAGATATACCTGGTAGTGAAGCTCACAGAGATTTAGCTATTATGCCAGTTGATTTCTCTACAGTAGGTACTGCACAAATGACATTAATGGGTCAATTAATTGATCACAAAGGTCAATTTGCGATTTTAAGTGCAACAACTGATGCACCTGATCAAAACACATGGATTAAAGATATGGAGGAAAATATCATTGGTAAAGGTATGTTCTCTGATATGGAATATTTAGGTGTTGTATATGGTGATGATGATCCACAAAAAAGTACTACTGAAGCTGAAGCTCTTCTTGCTAAATATCCAGACTTAAGAGGAATTATTTCACCAACTACAGTTGGTGTTGCGGCTGCTGCACAAGTTGTAGAATCTGCTGGCAAGTGTGATCAGGTTCAAGTTACTGGACTTGGAACTCCAAATCAAATGAGACCATTCCTAAAAAGTGGTTGTGTAAAAGCATTCCAATTATGGGATCCATCTGTTGAAGGAGAAATCGCAGGTTATCTATCTGTACAAATGGTTGAAAATGGTATGAAATTATCAGAAGGTATGACAATCAGTGTTCCAGATCAAGGTGATGTTGTAATAAATGCAAATAATTTAATTTATGCAGCACCAATGCTTGATTTTGTTCCTGACAATATCGATAATTTTAACTTCTAAATTAATGATTTGAAGAGCAATAGAAATATTGCTCTTCAGAATTATAAGTGAAACAATGGATAATATTCCAATAGTAGACGCTCATCACCATCTATGGGATTTAGAGAATGAAAAAACTAAATATTCATGGTTAATGGTATCTGAAGGAGAAGCATTTTTTGGTGATTATGGAGCTATAAGAAAAAGTTATTTATTAGATGATTATTTAAATGATGCGAAAAACCAAAATTTAATTAAATCTGTTCATGTACAAGCTGAACACGATGATGATAGTCCTGTTAATGAAACAGAATGGCTACAAAGACTTGCGGATAATCATAATGCAAAATTACCAAATGCTATTGTTGCATTTGCAGATTTCTCAAAATCTAATGTAGCTGATATTCTAGATCAACATCAAGAATTTAATAATACACGTGGTATTAGACAGATTTTATCATTTAATTCAGATGAACCAAAATATTCACACGCACCAGAAGATTATATGAAAAATACAAAATGGTTAGAAAATTTCAAAAATATGAAAAACAGAAATTTATCATTTGATATCCAAGTTTATCCTCACCAGATGGATGACTCTTTTAATTTAGCAAAAAATAATGCTGATATCTTATTTATATTAAATCATACTGGTGAACCATGCTATCAATCTGAAGAGTACATTCAATATTGGGAAGCTAATATGAAAAAGATTGCAAACTGTGAAAATATGGTGGCAAAAATTTCTGGTCTTGGAATGTTTAACCCAAGCTGGACAATCGATAGTACAAAGATTTTTGTTGAGAAAACTATAGAAATATTTGGAATTGAAAGATGTATGTTTGCATCAAACTTTCCAGTTGATAAAATTTTTAATACTTTCGATAATTATTGGAATTCTTTTAAAACAATTACAAAAGATTATTCCGAAAATGAAAAAACAATGTTATTTTCATCAAACTCCGAAAAATATTATAGAATTTAATTATGTCCTCAAAAATTAAAGATGTAAGAGCAAAACTTTATACTTGGAAAGGTCCTATTCAAGCAATACATGATAATTTTTGCACTAGTGCAGCAGACTTACTTAATAAAGAAAATATAAGTGCAGATGGAATGTCAACTTTCAAATTTTTAAGTTGGTTGGTAGTAGAAGTTGAAACTGAGGATGGACATATTGGTCTTGGTAATGCAGCTCTTTCACCAAAACCTTGTAAATCTGTAGTAGATAATTACTTAAAACCTGCAATAATTGGTGAAAGTGTTTGGGATTATGAACACATTTGGCAAAAGATGTATAGACAAACTTTAGCTTGGGGAAGAAAAGGTGTGGGGATGACAGCAATTAGTGCAGTAGATATAGCTATATGGGATGCACTAGGAAAAACAACTAAAAAACCAGTCTACAGACTGCTTGGTGGTAAAACAAAAGAAAAATTACCTTGCTATGCCAGTAAATTGTATAGCCAACCTCTTGATACATTAGCAAAAGAAGCGCAAGATTATTTAGATCAAGGATTCAAAGCTATGAAACTGCGTTTTGGTTGGGGACCAAAAGATGGTGCTGAAGGAATGAACAAAAATATTGAATTAATTAAAACAGTTAGATCAGTAGTCGGTGATAATGTTGATTTGATGGCTGATGTTTATATGGGCTGGACATTTGAATATGCAAAAAGAATGATGCGATTAATTGATAATGAAAACTTAAGATGGTTAGAAGAGCCTGTAATAGCTGATGATATTGATGGATATGCCGATTTAAAAGCTTCCTGCAGAACACCTATATCTGGAGGTGAGCATGAGTATACTCTTTTTGGATTTAGACAACTTTTAGAGAAAAAAGCAGTAGATGTAGTTCAATTTGATACAAATAGGGTTGGAGGAATCACACAAGCACACAAGATTTGCGCTTTAGCAGAGGCATTTCAAATTCCAGTTATTCCTCATGCAGGACAAGTGCACAATTTTCATATATCGATGAGTAGTATTAATGCTCCTATAGTTGAATACTTTCCGTTTTGGCCAGTAGAAATAGGTAATGAATTGTTTTGGTATATTTTTGATGGAGAACCACAAGCTAAAAATGGATTTATTGAACTAGATGATAAAAAACCAGGTCTCGGTATAGAATTATCACAAAAATATCTTAAAGACTTTGATATTGAACTTTAATAAATCAAAATTTTCCTAGATCATCAGCAAATTGTTTTGCTAAATCAGTACCGAATTTAGTTGGACTTAAACTAGGACTTCTGTCATAAATTTTTTTTACACCCATTCTGTATGCGCATATTCTTTTTCCATAACAAGTTAAAGAATCGATAGATTGCATTGAAAACACAATGGAGGGAAGTATTTTTTTGTAAACCTTTCTAGCTTCACTGATTTTTTTTTGTTCTAGTAGTTTGTAAATTTTTATAAATATATCAGTACCCTCTAATGAAGGTATTATACCTTTACAACCTGCTAAAAAATTATCAATTATTTCCTGTCCTCCTCTACCATTAAAAACACCTAAATTTTTAGGATACCTACTAATCTCATTTTGTATTAGTACTGCAGCAGCTTCACCTTTGATAGCTCTAAAATTAGAAAATTTTTTATAAAGTTTTAATATTTGATGTGACTCTAGACCAACGCCAATATATTCTTTAGCATTCTGAATTCCAACTAAAGTTTTTTTATCTACAAAATTAATTATCTTATCAAAAAAATTATAACAGTCTTTATCTGTAGTTTTTTTATTTAATAAAGGTTGAAGAACAATCCAATTAGCATTATTAAATTGTGCTACACCTATTAATTTTTTATATTCGTTAATATTTTTTCCAGATATAGTAACAGCCACAGGTATAGAATTATTTGTAATATCAGAAACAAGTTCAATTATTTTTTTTTTTTCTGAAAATTCCAATTTATTAACTTCTGTAGCAAGACCTAGACAAGCAATACCATTAGATCCTAATTGTTTTATTAGTGATATTTGATCACTCATTAATTTAATATCTATTGTATTGTTTCTATTAAAGAAACAATATGTCATAGGTATAATACCTTTAATCATTTTAAATTTTTTTTGAAAGTTCTTCATTGTATGCAAAAACTGCAGGACTGCCTCCAGTTAAAATGAAAATTACA
This sequence comes from uncultured Alphaproteobacteria bacterium, assembly GCA_902553005.1. Lineage (GTDB taxonomy): Bacteria > Pseudomonadota > Alphaproteobacteria > HIMB59 > CACPNW01. The sequence goes on along the minus strand of CACDIK010000005.1, from coordinate 32,964 downwards.
TTTTCTCCCTTTTTGATAATCCCTTTTTTTACATAGTCAATTAATGCAGCAAATCCTTTAGAAGTATAAACAGGATCTAAAAATAGTCCTTCTTTTTTTGCTAAAAGATTCATAGCCGCAATTCCATCTTTTGTTGGTACACCATATTTTTCACCTACGTAATTGTTGTCGTGATTAATCATATTTGAATTAAACTCTAAATTCAGATCGAGCATTTTTGCTCCCTGATTACATATTCTGGCAATGTCCTCTTTAATATTCATATCCCAATAAACAGGAGAAATACCTTGTATTCTAGTAGACCAATTAAGTACTCTTGCACCAAGTTCACAACCAGCTTGTGTCATGTTGGCTGCTGTTACAAATAAATGATCTGCAATAAAATTTTGATTTTTCATTTGTTTATCAATTTCAGCCATAGTATTTGCATAACTAATACCTGCAAGAGTGGTATCTTCTTCTCCAAAACCACCATAGATTAATAGAGGTTTTCGACCTTCTTTTATTAGTTCGTCATATTTTTTATCTAAATGTTTTGGGATATTCTCTAAATTTTCTCCATCAACTACATCAACATTTGCCCCTAGGATGTTATATAACAAAAAGTTACCTTGCATTAATTTACCTTTAACTCCATGCATCAAAACTAGATAACTATCTAAGTTTAATTTATTAGCAGCTGCTACTGCTTGACGACAAAAATTTGATTGAGAGGCAGCTCCAGTTAAAATACAATCATACTTTCCAGATAAAGTTTTAGCCATTATAAATTCTAGATGTCTTGTTTTGTTCCCTCCAAAAGCTAAAGCGGTACAATCATCTCTTTTTATATAGAGATTTATATTTAACTCTTTAGAAATATTAGGAGCATATTCAAGAGCAGTTGGTAGTTGTGCTAAACGAATTCTTGGAATTTTATTTATTCTCGAAACTAATTCTTCAGGTGATAACGGATTAAAATTACTATTCATTTTACAACTGATCTTTATAATTTTTTAAAATTAATGACTATGTCTTTTTACTTCTGCACCTCTTTTGCCAATTAGAAAATCAAGATCTGCGCCTTTATCAGCTTGCATAACATGATCTATATACATCTTTTGATAGCCTCCAGATATTTCAGGTAAAATTGGATTATAATTATTTAAACGATTTTTAATTGTTTCTTCATCAACATTTAAGTTCATAGAACCTTTATTGACATCTATTTCTATTAGATCACCATTTTGAACCGCTGCTAACGGGCCTTTTACAGCTGCCTCAGGGGCAGTATGTAGGATTACTGTTCCATATGCTGTTCCACTCATTCTAGCATCAGATATCCTAATCATGTCTCTAACACCTTTCTTTAAAAGTTTTTGTGGAAGACGCATGTTTCCAACTTCTGCCATACCAGGATAACCTTTTGGTCCACAATTTTTCAAGACTAATATAGAGTTTTCATCTACTTCTAAATTTGGATCATCAATTTTTTCATGAAATTCTTCTACACTTTCAAAAACAACTGCTTTTCCAGTATGTTTCATTAATTCTGGTGATGCAGCAGATGGTTTAATGATTGCACCATTTGGAGCAATGTTTCCTTTAAGAATTTTAATGCCTCCATTTTTTGTTAATGGATTGTCAAATTCTTTTATAACTTCATTATTCCAACATTTAGCATCTTTGTTATTTTCACCAATACTTTTTCCATTTACAGTTAATGCATTTTCTTCTAATAATTTTTTTTCAAGTAATCTTTTTATTACAACAGGAACTCCACCAGCATAATAAAAATCTTCCATTAAGTATTTTCCAGAAGGCTGCAGATTAACAAGTGTCGGAATTCCCTCTCCACACTTATTCCAATCTTCTAAATCCAGATCTATTTCCATTCTTCCTGCAATAGCTGCTAGATGAATAACAGCATTTGTTGAACCACCTATTGCACCATTAACTTTTATTGCATTTTCAAATGATTTTTTTGTTACAATATTTGACATAGTTATATTGTCTTTAACCATTTCAACAATTCTTTTTCCTGACATGTGAGCTAAAGCGTATCTTCTTGAATCAACTGCTGGAATTGCTGCATTTCCAGGAAGGGACATTCCTAATGCCTCAACCATTGAACCCATTGTTGATGCTGTACCCATTGTCATACAATTACCTTTTGATCTGCTCATTGAAATTTCTGCATTGATAAAATCTTCTTCTGTAATTACACCTGCGTTTAAGTCAGCATCAAGTTTCCAAACTCCCGTTCCAGAACCAATAGTTTCCCCCTGATGATGACCATTAAGCATTGGACCACCTGAAACTCCTATTGTTGGAAGGTCAACACTTGCTGCACCCATCATTAATGAAGGTGTTGTTTTATCACAACCCATTAATAGTACGACTCCGTCTATAGGATTGCCCCTTATTGCTTCTTCAACATCCATACTTGCCAAATTTCTAAACAACATAGCTGTTGGTCTTAAATTAGATTCACTTGCTGAAAAAACAGGAAATTCTAGTGGAAAACCACCAGCTTCATAGACACCTTTTTTAACAGACTCAGCTATCTCTCTAAAATGACCATTACATGGCGTTAGTTCTGACCAAGTATTGCAAATTCCAATTACAGGTCGTCCATCAAATAAGTGATTGGGATGCCCTTGATTTCGCATCCAACCTCTATGAATAAATGTATCTCTTCGATGTGATTTAGAATTATACCAATTAGAAGATCTGAATTTATTTTTTTTATTCATAAAAAAAGTCTTATCTAATTAAAGAAAAAAATCAAATTTTAAATTTATTATCTTCAATACCAGGAGTATTAACATTTAATGCAAATAAGCTGCCATCATATTTATTTTTACCTAAGTTATTAGCAGTAGTAATAAATAAAGTTTTAAGATCACTTCCTCCAAATACACAATTTGTTACGTTATCAACAGGTAGCTGGTAAATTTGATCAACCCTGCCTTTTGGATCAATTTTCACAACACATGATCCACCCCAACGACAATTCCAAATAAAACCATCACTATCAATAGTTGATCCATCTGGAGCACCTCTTTCAAAATCAAAGAAATTTTTTTTATCTGATAAAACACCTTCATCTAGGTTAAAATTGTATTCTAGTAATGATCCCTCAGTTGTGTCAGTAAAATAAAATTTTGTGTTATCAGGACTCCAAATAAATGTGTTAGGTATACCAAGATTTGTTTCAATAATATTTAATTTATTTTCTGATAAACAATATAAAGTTCCAGATTTAGTATTTAAAGGCTTTCCACTTCCATCGTTGTTAATATTATTTTGCATCGTCCCAAACCAAAGCCTGCCTTTAGCATCTGATGCACCATCATTAGATCTATTTGATGAAATTTTATCTTCTACATTAATTATTCTTTCATATTTTTTAGAATGAAAGTTAAATTTATTTACTCCACAATTTGATACTAAAGCAATTTCATTCTTAGAGATTATTGATGTCGCTGTAACAAATTCAGGTAAATCAAAAGTTTCTAATTTTTCATTGTCTAAATTAATTTTGAATAAAACTGATTTTGGTTTAATATCTACCCAAAGTAAACTTTGATCAATTGAAGACCAAGTAATACCTTCTCCTAAACTATTTTTTACATCTTTATATAATTCGACCTCACTCATATTTTAGATCAATATAATAAAATTTAGAATTTATGAAGATAGGATTAGAGGTAGTGAGCTTTATCCTTAATACGAGCCATTACTTCTTTTGTTGCTTCTTCAGATCCGTCATGAAATGTACCCATTAGTTTATCTAAAAAGCTAGTATTTCCTCCTGAGTAATTACATTCAAAGTATTTGTGATGGATATAGTGCATATAATCACCCGTTGGTATTGATACACCATTTTTGAAAGTCATCTTTTCATATCCAGTATGTCCAGGTGTAGGAGCTAATCCAGCATGAAAAACATGATACATCGCAACAAGAGGATGTGAAGGGATGATCCAATGAACTAAGATACCTGAAAAATATAGTATGTGCTCTATTGGATGCATTGACATACCTGACCAAGCACCAGTATTCGTGTTACGGTGATGAACTTTATGAGCGATTTTATAAAGTGGTGCCCAGTGCAATAATCTATGAGTTAAGTAAAAATGTGCGTCTCTTATAAATGGAACAAGAAAGAACATGAAACAACAATATATTGGATAAGCCTCCCAACTTACATATGGGATTATTTGATTTGCAAATGCCCAAAATGTAATTACTTCGTATGCTGTCCATAATGGAATAGCACTACAAAAAGTATAGAATAAGTTATCTTTAGTCTGATCATTAAATAAAAATGTTGAGTTGTTTTTTTCCAAAGGTCGTGGATTATATTTAAAAGAAGTTCCTTGTGTTTTCAGTCTTAAATGAAAGAAGCCTGTCCAAAGCAAAATAATAACTGCATTTCTAAAGAATATATAGGATATCCATCCTATTTCAAAAGTCTTCATTGTTTCTAAGGAAGGAGTCAAAAAAAGATATGTAGCAACTGTTATTGCTGCAAAAACAAAAGTCCATGGAAAAAAAATTCCTGGAAATTTAAAAAAATACTTTAAAAATTTTATTGGATTAAAAAATATATCTTTAGGTGGATTAATACTAATTGTGCCAAAAGGTTTCCAATGACCTCTTTTATCTCTTGTACCGAAATCATTATCATTTAATCGATTACCCATATTGTGTTTATAGTATATTTTGAGTAAAAAAAAAGAGACTAAATTGTCGTATCTGGAACCTTCACATCAATAAAATAATTTTTATCTTTGGATTGCTTAAATATTGCTGGGATTATTGATCTATAAGCAGAAATTATTCCGTAATGAGGTTCAGGCATTTGATTTTTAACTATTTTGTGAAATTTTTTTAGATTATGGCATGGGATTTTTGGGAAAATGTGATGCTCAATATGATACTCCATATTTGAATACAAAAAACTAAAAAAGGGATTCATAACAACAGTTCTTGTGCTTTTTCTATGATCTTTAATATTATCAGCTAGTCCAGCATGTTGAGTCATGCCACAAATCATTAATATAGTATTACCATAAAATGGAGGTAAAATTATCATTATTATAGGTAGCCATGATTGAAACAAAACTGAGGATAAAATTACAAGCAACCAAAAACTTAAATATAATCTTGAACTATTAATAATTTTTTTTATTTCCTTTTCTGGCACTGTAACTTTTACAACAGGAGTAATTATCCCAAATGAATGTTTAATAATTTCAAAATGTGTAAAATGTCTTATTTTTTGTATATTAATTATTGGACCAAGTGGTAAAAAATTTAAAAGAAATCTAACAGGTTCTGTTGGTTTTGGACTATTATTTTCGTAATCATAGACTTCTTCATGTGTAAATATTGTGTAAGTGTGGTGATGAAAATGACTCCACTTCCATCTTACTGCCTCAAACCCCCCAAGCAAAGAAGTTATATGATAAAAAAATTTATTTAACGATCTTCTTTTAAAATATGTTTCGTGATTTGTTTCATGTTGAATACTAATGATTTTACAATAAAAAATATTTCCATAAAGTAGAAGAGCAGGGATTGACCACAGAGTACCCCAACTTATAATACATAGATACCCACTTAATATTAAAGCAACAATAAATAAGGTTATATCTATTGTACCTTTTAAATCTGATCTCTTAGATAGTTCTTTTAAAGTTTTCTTATCTATATTTGGTTTATACCAATTTTTTAAATCAACTTCTCCTGCGAACATTTATCAAAATTTTTCTGAAAGTTTTAGAAATTTTTCAAATTCACCTTCGTCGATATTAACTGTGATTTTAGGATCATTAAATTTTTTGTTTACTGTATCATCGTGAAACTCTTTAAAGGCGCTAACTCTTTCAGCTTGTAATTTTGCAAATTCTTTTTTAAAATCTCTATAAATTCTCGCATGTCTTGGAATTTTTCCTTGGGTATAGCCTAATACATCATTAGCAAATAAATACTGCCCATCACATCCAGAACCACTTCCCATTGAGAGAGTCATGATATCAACTTTTTTGGTAATAACTTCTGCAACTTTTGGAGGAACTACTTCAAGCTCAACTCCGATAGCTCCCGCTTCTTGTAACTCAAGCGTATGTTCTAAAATTCTGATAGCCTTATCAGCAGTTTTACCTTGTGCAACAAATCCGCCAATCCAAGTAGCATTTCCTGGAACTAATCCGACATGACTGTTAATTGGAACATACTCATCTCTTAATGCTCTAATCCATTTATAACTCCAATTACCACCATAGATTACATCTGCTCCAATATCTAAATACTTATGTGATAGTTTCATTGCTTCATATTCAGAAGCTACTCTTACTGCACCTCCAGATTGCATAAAGCAAGTTGGCGCAGCCTCACGAATTCTTTTAAGTTCATCAAAAGAATTATAAATACCAAATTGTGGAGCATCATGAGAAGTACAAATCATGTCAATGCCTGCCTCTTCAGCTGCTGCAGCTTCATCAGCATTATGTACAAACATAACACTTAATTGCCTTTTACCTTTGCATTGCAAATAATCGTAAACTGTAAGTTTTTTTCTACTCATAAAATCTCCAAAAAAATATTTAATCTATCTTAATGAAAATTTTGTCATTATCAACTTTAACTGGATATGTTTTTAAATCCTCACAAGCTGGTGGGCTTAAAGCTTCTCCGGATTTAATATTAAAAATTCCCTGGTGCATTGGACATTCAATTTCATCATCCATAACTAAACCATCTTCAAGATGTACCGCCTCGTGTGTACAAATTCCATCAGTAGCATAAAAACCATCTGTTAGCTTATACACACAAAAAGTTTTATCTTGATGATCAAATCTGATGAGATCCTCTTCTTCAATACTATCTGTGGACCCTACTTCAATCCAATTTTCTTCAGACATAGATTGTATATAATAGCTATTTTATGAAAATAAATACAAAATAATTAAATTGTTATTTTTGTATAAGTTTATTTAATTTTAGATTTTGATCTGAGAGAATTTGTTTATCTACAATGGTATCTTTCTCAGTTAATTTAGAAGTTATTCTAATGTCACGACCTACTTTTCCTATGACTCCAACACCACATGCTCCTCTTATTTTATTATTTTTTAGGAAAAAATAAATAACACCATTATTAATATCATTACCCCTTTCGATGATTTCATCATACTCATCACAAATACCAGTCAGTTGAAGATTCAAATTAAATTGATCAGACCACATCCAAGGAATTGAAGTGTATTCTGTTTTTACTCCAGCAATATTTTTTCCAGCACATATTCCATGATTTTGTGCATGTTGATAAGACTCGAGTCGCATATTTCTTTCATAGAATGGATGATAAAAATTAGATACGTCACCTGCTGCATAAACATCTTTAATAGAAGTTTCACAAAATTGATTAGTTACAATACCATTATCAAGCTTTAAATTTGTATTTTCAAATAACTTTACAGTCGGGGTTGAGCCTATACCTGCAATTATAAAATCTGTTTCTATTAAAGAATTATCATTTAATAAAATTTCATAATCGTCATTTTTTTTAGTTATTTTTTCTATCTGTTTATTTAATATTATTTCATTTCCATGTTCTATATGAGTGTTTTGAACTAAATCAGCAATTTGTTTGGGTATAATTCTTCCCATAAGTTGATTACCAATTTCAATAACAATTACTTTCTTTTGAAGCTGAGATAAAGATGAGGCAATTTCTAAGCCAATGAAACCACCACCAATAATTGTTATTTTATTTTTATTTGAAACTATTTCTTTAATTTTTTTGGCTTCTTCTAAATTTCTTAGATAATAAATATCATTCTTTAAATTATTATCTAAAGTAAGTTTTTTATTTTCAGAACCTGTTGAAATAAGCAAACTATCATAAGAGTAAACATTATCATTTTTTGCAAAAAGTTTTTTATTTTCAAAATCAACTTTATTAATTGATATATTTTCAAATTCTATATTTTCATTTTTTAGTACGTCGCTAGAATGAAAATAAAGATCTTCTGCTTTTTTTTTATCTAGCAAAAAATCTTTAGATAAAGGAGGTCTTTCGTATGGTAATAAATTTTCTTCACCTAAAATTTTAATATTTGATTTTGGATCATTTTGTCTGATCTCTCTAGCAGCATAGATTCCGGCTTGACCACCACCTAAAATTATAATGTTATTTTTCACTCAGTCTAAGCGTTGCTTGGAACAGATAATGGAATTTGATAGTCAGGATTTTTTGCTTGTTTTATGAGTGCTGGAATAATTTCTTTATAAGCCCCAAGAAGACCTTTTCTGGCAGGTGGTAATTGATCTTTAATCATAGCATGAAGCTTAGGTAAATTATGTGAGGGAACTTGAGGGAACATATGGTGCTCAACATGATATTCCATATGCCAATATAAAAAACTTAAAACTGGATTTAAATATACTGTTCTAGTTGTATACCTGTGGTCTCTTTTATCTTCTCTAAGTCCTGCGTGTTGAGTAAGACCCATAAGCATAACAAGGGTCTTTCCATAAAAATTAGGCAATAAAACATATAGAACTGGAAGCCAACTTTGAAAGTAAACTGAAAAAGCTATACTAATTATCCAAATAGAAAGATGACTCCATGCAGATAATCTACATTTCCATCTTTCATTTTTTGGAATACAAACTTTCATTACATCAGTAGTTACACCAAATGCATGTTTTATAGTTTCCCATTGAAGAGAATTTTTAAAGAAAATAAAACCAGAGAATGGAATGTAATGAGAGAAAAACACAATCAAGTCAGTTGGTTTTTTTACATGTATTTCAAAATCTACAGGATCATTAAATTGAGTATAAGTATGATGATGATAGTGAGAATATCTCCATCTGATAGGTTCAAAATTATCCATGAAACTAGCAATATAATAAAAGAAATCATTCCAGAATTTAGATTTAAAAGCAGTTCTGTGACCAGTTTCATGCCATATGGCATCGCTGCATCCCCAAATATTTCCGTATATTATAAAAAATAATAATGACCACCAAGTGCCCCAAGTGACATACGCAAGATATCCAAAGAGAAACAGAGATGAAAAATAAATAATCATATGCTTAAAACCCTGCCAATCAGATTTCTTGCATAACTGCTTGAATTCTTTTTTATCTATATTTGCACGATACCATTTACCTAAATCAACATCCATAATGAAAAAATAGCACTTTTTGATAATCTTATAAATATAAAAATTGCTTTAAATTGGTAAATAAGTGCGACTATTTTATCTATCAAAAGAAAGAGGGATTTAATTTGTAATAAGATCTTTAATACTTTAATTTAATTGTATTATTGATTTATTTACTTATAAATTAATGCATAAATTATTTGGAGGAATTATGAAAAAAATCTTTGCTGTCATTGCTTTATTTTTTGCTTTTGCATCTACTTCAGCAGTAGCAAAAAATGATTACAGCTGTGATAAGAAATTTATATTTTTCCCAGGTGGTCCTGAAGGTGGCCCATTTGGAACTATCGTTTACAATGGTGCAGTAGCTGCTGCTGAACACACTGGTTGTGAAGTAGATTACTACTGGTCACAGTGGAACTCAGAAATCATGATTAAACAATTTAAAGAAGCTGTTGCTTTACAGCCTGATGGAATTGCAATCTATGGTTTTCCAGGAGACGCTGCTATGAGACCTATCATTCAAGAAGCTAGAGAAATGGGTATAGTAATTACTACTATGAATACACCTCTTCCTGATCTTGAATCAGAATATAAAACTGAAGGATTTGGTTATGCAGGTGCAGATCTATTCGATGCTGGATTTAATCTAGGTAAAAAAGCTGTTGAAGTTTGTGGTCTACAAGCTGGAGATAAAGCTTTTATCTGGGGTCTTGCAAGTATGCCAAACAGAGGAGAAAGAACTAAAGGTGCAATAGCTGGTGTTGAAGCAGCAGGTGTTGAAGTAGTTTATCAAGAAATTCCTGACAATGTAAACTCAGATGCATCTCAAGGAACTCCTATGTACGTTGCTACTTATAGTGCAAATCCTGATATCAAAATGGCTATTACAGATCATGGTGGATTAACTGCAAGTTTACCAACATATATGAAGGCTGCAGGTCATGGTACTGAAGAAGTATGTGGTGCTGGATTTGATTTATCAGCTCCAATTGTTGACGGAATTAATTCTGGATACATTGACGTTGTAATTGATCAACAACCATTTATCCAAGGATATATGCCAATTGTTCAGTTATTCCTAAGTACAAAATATGGAATGGCTGGATTAGCAATGGATACTGGTGCTGCATTTGTTACAGCTGATAACGTTGATGCTGTTGCTCCATTAGCAGCAGTACAAATCAGATAAATTAAATATTATAGCCTGCCTTATTTTATAAGGCAGGTTTATTTTTATGGCTGAAGAACTCTTAAAATTACAAAATATTTACAAAAACTTTGGAAACGTAAAAGTTTTAAAAGATGTGAATATCAAAATAAACAAAGGTGAAGTAGTAGCTTTAATCGGTGATAACGGAGCAGGAAAATCTACACTTATTAAAGTTATAACTGGAGTTCATAGTCCAAACTCGGGAAAAGTTTTTTTTAAAGAAAAAGAAGTACAAATTAAATCAGTTGCTCAATCAAGAAAAATGGGGATTGAAGCAGTATATCAAGAAAGAGCATTATGTGATCAGCAAGAATTATACAGAAATATCTTTGCAGGAAGAGAAATTACAAATTCAATTGGTTTTTTGGATATAAAAAAACAAAGAAAAGAAGCAGAAAAAATTTTACGCGACTATATAGGCTTTACTTCAAAAGCTATAACAGTTGACTCTCAAGTAATGGGACTGTCTGGTGGTGAAAAACAAGGTGTAGCTTTCGGTAGATCATTGTATTTTAATTCTGATTTAATCGTATTAGATGAACCAACAATGGGATTATCGATACAAGAAACAGAAAAAGTTCTTAATTTTGTAAAAGGTTTAAAGAATGAAAACAAATCTGCAATATTTATCGATCATAATATTATACACGTATATGGAGCTGCAGATAGATTTATTATTTTAGATAGAGGTGAGGTTGTTGGGGAATTTAATAAAGAAGATATTTCAAGAGAGGAACTTGTTCAAAGAATGATTCAACTTCATGAATCAGGAAAAATAAAAGTGGAAGATTAAATGAATAATTTATTAAATAGTTATTTTGTAAAAACTCACAAACTTGAAATTAGTATTACAATAATTGCCGTAGTACTTTTCTTAATTTATTTTCTTGGCGCTCCACATGTATTTACAAGATTTCCTATTTATAGAGCTTTTATGCAATCAATGCCTTTTTTTGGAATTATTGCTATATCAGCAACATTTGTTGTTACACTAGGTGAAATTGATTTATCATTTCCATCTATAGTTGGAATTACATCTCTCATATTTGGAATTATAATGACATCGACCGATGGTAACTTCTTTATAGCATTTATTTTGGCAACTTCACTTGGAATGTTTGCTGGATTAGTAAATGGGTTACTTGTTACTAAAATTGGTATACCTTCAATAGTTGCTACTATAGGTACATTATTTTTTTGGCGTGGATTAGTTAATGTAATTTCCCAAGGTAGCGGTATTGCAATTGTCGATGTAGCGGATGGCACCTGGCATCATATGATATTTGTTGAAAAATTATTTGGAAAAATTCCAATGCAATTTATTTGGTTCATTGTATTAACTGGATTGATGCAATGGGTTTATCGATACCATAAATTTGGAAATCATATCCACTTTGTAGGTGATAACAAAGCAAGCGCACAAATGATGGGAATTAATGTCGACAATGTAAAAATTATTGCTTTTGTTCAATTAGGATTTTTCTCCGCTTTAGCAGGAATTTTTACAATGTATGAAATGTTATATTTCTGGCCTACACAAGGTGAGGGGTTAATGTTAACAACATTAGCAGCTGTCTTTGTTGGAGGAACTTCAGTTTTTGGTGGTAGAGGTACTATTTTTGGAACATTCATAGGTGTTTTAATTATAGGTTCATTAGAGTCAGGAATAGTTGCTTTAGGGTTGTCTGGGTTTTATGTTAAATTTATTAATGGTTTGATGATCACTGTTGCAGTAACAGTTTACGCTTTAATTCAAAGAAGAAAAAGTTAAAGTTATTAAATTAAAAAGTTAAATTTTTTCTAAAATATATTCAGCTGAACTTACTTGGTATTCGCCATTATTTTCAATAAATTTTTTTATAACTACATTATTTTCAATTATCATGGCAAATCTTCGGCACCTAAAGCCCATGTAATTTTTTGTCTTATCAGATATCAAGTTAAAATATTTTGTAATCTCAGCATTTCCATCTGCAATTCCATTGATCTTTTCTCCATCTGTATAACTCAATAACCAAGATTTCATAACATGCTCATCGTTTACAGAGAGACAATAAATTCCATCAATTTTTTTATTTATAAATGAATTATACAATTTTATATAACCTGGAAGATGTTTCTCAGAACAAGTTGGCGTAAATGCTCCTGGCACACCAAATAGGATAATTTTTTTATTTATAAATTCATTTTTTAATGAAGAAACTGATGAAACACCTTTTTTAATAATAGGTACTTTAAAATCATCAATAATCATGTTTTTTATTTAACTTTATTATATGTTTCAAATATTTGTTTCTCGGTCAATATTTCACTCATTACTATGCCTTCAGGAAACTTTGAAGAGTAAAAGGCATTAAATGGTATGCCAAATTTATTATATTTTTTTAAAAATTTATTTATTTTTTCATTTGGTTGTGTCCAATCAGCTTTTATCAATGTCACTGCTTGTGAATCAAAAAAATCTGAAATTGTTTTTGAATTTAAGACATTGATTTTATTAAACTTACAGGTAATGCACCAATCAGCAGTTATATCTAAAAAAACAATTTCATTATTAGCTATTATTTCAGGAATATTTTTAGCATTAAAATCTAGCCAATTGTTATTTTTATAGTTTTCTTCATTAATTTTTTGAAAAGAATTTATATATGGTGTTAAAAAGAAAATAATTATTAAAGAAATAATTAAGGGAATTTGGTAAATTCTAAATTTTAGAATTGCTGATATTAAGATTAATAAAACAGTAAATGTAACTATAAAAAAATAATTAAAATAATTATTTAATATACTTAAAAGCCAAACTATTGTTATTAATAATAAAATAGATAGAAAATATTTAAAATAAATCATCCATTTTCCAGATCGAGGTAAAAAGGAAATTAGGCCTGGAAAAAAAGCTACAAACAAATAAGGTAAGCTCATCCCTATACCCATAAAACAGAATATTAAAAATAAATATGTTGTTGATTGAGTAAATGCAGCTGTGACAGCTGTTCCTAAATAAGGTGCAGAACATGGAGTAGCAAGTAGTGTAGCAAAAAAACCATTAAAAAAATTCTTTGTATAAAAATTATTTCCTGAATTTAAAATATTAGATGAATGTAAAAAACTTGGTAAATTTATTTGAAAAAGGCCTAGTGTGTTCAAGAAGAACATTGATATAATCATTAAAATGAACATTAAAAAGTATGGTTCTTGAAATTGCATACCCCAAGAAATTGAAATATTGATCTGTTTCAGTAAAGCAAAAAATACACCAAGTATAAGAAAAGAAGTAATAATACCCAATACAGTTATAAAAAAACTACTTTTTATCTTTTTATCTTCAGAATTAATTACAGATAATAATTTTAACGATAATACAGGAAATACGCATGGCATAAGATTCAAAATAAATCCGCCTAATAGTGAAATTAAGAGTAAGTATATAAGACTATTGTTTATTGAAATATTTTTATCTACATTTTCAATTTCTACTTTTTTTTCAACTTTAAAACTGTGATTATTGTCATAAAAAAATATTTCTATTGGAAATTTTTTTTCATTAAATTGATCGGCACTGTAATATAAAGAGGTGTTAAGTTTTTGAAAATCAAGGGAATAATTATTTATTTGTTCTACAACAGGTAGTCCAAATGGTGTGTGTATAAAAATTTTTGGATTATCAAAAAAAGAATTTGTTGATATTTCTATATCAAAAATAACATTATTACTATTTTCAATAGCTTTAAATGAAAAATTAGAAATAGGTGTAAAATCAATATTATTATTTAAGGTAGTAGATAAAACTTTTTCAATTTCAAAAAAATAATCTGTGTACGCTCCATCTCCAGATGGTAAGTTTAAAAATATATCTGCATTACCAGGAATACAAACATCTCTACAAACTAAATAATTTATATTTAAATTTAAATCTGTTTGTTTTTTATTATCTTCAATATCTACAATCAAAGGAAAGATAACTTTATCTTTGTATCCAATTGATTTTAAACCAAGTATTTCAAATTCAATTGGCTCTGGCCATAATATTTTAATATCTTTCACATTGGAGGAGTTATTCCATATAATTTTTTGAGGAAAACCTCCCCCTCCAGGAGATTTCCAATATGTTTTCCATTCCTCTTCCAATTCATACTCTAAGGCTAAAATTAATTGGTTATTATTATTTGATGCAGTCATTGGTGAAATTAATCTAACTTTTGATTTTTCACTAATTGCCCAATCTGAAGACAAGGAGTATCCAGCTGTGCTAAATAGCCCAAGCGCAAATATTATTGCAATTTTTAACAGATTTATAACTTTTATTATCTTGTCCATATAAAATAAATCAATACAATATTGAAAAATATAAATTAACGCGAATATATATACTATATGAATTTAACTGGTCAGTTCTTAATTTCAATGCCTTCGTTAGAAGATGATAGGTTTGAAAAAACGGTAATATATATGTGTGCTCACTCTAAAGATGGGGCTATGGGTATAATAATCAACAAAAAAATCGATTATGACCTTTACCCCGATTTGCTTGAACAACTAGGTATAGACAAGCCCTTAGAAGATAAGAAACTTTACATCCGCTATGGTGGTCCTGTTGAAAGTGGTAGGGGGTTCGTTTTACATTCTGACGAAGTAATTCAAAAAGAAACCCTGACAATAGATAAAGGGGTGGCGTTAACTAGTACTTCAGAATTTTTTGAAGACCTTTCTAAAGGTAATGGTCCAAAGAATAGTATTCTAGCTCTTGGATATGCAGGATGGGGTCCAGGACAAATCGAAAAAGAATTAGCGTCAAATAGTTGGATGACGCTAAAAACAAATAGTGATTTTATTTTTGACGAAAAGGTTAATAATAAGTGGAAAGATGCATTTAATTTATTGGGAATAGATGCAAGTAAACTATCAATATTCTCTGGAAATTGTTAATTATAGAACAATTTCAAAAACCCTTTCCTTATCTTTTTCTAAAACTTTTTTTATTTTAAACTTTGCAGTTTTTGTAAGTTTTGTTCCTTTATTAGTCACAAATGATTTCATTTTAATTACTTCTTTCTCAGGCATTTTTCTTTCATATTTCAAAATATATTTCTTTCCGCTGATATTGAATGATGTTTTCATATTTTATCTCCTTAATTTAAGAATAATATTAGATTAATTTTTAAAAATAAAATTAATTTTCTAAACTCATCTTCCTAAAAAATGAACCCTCTTTTCTTAACCAAGTATTAATCATATCAAGAAAATTATTACTTAGATAATAATTTTTAATTCTTTTATCTGACTTACTTTGCTCTTTTACAAAGATATTTTTTTCTAAAGCTTCGTTTAAAATTGATTGAATGGATGATCTAGAACCAATCGACTTAGGTATGTTTCCACAAATAGTTTCAAATGAAATTCCATTCAATTTATTATTTTCATATATTTCTAAAGAGATAACATGGTGTAAAATTGATTTAAATAAAAATTTAGAGACATAATCTTCAGAGAAAAAGCTTGAATATATGTTTCTTTTTTTTTCTTTTATTATTTCTGCTTCAGTCATAAAAAGTCTCACTAATATTTAGCAAGCTTGGGAGAGCAAATGCTCTCCCATTTTTAGTGACCAACTATAAGGAGTTGATATGCTAATCACTAAATTCATTAGTCTCTGATGCTATAAGCCATTACGCCTACTTCAGATTTATCAGTACCAAGTTTTTCAGCTTCTTCACTGATTCTAATACCAAAGAGCATTTTCATTATGTACCAAATAATAAATGATACAACAAAAACGAAAACATTAATTGCTATTATACCGTAAAGTTGTGCACCAAAACTTGCTGCGCTGTTTGAAATTGGAACAACTAATGTTCCAAAAATTCCAGCAAAACCATGTACAGGAATTGCACCAACAACGTCGTCAATTTTTAGAGATATTAAAAGTCTAGTACCGTAGAAGACAATTAATCCACCAACTGCACCAATGATTATTGCGAGGATTGGTGATGGGGCTAATGGTTCAGCAGTTATTGCTACAAGACCACCCAATGCACCATTAAGCATCATTACTACATCTGTTTTACCAGTTACTAATCTAGAAATAACTGCACAAGCCATTACACCTGCACCAGCTGCCAGGTTAGTATTAATATATATTGTTGCTACTGCTGTTACATCATCAAATGTACCCATAGCTAATTGTGATCCACCGTTAAATCCAAACCATCCAAGCCATAGGATAAATACACCTAAAGTTGCAAGAGGAATTGATGAATTTGCAAAAGGTTCCATAGGTGCTGCTTCACCACTATCAGTAAAACGTCCTAATCTTGGACCTAACAAAATTGCACCAGCAAGTGCTGCTGCTGCTCCTGCACTATGTACTAAAGTTGAACCAGCAAAATCTGAGAAACCTGCTTCCGCTAGGTATCCTCCACCCCACTGCCAACCCATTTCGATTGGATAAATGAAACCGGTTAATAAAGCACAGAAAATAAAAAATGGCCAAATTTTAATTCGTTCAGCTAGTGTTCCAGATACAATTGAACATGTTGTTGCACAAAATACCATCTGAAAAAACCAGTCAGAACCATCTGAATAACCTGTATCAAGAGCACTACCATCACTCCAAGGAATTGGAGATCCTATAAATCCACCTGCAGGAATACCATATGCCATATTATATCCAACTAACCAGAACATTAAACCAGCAATAGAATATAAGCCTATATTTTTTGCAGCAATTGTTGCTACACTTTTGGACGTAACAAGTCCTGATTCAAGCATTGCAAATCCTGCTGCCATCCACATGACTAAGAACCCAGATACAAGAAATAGGAATGTATTTAAAATGTATTGCACTTCACCATCAACTTCTGCTCTTGCATATGAACTAAAGAGCATAAAGACAGCAATAATGCTAATGAAATATATAGATTTTTTTAACATTAATCCTCCATTATAAATTTCACAGTACATGGCTCACATTGAGTCATGCGTTACTTTTCATGCTTAGCTATGGAAATTAATTACTAAGATCCGCGTTCCTTCGGTTTAACCTACTTCCGATTCGCCTAAGGGCAAATTGAACGATTTATAACTTTGCATGCGTTCCTTCGACTTTCGTCTACTTCCGTCACCCCAAAAGAGTGATGAACGTAATGAATGAATTAGTTTATTATTAAATTTTAGTAAGAATATTTAAGAGAATATTGGTATGCAATATTTGCATATATAAAAATAACTAATAAAACTGCTAAAATATCAATTTATTTCAGATAAATTTATCCACTTAGAATTATTATTGCTCGAATCTACAGTAGCATTAATAAATTTCATTATGTGCAAACCATCATCAATATTTGGAAGCATCTTTAATAATTCTTCCTTATTATCTTTATTTTGAATAACATCTGCAACATCTGAATAGATTTGTGCAAATGCCTCAAGATATCCTTCTGGGTGACCTGCAGGGATTCGGACATTAGCTTCACTTCCTTCAACTTTAATCGAACCACCTCTAGTTATTATCTGACTCGCCTCCCCTACTTGACTAAATGTTGCATAATTTGGATTTTCTTGACTCCATTTCAATGCACCCTTGTCACCATAAATAGCAACACTAAAATTATTTTCTTCACCTGTTGCAACTTGAGAGATGGATAATGATCCCTTAGCACCATTATTTAATCTGATCATTATAGAAGCATCATCATCTAATTTTCTTCCTTCAACAAAAGTAGTTAGATCTGCACTAACTGATTGTAATTTTAATTGGGTTATAAATTCTAACAAATGCATTGCATGACTACCTATATCACCCACGCTTCCTGCAGCTCCACTTCTTGAAGGATCAGTTCTCCATTCTGCTTGTTTATTAGAACCTGAGTCTTCTTCTTTTGAGCCAAGCCAACCCTGAAGATAAGATCCTTTAATAATTCTTATTTTGCCTAGCACTCCATTTTCAATAATTGATCTCATACCCCTAACAACTGGATATCCGGAATAATTATGAGTTAAGAAAAAATGAGCATCAGATTTAGAGACTGCTTCAACTAATTTATGAGCATCTTCCATTGTAGAAGTCATAGGTTTATCACAAATAACATGAATATTTTTACTTAGAAATTCTATTGCTGGTGCAGCATGCATATGATTTGGTGTAACAATGGATACTACTTCAATGCCGTTATCTCTTTTAGATTCTTCTTCAGCCATAGTTTTAAAATCAGGGTAACTTCTTGAGGGATCAAGGCCAATTTCTTCAGCAGACTTAGCAGCTTTTTCAGGAGTTGAAGATAAACAACCAGCAACAAATTCATACTTATCATCCATCCTTGCGCATAGACGATGCACGGCTCCAATAAAAGCTCCTTGGCCACCACCTATCATCCCAAGTTTTAATCTTCTTCCCATAATTACTCCTTATATACCTAAAATCTTTTTGTTAGCTTGCTCATCGGTTCCAGAACTTGCAAAATCATCAAATGCTTTGTCTGTAACTTCAATAATATGATTTTGAATAAATGGAGCTCCTTCAGCTGCACCTTGTTCAGGGCTTTTAATACAGCATTCCCACTCTAAAACTGCCCATCCATCAAAATTATAACTAGATAGTTTTGAAAAAATTGATTTAAAATCAACCTGGCCATCACCAAGTGATCTGAATCTACCTGCTCTGTTTATCCATGATTGATAACCTCCGTAAACTCCTTGCCTACCAGACGGATTAAATTCTGCATCTTTAACATGAAACATTTTGATTCTTTCATGGTAAATATCTATGTGATCAAGATAGTTCAAACATTGGAGAACATAGTGACTTGGGTCATACAACATATTACAACGTTGATGATTATTTACTCTGTCTAAAAACATTTCGAAAGTTGAACCATCGTGTAAATCCTCACTAGGGTGAATTTCGTAACAAAGATCTACTCCACACTCATCAAATTTATCTAAAATTGGATACCACCTTTTTGCTAATTCACCAAAAGCTTCATATTCTAAACCTTCAGGTCTTTGAGGAAATGGATAAAGAAAGGGCCAACATAAAGCACCAGAAAATGTAGCAGCAGTTTTTAAATTTAAGTTTTTTGATGCTTGAGCGACATTCATCATCCTTTTTACTGCCCATTCTTGTCTAGCTTTTGGATTACCCTTTACCTCATCAGCAGCAAAACCATCAAAGAGTGTATCATAAGCAGGATGAACTGCAACCAATTGACCTGTTAGATGAGATGCAATATCAGTTATTTCAAGATTAAAATTTTTTGCTATTCCTTTTATTTCATCACAGTAATCTTTACTCGAAGCTGCTTTATCCAAATCAAAAACTGCTAAATTTTCTGCTGGCAATTGAATTCCTTTATATCCAAGATCAGATACCCATTTACAGATACTAGGTAGTGAATTAAATGGTTCTTTATCTCCTATAAACTGTGCTAAAAATATTGCAGGTCCTTTAATTTTTTTCATACATTTTCTCCAAAACTATTTAAACATGAAACTTTTAGGTAGTCATTAAATTTTTAAAATTTTTGTATAATTTTTTAGTATTATTGTTCATTTCTTGAATATTATTTCTAAGCAATTTATCAAGTTCATCAATAGAGTTTTTTCCTAAATATTTTTCTAAAGCATTTTTTAATTCAGGAACTTTGGACCATTTAATGATTGTGTTTTCATCTACTTCCATATGAAATTGAATACCATAAGCATGTTTTTTATACTTAAAAATTTGAAATTTTGTAATATCTGAAGAACCTAAAATAGTAACATCAGAATTATTTATCTCACTTACTTCGTAACTATGCCATTGTAATGCTTTAATCTCATTATTAAAATTTTGAAAAAGTTGATCCTTTTTTTTATTATCTAAAATATTAATATTTAGAACTCCAATTTCTGGAGGATTAGATTTAATTACTTTGCCACCAAGAATTTCTCCTAAAAATTGACATCCTAAACAAATTCCGAGATATGGTTTTTGATTATTGAGAACAAATTCCTTTATCTTATTTTTTTCTTCAATCATCCACGGATATTGTTCTTCCATCCAAGTATCCATTGGTCCACCTAAACATATCATTCCATCAAATATATCAAGATTAACAGGAATCTTTTCTCCTTCATCCAATCGAATAATTGTTGTTTCAACAAAGTCTTCACTCATTAACTTTGTAAAGTATCCAGGTGTAACTAAGGGTGTATGTTGAAGAATAATTATTTTATGAGACATTTTTTTCTAAATTAAGTAATTTTTTTTTTAGTTTGATCCCCCCTCTTCCAGAAAATCCTCCGAGTTTACCGTCACTACGAATTACGCGGTGACAAGGTATAATAAGTAAAAGTTTATTTTGTCCACAAACATTACCGACATATCTTGGTGAAGTACCAACTTTTTTTGCTATTTCTCCATATGTTGAAACTTTACCATATTTAATTTTAGATAATTCCTTCCAAATTTTTTTTTGCAAAGGGGAGCCTTCAAAAGAATATTTAATTTTAAAATTTTTTAGTTTTCCAGAAGCATATAAATTGATCTGATTCTTAATATTAATTAAATCAATCGTTTTATTTGTTTTTCCAAAACTCAGTGAAAAGATGCTGCCACTATTTTTTTTTACTGTAATCCAGCCAAGTTTAGTTTTAAAAGAAGCAGTTTCCACATAAAATTAATAACATTATTGAATGAATCTATCAAAATAATTTATAGTGAATTATGGATGAAGATAATTTAAATCTAGAGATAAGAAAGTTTCTTAAACAAGTTGGCATTAGTTCTCAACGTGAAATAGAAAAATACATAAGAAAAAAATTTACTGAAGGAAGTATCAAAATAGGTGAATCCATAAAAGTATCTATGAATTTATCATCTGAAGATGGAGAACTTAATCATTCAATAAAAGAAGACTTTAAAATAAAATAACTTTTTAAAATTTAATTAAACAATTTTTAAGATTTTTATCTAGAATATTTTTGCATACTTTCTCAAGTCAAAATCACTTACTGTTTTAAAAGTTCCATCTCCATTATTTATATAAACATCATTATTGCCGGAATTAAGCCAATGACCGTTAACCATGAAATCTATGTTACCATCAAAGTTAATATCTGCAGGATGTAATGATATGTACCAACCATTCTCGTCGTGATTAACTTCTGACATAGGCCAATTCTCTTTGTTATATTTAGTTACACTATGTATTGATTGTTGCCAGCCGATTGTGAAGTTACCCTTACCGTCATTCAAGTAAGTAATTAAATAACCTCCAACATAATTAAGACCAATAGTTGAGCCTACTAAATCCATATCACCATCGTTATCAACATCAGCAACCATAGTTCCTACTGGATTACATAGCGGAATATTATCTTTAGTCTTTGTGTGATATCCTACATTTTTTATTTCTTTTGAGTTTTTGGTGTTCCATTTGTTAGTACCATTACCCCAAAGAATTCTTAGACTGTGTCTGTTTTTAGAACTTTTTTGATGACCCTTCCAATTGCTATGATATTTAAAACAATCTGAACTATGAGCACCAGCCAACATATCGATGTATCCATCACCATCAAAATCTGCGTGTCTTACAATAAAGGCATATTGATTACCACAAGTTGAACTTTTCATATTACCTTTACCGTCGTTGATAAGACAAATCATTTCACCGTTGTTGCCTTTCCAATCAATACTTGCAAGAATGATGTCAATATCACCATCTTTATCAAAGTCACCTGCATCAGCTCTGTGTGAATAATTACAAATTCTATTATATTTTTTATTGAAATCTTTACCGTCACCAATATGTGATTCGCTTGACTCTTTTAAGAATCCTTCTGGCTGTGACAAGAAATAAGAATGATAACCACCGCAACCTGTTCCAAAATCATTAACGGCCGCTGCCAAATAAATGTCGTCCCAACCGTCGCCATTGAAATCTGCAATAAGTGGTTGAGCAGTTCCACATTGAATGAATGGTAAATTGTCTTGTATTAGCCCTGTACCCCAATATGACTCTTTTCCTTCAGCTCTTCCAGTTTCTTTTTTACCAAGAATAATTTGATAGTTATGTTGTGTAACACCTTTTTCTGACAAACAAGCACCAGCATCTTTATTAGCTTTACAGACATAGATACCTAGATCCTCGTCTAATTTTGCTTTGAATTGTTTATCAAGATTTAAAACTGTTACTACGTAATCTTGAACACTATCTCTGTTGAAATCTCCTGTTGCAATAAAATCATGCATTGTAAACCAAAATTGGGTTTTATCGTACGCTAAGAGTTTCGCTAGAAATTGATCCTTAAGCATCTTTTTTGGTAGAAGCCATTTTTTCTTACCATTCAAATTTTTATCCCATAAGTACTTTGTATCAAATCCTTGACCACCTTGAAAAGGATATTTCTCTTTTGTTATTGCAGTAGTTGATAGAAATATCGTAATTAAAAAAAAAGTTGCAAACTTAATCATAAAATTTTTTAAATTTTGAACGATTTAATTAATACGATTTTGTATTTTATCAATATTTTCAAGTTTAGATAATGGTCCAATACTCGATATAGTTATTGGCCCTTTTACAATTTCATTAGCTATCTTTTGGACAGTCTCTTTAGAGACCTTGTCTATATTTTTAATAGTTTCAGCGGGTTCGATTATTCTATTAAAGACCAAAAGTTGTCTAGCAGCACTCTCACATCTTCTAAATGCACTTTCCCTCCCCATCATTAAGCTTGCTTTCAATTGAGCTTTACCTCTATTTATTTCCTTTTCTGTAACTGAATTAGGACTTTCATTTAGTTGATCACATAAAACAGGTATGAGCTCTTGGATTTGATTTTCACCTGTTCCACAATAAATACCAAAAACACCAGTGTCAGTGTAAGATGAACTGAAAGAAGAAATACCATAAACAAGACCACGTTTCTCTCTAATCTCTTGAAACAATCTTGATGACATACCTCCGCCTAATAAAGAAGAGTAAACCAATAAAGAATAGTAATCATCATGGTGGTAATCTATACCTTCAAAACCAAGTAGTAAGTGAATCTGTTCTAATTTTTTATCTTCTCTGTATTCTCCTGATTTATAATCTGCTTTCTCTCTTTGCGTTGATAATCCGGCTGGTAACTTAGTGCATGATTTTTTAATTGATTCAACAAATTGATCATGGTCAATTTTTCCAGCTGCACTTATAATCATTTTTTTTGGATTATAATTATTCATCATAAAGTCTTTAACTTCATCTCTTGAAATATTTTTAATGATATCAGTTTTACCCAATATAGAACGTCCCATTGGCTGGTCCGGGTATGCTTTTTCTTGCCAATAATCAAAAATCATATCATCAGGAGTATCAAGGTACATTCCAATTTCTTGAATTATGACTCCCCTTTCTCTATTAAGTTCATCTTCTGCAAATGTAGAATTTTGCAAAATATCTGTCAGAATATCTATTCCAAAATGCAGATCATCAGCTAAGAGCTTTACATAATAAGCTGTTATTTCCTTTGAAGTATAGGCATTTATATCTCCGCCAACATTTTCAATTGTTTCAGCTATTTGAAGAGCATTTTTCGTTGATGTACCCTTAAAAGCCATATGCTCTAAAAGGTGAGCAACACCATTTATGTCTTTTGTTTCATCTCTGCCGCCAACAAAATTCCATATACCCATTGATACTGTTTCCAACCCTGGCATATTCTGGGTTACTATTCTTAATCCATTTTCTAGTGTTGTAATTTTATGCATTGCTAATTTTTTCTAAGATGAAGTTTTTTACATCTATAGTACTATTAGGTAATATAGTCATCTTTTCCTCTTTATCAAAGAGATTGCTCAATTCTTTCGGTATATCAATTTCTTTATTAATTGCTTTATTCACAGCTTTGTCAAATTTTGCAGGATGTGCACAAACCAAAGATACCCATGCCTCATCATCTTTTTTATCTAATAATACTTTTAGTCCTGTTGCAGTATGTGGATCAGCAATATAATTAAATTTTTCGTATACATATTTAATTGTTTCCAGAGTCTGACTATCATCAATTGAAGAAGCTTTATATATTTGCTGAAACTTAGCTAAAACAGAGTCATCAAATTGATAAAAACCTTTTGATGAAAAACTTTCAAATACTTCATTTACTCTTTTGCTATTTCTATTGAAGCTTTCAAAAATTTGCCTCTCAAAATTACTTGAAACTTGTATATCCATACTAGGGCTATAAGTTTGAGAAACAGATTTTTTTTTCATTGATCCAGTGTCTACTATGGACTTTAAGATATCATTAGAATTTGTTGCAATATGTAAATGACCAATAGGTAATCCCATTTGTTTAGCAACAAAGGCTGAAAAAATATTGCCAAAATTTCCCGAAGGAACAATAAAATTAATTTGCTGCTTATTAATTTGCAAGTAAGCCCAAAAATAATAAACAACTTGCGCAATTAATCGTGCCCAATTTATAGAGTTTACTGCAGTTAAAGAAGTAGACTTTTGTATTTCATTATCAACAAATAGTTCTTTGACAATTTTTTGACAATCATCAAAATTACCATCTACAGCTATATTAAAAATATTCTTATCAATTACTGTAGTCATTTGTTTTTGTTGAATAGGTGATACTTTATTATGAGGATGTAGGATAAACACATTTATATCTTTTTTTGATTTAAAAGAATGAATTGCAGCTGACCCAGTATCGCCAGAAGTTGCCCCTAAAACAGTAATTTTTTTTGGAGACATCTCTAAACTTGTAGAAAATAGGTTACCAAGGAATTGTAAAGCATAATCTTTAAAAGCATAAGTAGGTCCATAAATTAATTCTAATAAAAATTTATTATTTTCTAATTCTACTAATGGAGCTATTTTTTCATGACTAAAATTTGCATAAGTCTCATTTAAAATTTTTTGTAATTCTAATTTTTCTATATTTTCATTTACATAAGGAAAAATAATTTCGTATGCCACTTCTTCGTATGATTTATTTTTTAAACTCAGTAAATCTATTTTCGGCCAACTTTGGGGTAAATACAGACCACCATCTCTTGATAATCCTTGATAAAGTATATCGTTAAATGATCTGCTTAGAGAATCATCTCTTGTGCTTAAATATTTCATTAAAGATAGCGATTAGTAATATATTCTTTGAAATATTTAGCATTTAAAGGCGACTTTGTAACCTGTTCTAAAATCTCATTAGTTGAAAAAAAACTAGCTTTTTCATGGA
Source organism: uncultured Alphaproteobacteria bacterium (assembly GCA_902553005.1). GTDB lineage: Bacteria > Pseudomonadota > Alphaproteobacteria > HIMB59 > CACPNW01. The sequence goes on along the minus strand of CACDIK010000005.1, from coordinate 7,374 downwards.
TATTTTTTTTAAGCCAATTTACTAAATTTGAAAATTCACCATTTTCTATTTCCTGATCTAATTCCTGCTGATCAGTTCTCAATTGAGAGGCAAATTGAGCAGCAGTGAGTGCTCCTAATGAATATGTTGGAAAGTATCCAAATAATCCGGCAAACCAGTGAATATCTTGTAAACATCCATCAGTGTCTTTATTTATCGATAAATTAAATAATTTATTAAATTCATCATTCCAAGCATCTGGAATGTCTGTAATATTTATTTCATTGTTAAAAATTTTTCTTTCTAAATTAAATCTTAAAATAATATGCAAGGGATAGGTTACTTCATCCGACTCAACCCTTATAAAAGATTTATTTACTCGGGTACCTAATTTGTAAAGATTGTCTGGATTTGTAGCTTTGTCTTTAATATTAAATTTTTTATTTAAAGTATTAGATAAAAATTTTTTAAAAGCTAATGATCTAGTGATTTGCATTTCAATTAATAGTGATTGACTTTCATGCATGGCCATCCCTCTAGATTTGCCTGCTGGCTGATACATCCAATCTTTTGGTAGGTTTAGCTCATATAATGCATGTCCAGTTTCATGCATAACACCATCTAAAGATGAAAATGGATTTTCATTATTATATCTAGTTGTAATTCTAACATCATTTGTAGATCCTCCACAAAAAGGGTGAACACTTTTATCAAGTCTTCCTCTTGTAAAATCAAAACCTATTTGTTTCATTATATATTCAGAAATATTTTTCTGCTTTTCTTCATCAATACTTGTTTCAAATTGAAATGTTTCTTCTTTTTTTTGCTTATCAATAATTTTATCAATAAGTGGTGTTAGAAATTTTTGTAAATCATCAAATACTTCAGATATTTTATTTTCTTCTGAAGAAGATTCAAATTTATTTATTAGTGCTTCATAAGGAGAAACTTTAAAAGTTTCCCCTAGAATATTAGCTTCTTCTTTTATTAAATTTATAAGTTCTTCTAAATCCTTTTTTACTAAATTAAAATCTGACTTTTCCCTTGCCTCTTGCCAAACACCTTCACATTTAGCTGAAGATTTTGAAATTTTTTCTACAAGCTCCGTTGGAATAGCAGAAGCTAATTTATATTCTCTATCCATTTCATTTAAGTTTTTCTGATCACTGTTACTTAGATTAAGATTCTTAGAATCTTCAATTAGATCACCGACTTCAGAAGATGAAATTTTACTATGACTAAGTTTTGATAAATAGGCTAATTGATCTGATCTTTGATCTCTTGAGCTGCTCGGCATCATTGTTGACATATCCCAGTGTAAAATACCTGCAATATCTGATGTCAGTGAAGCTTCATTAAAGATCTCTTTAAGTTTTAAATATGTTTTCATTTTTTCTTCCTAAATAAATAAATTATAAAAATAATCAAAAAAGAAAAACTCATCAAAAACCATGTAATTGCATACTGCAAATGATTATTTGAAAAATTATGAGTTTGAGATGATGGTATTAAGAAATTCTCTGCGTAATTACTCATATTTTTAATGAAAAACTTCTGATTTATCTTAACATTTAAGAAAGTTTGAATTTGCTCCAAATCATAATAATACCATTCATTTGAAGAGATAGAATTCTCGGGAGTAAACATCTTTTTTTGAGTTGGGTATCGGATGTATCCTAGAATTTCAGCATTTATTATTTCATTATTGTCTTTAAAATAATCATATCTGCTTTGCTCAAACCAACCTTCATCAATTAAATAATTATTACCATGATTATCTGACAATAAACTAGCTATTCTAACACCAGAAATCCCATTCAATGTTTTAGCAGGAAAAAAAATTTTTTTACTTCTGTCAACAGTTCCTAAAGTGATAACTTTAGTAAACTCATCAATATTTGGATACTTCATTTTTCCCATTGAAAGTGAAAGTGGTTTTTGATCCTTTAGTTCATTAAATTCGGCAATAATTTTTTCTTTCCATTCCAGTCTTTGCAATTGCCAAATTCCTAAAAATATTGTCAGCACAATACAAAATAAACTAAATAAAAAAAATTTTATGGGAAAGTTTTTAATTTATGCACCCCAAACATAAACGCAGACAAACAAGAATAGCCAAACAACGTCAACAAAGTGCCAGTACCATGCTGCTGCCTCTAATCCAAAATGTCTATCTGGAGTAAAATGATTTTTATAAACACGATACAAACAAACAGCTAGAAATGCTGTTCCAACCATTACATGAAATCCATGAAAACCAGTAGCCATATAAAATACTGACGGATATATTCCGTCAGTAAAACTAAAATAATGATGAGCTGCTTCGTAATATTCTACACCCTGCATAAAAGAGAAGAAAATTCCGAGACCAACAGTACACCATAATGCCTGAATGGCTTGATCTCTATGTCCTTCTCTAACAGCATGGTGAGCCCATGTACAAGTAGTACCTGACATTAATAATATTAATGTATTTAGAAAAGGAACATCAAGAGGATCAAATGTTTTGATACCTTCTGGCGGCCAAATTCCAACAGCACCCTTACTATCAAAAGTTTCAGAGAATTCTTCTATAGGTAATTTAGGTGTTAAACTTGCATCAAAGAAAGCCCAGAAAAAAGCAACAAAGAACATTACTTCTGATGCAATAAAAAGCGCCATTCCATATCTTAGTCCCAGTTCCACAACAGGTGTATGAACCTTTTGAAAAGTTGACTCTTGAATTACGTCTCTCCACCATAAAAACATAATAGTTAACAAACCAATTGTGCCAAGGATAAGAAGCCAAGAAGTTCCATAATGCATATAAAATACAAGACCGGCAGCCATTGCTAGACCAGCTATTGATGATAAAAATGGAAGTGGGCTTGGATCAACTAAGTGATATGGATGTTTCTGCCCTGTTGTTGATTTATTAGCCATTGGTTATTCTATATATTTAAAAAAGGTATATGACAATGTTATCTCTTCGACATCTTTCATTGTTGGATCTTCATTAATTGAAGGGTCTATATAAAACACAACCGGCATTTCAACTGTTTCACCAGGTTTTAAAGCTTGCTTTTCAAAACAAAAACACTGTGTTTTAATAAAATACGGACCAACCTTTTCTGGTAAAACATTAAATGTCGCAGTTCCAATTGTTTCAACTTCAGATTGATTTGTAGCTTTATAGTTAACAAGTTTATTTTCACCAACCTTAAATTTAATATTTTCTGGTGCGGTGAATGTCCAATTTATACTATCATTAACATCGGCATTAAATTTAAGATTAATATCTCTTTCTAAAATTGATGATGAAAGGAACTCAGATGTACTTGTCTTACCACCATAACCAGTAACACGACAAAATAAGTCATATAAAGGTACGGAAAAAGCAACTAAAGTTATCATTGTTAAAACAATTAACGATAATCCTAAAGCTGTTCTAGTGTTTGTCATTATACTCCAAAAATATTAGCCTTAAATAAAGTCCACAAATAAAAGAAAGCGACAATACAAAGTAGAATAATTAAAGTGATAATATTTTTTCTTCTTCTATTTTTCATCTTAGTACCACATGATCAATCAATAAGGCTGAGAATAAACTGAATAAATAAAGAATTGAAATAGCAAAAAATTTTAAGCCTTCAGAATTTGGTATTGATTTTTTTTCTCTAGATTTTTTTAACTTTAAAGAACTATTAAATAATAATAAATTTAATATAGTAACTATAGTTAAGTATATTATTCCAACTTTGCTATCTAAGTATGGAAGATAACTCGATAAAATTAATATTACAGCATAATAAACAATCTGTTTTTTTGTATCTTCAATACTGCTTACATTTGGTAACATAGGCACATTAGCATTTTTATAATCATTATATCTATATACGGATAGAGCCCAAAAATGAGGTGGGGTCCAAAAAAATATAATTACAAATAAACTAATTGGTAAGAAATTTAATTCAGGAATAACTGCTGTCCATCCAATAATTGGAGGAATTGCTCCTGCTGCTCCTCCAATAACTATATTTAATGAAGTTGTTCGTTTAAGCCAAAATGTATAGATAAATACATAAAAGAGAATTGTAAAAAGAAGTAAACTAGTTGCTAACGAGTTCGAGAACCATTGCATCAAAATTAAAGAAATAGTCCCCGTTAATATCCCTACAACTAAGGCTTCATTTTTAGAAACTACTCCAAGCGGAATTGGTCTTAGTTTTGTTCTTTCCATAGTTTTATCTATATCTTCATCGAACCACATATTTATTGCTGCTGAAGAACCGGCTCCCAACGCAATAGCAAATATTACGAGCAAACTATTTAGAAATGTTATCTGCCCAGGTGCCAAAAACATTCCAACAAACGCAGTAAAAATAACCAAGGACATAACTCTTGGTTTCATTAGTTCATAATAACCTTTAAATTTTCTTAAAAGAAAATTATTGCTATAACCAGCTTCTAAGGATTTAGCATCCACGTAAATTATCCTTTGAATTTAGGTAAAGTCTCAAACTGATGGAATGGTGGAGGTGAAGAAAGTGTCCATTCAAGAGTATCAGCTCCCTCTCCCCACGGGTTTGCGACTTCTTTCTTTCCAAAAAATAAAGCATACACAATTGCGAAAAGAAATATCAAGGTAGCAGCAAAAGAGATGTAAGAACCATATGTTGATACAAGATTCCATCCTGCATAAGCATCTGGATAATCTGGAATTCTTCGAGGCATACCAGCAAGTCCTAAGAAATGTTGAGGGAAAAATGTTACATTTACCCCAATAAAAAATAACCAAAAATGTAGTTTGCCTAAAAATTCATTATACTTTCTTCCAGACATTTTACCAAACCAATAGTAAATACCTGCAAAGATTCCAAACATAGCTCCCATGCTCAGAACATAATGGAAGTGTGCAACAACATAATACGTATCATGCATTACAGTGTCTATTCCTGCATTGGCCAGAATGACTCCTGTTACTCCTCCAAGTGTAAATAAGAAAACAAATCCAATTGCAAATAACATTGGAGTTTCAAATGTAAGTGATCCACCCCACATAGTTGCAATCCAACTAAATATTTTAATACCAGTTGGAACAGCAATGATAATTGTGGCTAGCATAAAATATGCTCTTAAATCTGCACTCATACCAACTGTGAACATATGATGAGCCCAAACAATAAAACCTATAAATCCTATAGATATCATAGCATACACCATTCCTAGATATCCAAATACTGGCTTTCTTGAGAAAGTAGAAATGACCTGACTTACAATTCCAAAAGCTGGTAATATCATAATGTAAACTTCAGGATGACCAAAGAACCAAAATAAGTGCTGGAAGAGAACTGGATCTCCACCACCTGCAGGGTTGAAGAATGTTGTACCAAAATTTCTATCAGTTAGAAGCATTGTAATTGCTCCAGCTAAAACAGGAACAGCTAATAAAAGTAAGAATGCTGTAATTAACATAGCCCATACAAAAAGAGGCATCTTATGAAGAGTCATTCCAGGCGTTCTCATATTAAGTATTGTTGTTATAAAATTAACTGCACCTAAGATTGAGGAAGCACCTGCTAAATGAAGAGCAAAAATTGCCATATCAACAGAGGGTCCTGCGTGTCCGAGTTTATTTGAGAGTGGAGGATAAATTGTCCAACCTGTACCAGCGCCAGTTCCTATTGTTGCTGAAACAACTAATAAAACTAGAGCAGGAACAAGTATCCAAAAACTAAAGTTGTTCATTCTTGGAAAAGCCATGTCAGGTGCACCGATCATTAATGGGACAAACCAGTTTCCAAAGCCACCTATTAATGCTGGCATTACAACAAAAAATACCATTAACAAACCGTGAGCAGTGATAATTACATTCCAAACTTGACCATCAGCTACAACATCTAATCCTGGGGCAGCTAATTCAGCTCTCATTAATAGTGAAAAGAAACCTCCAACTAATCCAGCTAGTATGGCAAATATTATATAGAGAGTTCCAATATCTTTATGGTTGGTAGAAAAAAACCATCTTTTTATAAAACCTGGTTTATGATCATGATGGTCGTGGCTTGCTGAATCTGCGTAACTCATTTTTCTCCTATTCTATTATATTCTCTTTAGTGGTTATTTCGTTTGCTAATGCTAACTTACTTTTTTGTTCAATTATCCAATTATTAAAATCTTTTTCATTAAGTGCTTCTATGACAATGGGCATGTACCCATGACCTGTTCCGCATAATTCGGAACATTGACCTCTATATATTCCTGGCTCATCTATATTGAACCATGTTTCATTAAGTCTTCCAGGAACCGCGTCTTTTTTTACACCTAATGAAGGCATAGCAAAACTATGAAGCACATCACCAGCAGTAACTAATACGTGAATATTTTTATTTGCTGGTAAAACTAGGTGGTTATCTACTGTTAATAATCTAATGTCACCTGGTTCTAATTCTTCATCAGGTGTCATGTAACTCTCAAAAGAAATGTCACCATGTTCTGGGTATTGATACTCCCAATACCACTGATGGCCTATGACTTTAATTGTCATATCTGTTTCAGGTATTACATCTTGCTGATATACTAACTTAAATGATGGGATAGCCATAAAAATTAATATTATTACTGGAATCCCAGTCCAGAGTATTTCTATAAATGTGTTATGAGTAGTTTTAGAAGCAACTGGATTTACTTTTCTTCTAAATCTAAATACAACGTAAAAGATTAGAAACAAAACAAATATCGTGATTGCAGTCATCATAATTAATACAAAATTATGAAGATCATAAACATTTCTCATAACGTCACTTGCAGGTGTTTGAAAACCTAACTGCCAATCAGAAATACCATTTGCTGAAGAAGCAAAAGTCACAAATGTAGCGGTAATAAAGGATAAAATGCGCATCTTAATTAGTTATTGTATACACTAATAAATAAATTATTCAGTAAATTAACCAGTGATTTAGAGGCAAAATTCTAGGACAGGTTGTCGCTCATTATGATTTATTCAATAACCGATTGAATTGAAAAAATTGCAGCTGTAGTTGCTGTGTCTGATCGTAGAATTCTTTTTCCCAAAGAGACGGATATACATGAAGACAAAGAAGAGATGGTTCTTTGTTCCTTTTCAGAAAAACCACCTTCAGGTCCAATAATGACAGACCATTTTTTGTATTTTTTTGTTTCATTAATTAATGCATTGTAAATAGTTGGTAAATTTTCATTTCCTTCGTCACAAAATACTAAACCTCTATCAGACGGAAAATTGTCAACTAAATCATCTAGTTTAATTGTTTTTTCTAAAGTCGGAATTGACAATCTCTCAGATTGTTCTGATGCTTCAATGATATTTAATTCAAAATTTTTAAAATTTATTTTTGATTGATTTGTATATTCTGTCAAAATTGGAATAAATCTAGA